>NZ_AKFU01000035.1:0-492210 GCF_000277625.1 Clostridium sp. MSTE9
GGCATCCTGTGCGTAATACGTAAAAAATCCCTTCCAGCACTTTCCTTGGCGGTATCGGAGGACGGCCTTGTCCGGGTGCGTGTTTATACTTTTTCTGCGGGTCCCGCTTTTTTACTGGTATCTTATCCTTGATTTCTTCCCAAAACTCATCCGATATTGTCCATGACTGATAAGATTTCTTCTCTTTCATTCTTCTCTCACCAGTCCCTATTTTACACCTTGTTTTAATTTATGGATAGGCTCTAAGTCGGCGGCTGTTTTGTAATAAAAGGGCGGATATTCTCATTGAGTCCGGTCATATTCTTAGCTGAAACGCTTCCATAATGATTCAGAAAAGCGCTGGAATCGCCAAAAAACAGGATGCTTTTCAGGGAACGTTGTCTGTCCATGTCAATTGAAATAATTAGTAAAAAATGATATAGTAATTACTGGTATGACCATAATACCAATTTATTCTATCCAAAGAGGAGCGCAAATTTCCAATGAAGTATTTAAAACAATTGATGATCATCTTAGTTACCTATTTTGCAGGACAAGTGTTACAGACCCTGCTTCATCTGCCGGTTCCGGGCTCTGTTATCGGTTTGGTCCTGCTTTTTCTGGCGCTCCGCAAAGGAATTATCAAGGTAGAAATGATTGAGGATGTATGCGAATTTCTGCTGTCGAATATGTCTTTTTTCTTTATTCCGGCCGGAGTGGGCCTGATCACCTCATTTGCTGCCTTAAAGGGAAATTGGTTCGGTTTTATCACCATTTTGATCACTTCAACAGCAGTGGTTTGGATCATAACAGCATCTGTCATTCAATTATTCAGAAAAGGAAACTCCCATGAATGAAATTACCCACTCCCCGGTATTCGGCGTGTTACTGTCGTTAATCGCTTATGAAATAGGAATTTATATCAATCGAAAAATAAAGCTTTCCATCTTTAATCCTTTGCTGATTGCCATCGTGATCGTGATCGTTTTACTGACGAAGCTGGATATCAACTATGAAAGCTTTAATGCGGGCGGCCAATTCATCTCATTCTTTCTATATCCGGCGACGGTCGCTTTGGCCTTACCCATGTATAAAAGATTTGCTTTATTTCAAGAAAATGCCCTGCCGATCCTTACAAGCGTTCTATGCAGCAATATCTGCGGAATGACTTTTGTTATCCTGGGCTCAAAATTTTTGGGGATATCGGATGTACTGATCAGATCACTGATTCCAAAATCCATTACGACACCGATTGGAATCGCTGTTTCACAGCAGCTGGAAGGAATCCAGTCGGTCACCGTTGCGGCGATTATTCTTACCGGTATCATAGGCTCGATCTTAAGCCCTATTTTATATAAATTTTTCAAAATGGACGATAAAATTGCGTTTGGAATTGCCATAGGGGCGTCTTCCCATGCGATCGGCACGGCAAAGGCAATGGAATTGGGAGAAATTGAAGGGGCAATGAGCAGTCTGACGATGGCGGTTTCGGGAATTACCACTGTGTTTTTAGCTCCGGTCATATGGAATGTCTTTGTTGTATTCTTTCATTAAACCATGCGGAGGAATTTTAATATGAGTTACTCTGGAATTATTTTTGATGTAGACGGCACTTTGCTGGATAGCATTCAGGATCTGGCCGATTCTATGAATTTTGTATTGAGCAGACATGGATTCCCTGTACACGCCATAGAAAAATACAAGCAGTTTGTCGGGAACGGAATGAGAGTCCTGGCGATATCCGCTTTACCGGAAGAAGAACGCGATGAAGAAAAAGTAAACCGGTATTTGGATGAGCTTGAAAAGCAATATGAAAAAAGATGGAATCAGGCCACAAAGCCTTATCCGGGAATCGAGGAATTGCTCCGCCGTTTGGAGGAATCGGGAATACGGATGTTTGTGCTTTCCAATAAGCCGCATCACTTTACCAAAGAAGTGATTGATGAGTTTTTCGGATTAAAGCGTTTTGAACTGGTTTACGGCGCCAGAACAGGCATACCGAAAAAACCGGATCCATACTCTGCGCTTGAAATATCGAAGCTTTCCGGAATCCCTGTTTCCGATTTCCTGTATCTTGGTGATTCGGGGGTCGATATGAAAACGGCTGATGCGGCTGGCATGTATGCGGTCGGTGCAGCATGGGGATTCCGAAAAGCGGACGAACTATGGAAGAATGGAGCTAAAGCAGTGATTCAAGATCCTTTGGAGCTGATTGAAATCATGAAATTGTGAGCGAAATCCATAAAACTGATTTTCGGGAGGATTTTAAAATGTTTCGTGAAATTAAACCGACAAAGGTTTTCGAACAGGTGATAGAGCAGATAAAAGAGATCATTCAAAACGGGGAATTGAGATGCGGCGATCAATTGCCTTCGGAAAGAGATTTGTGTGAACAGCTCAATGTCAGCAGGACATCGATCAGAGAGGCCTTAAGGTCTTTAGAGATGCTGGGCATCATTGAGTGCAGACAAGGGGAAGGGAATTTTATCAAAGAATCCTTTGAGGACAGTCTTCTGGAACCTATTTCAATGACATTTATGCTGCATGGAAGCAAGACAAATGAAATTCTGGAATTGAGAAAAATCATTGAACCGGAAACAGCCGCTTTGGCGGCAAAGAACATCAGCGACGCCGAGCTTCAGGAAATAAAGGAACTGATGAGCTTACTCAATCATGAGGATGATTCCGCAAAGAGCGCTGAAATCGATAAAAAAATACACTATAAAATTGTACAGGCCTCGGGAAATGATCTTATCACCAATGTGATGTATGCGGTTTCCAATCTGATAGACAGGTACATTGAAGACGTGGTGAGCAATCTGTTCCAGAGTCCGGAGAACAGAAATATCGTCAAGGAGCAGCATGAAGCGGTTGTCAGGGCAATTGAAGCCCACGATGCTTTGAAGGCCGCTGCAGCAATGCGAAAGCATCTGGACTATACAAATGATTTTATCAGCAGCTCGATCATTAAAAAGCAAGGCGATTAAAATGAAAAAAAAAGAGCCGTAGGATTTTAAAATCCTACGGCTCTTTTTTCTTACAGGGAAAGACATTCTGATAGGAAATGACCCATCTGGAAAGTGTTTCGGTCAGCCGGCAGTTTTCTGCCGCTTGATTACCTTCAGGCGAGAGAATTCCTCTCTGTCCTTTTCTTCCAGCGCGTCGGTAATGAACTTCACGGTTTCCTCAAAACGCGGAATCATGATGTTCTTCAGCGCGTTTGCGCGCTTCTGTGTCTTTTTCACATTGTCGGCCAGGCGGTAAACGCTGTTTTCCACCTCGGCCAGCTCTGCGGTAAGATACTTTACCTCCCGGAATTTCAGGTAGGCGTCATCCATCATAGCGTTTGTGTCCATCAGGCCGTAGCTGAGCGTGGGAGGCGTACGTTCCAGAGACACCATGGGGATTTCTACACCCATAACGCTGCGGTACGCCACATTCAGGTTGTCGTCGTAGGGAACGGTCTCCGCGATCTTATCACAGATACCCAGCGTAACGTTGGCCATCTGCAAAGCTGCGTAGGCTGCGTCATACGTTCTGTCGATCTTATCCTGAAGCTCGTTGGCCCGCTCGATCAAAGCCATCATTTCGCGGATCAGAATGTTGCGCTTACGGTCCATCAGCTCAAAGCCGGTGCGGGCCAGACTAAGCGATTTCTTGGTGGCAAGAAGATTGCCCTTGGTTGGTACGATTTGAATCGCCAATGCCGCTCACCTCGCCTTAGTTATTGGTGGTTCCGTCTGCTTCTTCGTCCAGTTCATCTGAATCCTTCGCTGCGGTTTCCGGCTTGTAGAACTGGCTCAGAACCGCATCGTCCACACGATCCAGCTCAGAACGGGGCAGGGTAGACAGCAGTCTCCAGCCCAGATCCAGGCTCTGGTCGATGGTTCTGTTTTCGTTGTGCCGCTGGGTCAGGAACTGCTGCTCAAACAGCTTGCCAAAGTGCAGATACTGTTTGTCCACAGGGGAGAGCTCTTCCTCGCCGATAACAGAGGCCAGTGAACGTGCGTCCATTACCTTCGCATAAGAGGCGAACAGCTGGTTCGAGAGCGCGGAGTGATCCGCGCGGGTAAAGCCTTCGCCGATACCGTCCTTCATCAAACGGGACAGAGAGGGCAGAACGCCGACGGGCGGGTAAATCCCCATGCTGTCGAGCGTACGGTCCAGAACGATCTGGCCCTCGGTGATGTAGCCGGTCAGGTCAGGCACGGGGTGCGTTACGTCGTCGTTGGGCATGGTCAGAATCGGGATCTGCGTGACAGAACCGGTTTTGCCCTCTACCATGCCGGCGCGCTCATACAGAGAGGCAAAGTCCGAATACAAGTATCCGGGGAAGCCCTTTCTGCCGGGAATTTCGCCCTTGGAGGAACTGAATTCGCGCAGCGCTTCCGCATAAGAGGTCATGTCGGTCATGATGACCAGAATGTGCATGTTCAGCTCGAATGCCAGGTATTCCGCGGTGGTCAGCGCGCAGCGGGGAGTCAGGGTACGTTCAATAATCGGGTCGTTCGCCAGATTGACGAACATGACAACCTTCTGCAGAACGCCGGATTCATCGAACGAGCGGCGGAAATATTCCGCAACGTCGTTCTTAACGCCCATAGCGGCGAACACGATCGCAAAGTTATCGCCCTCCGCGCCGGTGATCTTTGCCTGGCGGGCGATCTGCACGGCCAGCTCATTGTGAGACATACCGGAACCGGAGAAGATCGGCAGCTTTTGTCCGCGAATCAGAGTCATCAGCGTATCGATGCTGGAAACGCCGGTGTTGATGTAGTTGACCGGGTATACGCGCGACACCGGGTTGATCGGGGTGCCGTTGATATTCATGCGCTTCTGCGGGAAGATGTTGCCCAAACCGTCGATCGGCCGGCCGGAGCCGTCGAACACACGGCCCAGAATCTCGGGGGAAAGGGGCATCTCCATGGGGCGGCCGCGCAGACGTGTACGGGTATTGCCCAAAGAAATGCCGCGGGTTCCGTCAAAAACCTGAATGACCACGCGCTTGCCGTCCATCTGAACGATTCGGCCCTGGCGCATGGTGCCGTTGTCCAGACGAATGTCAACAATTTCTTCAAAAGAGGCATTTTCCACATCGTCCAGCACAATCAGCGACCCGTTTATTTCTTTGACGCCAATATAATCAAGAATCATAAAAAAACCGCCTTCTTTCCGTGGGGCTCAATCAGTTGTTGATGATATCCGCCACGGTGTTATCAATTTCTGCAATATAGTCATCAAACAAGTCCAGCTTGTCGTTCGGTACATCGTACTTGATCTTCACCAGCTTGTCAAACAGACCGGCCTGCATAATGCTGGAAATGGGAACGGACGCTGCGATGAGCTGCCGCGCTTTCTGGTACAGGTGCAAAATGACCTTCATCATCAGCTTCTGCTTCTCCAGCGGCACGAAGGTATCTTCGGCGTGGAACGCATTCTGCTGCAAAAAGCCAACGCGGATCAGACGCGCAATTTCGATGACGAGCTTCTGATCGTCGGGCAGAACGTCCGAACCGATCAGCTTTACAATTTCCATCAACTTGCTTTCTTCCTGAAGAAGATTGTTGGTCTGTCTGCGGTACTCCAGGAATTCCTCGCCCACATTCTCTTTGAACCAATCCTGCAGGTCGGCGGAATATTCGCTGTAGCTGGTCATCCAGTTGATCGCCGGATAATGTCTTGCGTAGGCAAGGTTTTTATCCAAAGCCCAGAAGCAGCGGGTAAAACGCTTGGTGTTTTGGGTAACAGGCTCGGAGAAGTCCGCGCCTGCCGGGGAAACCGCGCCGATGATCGTAATGGAGCCATCGGTGCCGTTCAGGTTTTTCGTATAGCTGGCACGCTCGTAGAATTCCGCCAGACGAGAGGGCAGATACGCCGGGAAGCCTTCTTCTGCGGGCATCTCTTCCAAACGGCCGGAAATTTCACGCAGAGCCTCCGCCCAGCGGGAGGTGGAGTCAGCCATCATGGCCACGTGGTAGCCCATGTCGCGGTAATACTCAGCCAGGGTAATGCCGGTGTAGATGGACGCTTCACGAGCGGCCACAGGCATGTTCGAGGTGTTCGCGATCAGGGTGGTACGGTCGGTCATAGGCCGGCCGGATTTCGGGTCGATCAGCTCTGAGAATTCCTGCAGAACCTGGGCCATTTCATTGCCGCGCTCACCGCAGCCGACGTAGATGATAATATCTGCGTCGCACCACTTGGCAAGCTGGTGCTGCGTCATGGTCTTGCCGCTTCCAAATCCGCCTGGGATAGCCGCGGTGCCGCCCTTGGCTACAGGGAACAGGGTGTCGATGACACGCTGACCGGTAACCAGCGGAATTCTGGGCTGCATGCGCTCCGTAACCGGGCGCGGTGTACGGATGGGCCATCTCTGGCAAAGGGTCAGCTCATGCTTGTTTCCCTTTGCGTCGGTGAGCTCAACAACGGTATCGTTCGCACGATATTTTCCGTTTGCAGCCACCTTCGTCACGGTGCCGCTCAGCGAGGGCGGTACCAGGCATTTGTGCCGTATGATTTTTGTCTCCGGGCATTCGGCGTAAATAGCGCCGCCTTTAAGCTCGTCACCCACCTGAACGGTGACGGTGACCTCCCAGAGCAGGTCGGGATCAAGCGCGGGCACGTTGCTGCCGCGGGAGATAAACACAGAACCGGAATCGTCTGCGATCTTCTTCAGCGGGCGCTCGATTCCGTCGAAAATATTATCCAGAATCCCTGGGCCTAACGTAACATTCATGGGGCTGCCGGTACCGAATACCGGCTCGCCCGGACGCAGTCCGGTGGTTTCTTCATAGACCTGAATGGTGGTCACTTTATCGGTAATGCCGATGATTTCACCCACCAGACGTTCCTTGCCGACGAATACCATTTCCATCATGGAAAAGCTGCGCGAATTTTTAACTGTTACGACCGGCCCGTTAATACCATAAATTACATCTTGGTTCTCCATCTTCAATCATCTCCGTTATCGTTGGTATTACGGCTCAGACCACAGACATTCCAGAGGTTTCTTCAAACCACTCCTGCTGTGATTCCAGCATCGTGTCCAGTGTTTCATCGGCCATGATGCCCTTTTCGGCATGAAAGGCGCGAACACCGCCGATCAGAATATCCTGATCCGCCTGGACAGTGCAGTCTTTTGCAAATGCCTGCCGGAGCAGATCCTCATATTGCAGATCATCCTTTTTCACGCAGAGAACCGTGCCGGATTCCGGGAACAGCTCGGAAAGGCCGCGGGTATACTTCTGCAGCAGGGAAGGATACTGAGCGGATTTGGTGTAATCGATCAGGCGGTTCTTCGCCTTGTCAAACACCTCGTTTTCAATATTCTTTCTCTTCTCCAAAAGCTGCTTGCGGGCGTCCATTTCACGGTGCGCGATGTCACGCACGATTTCATCCCGCATGGCAGTCATTTCGCCCTGAATGAGCTGGTATGCCTCGTGCAGCACTTGGCGCTCCGCTTCTTCCAGCTGAGCCTGCTTGTACTCGGCAATTTCCTGTTCGATTTTTTCCCGCTGTTCCTGCGCGTAATGGTTGATTGCAGAACTAAATTTACTTAATTTTTCATCATTAGAAGCCATAGTAACCCCCCGTTCCGCCGCCTTGGCGGTTTAAATTTTTACTCCGATTGCCTCGCGGACATAGCGGGTAATAGAATCCTTGGTACGGCCATTGCCGTGACGGTCGGGTATTTCAACGATCAAAGGGCGTTTCAGGTTCAGCTTTAAATCGTAAACCAGCTCGGGGCACATGGAAATCAGGCGTTCGGTCATCAGAATCACCGCAACGTCCTTCATTTCAATAGCGTCGTTCAAAGCCTTGCGAACCTCACCGACATCGTGCGCCAAAATTCCCGGAATACCGGCCAGGCGCATTCCTACCAGCGTGTCTGTGTTGTCGCTGATTAAGTAAAATCGCATGTCAGCACCTGCTTTCCTTTGTTTCAAACTCTGAAAAGACTGCTTAAATCTTGTTCAGGATCAGGATGGAAATCAGCAGGCCGTACAGAGCAATACCTTCACCAAGCGCAACGAAGATCAGGGATTTACCGAAGGATTTGGGGTCTTCTGCAGTAGCGCCGATTGCAGCAGGGGAAGCAGCGCCAACAGCGATGCCGCCGCCGATGCCAGCCAGACCGGTTACCAGGCCGGCAGCCAACAGGCCCAGGCCTTCTTTACCGGCATTTGTGCCGTCGTCTGCAGCAGAGGTGGTGGTAGCATTTGTGGAATCATCGGTAGCAGCACTTACAACCATGGGAACAGCAATGGTAACAGCGCATACGATCATGAAAGCAGCGAGTTGAGAAACAAGGGCTGTCTTGGCCTTTTTACCGTGTTTGACTGCTCTGATGGCCAGGAAAACAGAGAGAATCAGTGCCGCAACAGGGAGAATTAACAATACGTAGTTCATAAGATTTGCCTCCAAAATATAGTGTTTTTTAATTTATTTACCGCTTGAAGCAGAATCAGGCTTATGCCTGATTCTGCTCCTGGCGAGCGGATACAGGATGGAAGGGACGGCCGTTGCCGTCGAAGAATCGGCTGAACATTTCATAGAATTCCAGCCTCAATACCTGAATGCCGGCCAGAAGGGCCTCCAGCGCCATGACAAAGATATTGCCCAGAATAAGAATCAGAACATATCCAATCCCGGAGGACATCTCGGCCAGAGTAAATACCACCATCATCATGCCCGCGTGAACCAGAACAAACGCGCCGACACGAAGGAAGGACATGGTGTTGCTCATGTAGCTGAGCAGATACTCGAATACTTCGAAAAAATTCTGTGTGATAAATTCGCCCCAGCTGGCAGGCTGCCAGTCCTTGCGGCCCTCCAGAATCTCACTCAGAATCTCCTGGAAGAACATGAGCAGCAGCGGGAAGATCATAAAGCAAAGAACATACGGCGTGGTGACAATCTGCCAGCCCATCGCGATCTGTCCGCCGAAGCCGATCACGATCGAACCGTAAAACAGCAGTCCGGCCAAGCCGTTCGGGCTGAACAGCGCGTTGCCGTATTTCTTTTTCTTGATGCTCGAGTAAATGTTGATCAGCATGGCGATCATCACAAGGGATACGCCGATGCCGACAGCCGAATAGATAATGATGTTGGTGGTAGCGGGGTGCATTACCTCTACGGGCTTGTCTTCAAGGCCGAACAGTGCGTGGTAAACAGGGTTGAGCGCATGCTCAAAGCCAAATACCGAGCCGAAAATAAAGCCGAATATTGCGGAGGAAATGCCGCAGGGCATCAGAATTTTGCCGAGCCGCATGCGGGATTTTTTCCACATGAACAGACCGACCAAAGAGACGCACAACCCTTGCCCCAAATCGGCGAACATGATGCCGAACATGATAATATAGGTGATTCCCACAAAGATGGTGGGGTCAACCTCGTTGTAAGAGGGAAGTCCGAACATTTCCACAAAGAACTCAAACGGACGGAACAGCCTGGGGTTCTTCAGCTTGACGGGCGGGGAATGCTCCAGCTGTGCTTCCGCGTTTTCGAAAGAATATTCTACCGACTCCAGCGGTTCCAGTGATTCCCTGAATTCTTCCTCGCCCTTCGCGGGGATCCACCCGGTGAGGACAAAGCTTTCGTGGTAACGGGCGCCGTAATGGCGGATGCCGAAATAGATGCTCTTTTCTCTCAGGTGGTTAAAAATCCGCTGGCAATTGTCTTTCTCTTGCTGCCAGTGAGCACTCAGCTTTTCGTTCATTTCGTTGACCAAAGCTGTAGCCTCATCGTGCTGCTGCTGGAGACGCTCGATCATTTCTTCCGGCGTTCCCTGGTAGCCGGTCAGGCTGATCCGCTTGAAAAACAGGCTGGAGAAAACCCGGTCTATTTCATCAATCTGCTCTGTCGGGGCAAAGTAGGCGCCCCAATAAGAGGTCGCATCGCTGGAGTTGGGGAAAAACATCATATAAGGATTGTCATTGTAAACAGAAAGCTTGTCGTAGCTTTCTTTTGGCAAAACGCCAAACCGCACCTGAACAAATTTGCAGTCCGTCACCTTTTCCAGGTTCAGGTCCATCCCTGCAAAGTGAGACAAATCCCGAAGCGAAGCATTCAGCTCTTGAATTTTCTGTTCCGCGTCGTTTTTCCGTTTCAGGCATTCTTCGATATAAGAAGTAAATTTCTCCACGTATTCCAGCAAAACACGATCTTCTTCCTCCGACTTGCAGTCGGGTGCGCCCTCAAAGCTGAGGGGATGCTCGATCTTTTTGCAGGTATCCGAAAGCTTTTGCAAAGGAGCCGTATAGGGGTTATCCTCCCCAATCGGAACAAAGGGCGTTGTATCGGAGTAGAATGAAAGAACGTTGTCGGGATGGAACATTTCAGATTGGCCACATCGAAGCGTCACCTCATCCAGTTCGTTCATTCGGCCGATAATACTGGCCATTTTTAGTTTTTGTACAGCCAAATAGCACCACTCCTTTCGTTAAAAATCAGAAAAAGCAAGCAGCTTTTTTATTTCTTCCGGCGGGAGATGATAGCGGATTCCCTCTACAATATTAATGATGTCCATCAGCTCGATCTGCAGATAGAAGATATAAGACAGCATAACAACCGATGCGTATACAGAAAAATGAACGCCGCGGCGGCAAACATTGTACAGCGCGCGCTCCGCCAGCTGATCGGCAAAATTGTATTCGATTTTGCTGGTCTTTTTGCCGATTCTTGTTTTTGCCAGAAGCGTGCGTACCTCCCCGGCATCCCGGGCCTGAATCATTTTTTCAATTTGGTCCTTGTTGAGAGAGCCGAACGGAAGAAGATTGCTGCGAATATAATCCGGGCCGGCCTGAAAATACGTTTTAAAGCGCAGAATACGGGCAAAGTTGTTCAGATCGAGATAAAGATCGACAATCTGCCGCAAATCCTGTTTCATGCCTTTGTACCGCAGATGCTCGATGGTTTCGTACAGCTGGCTGTACAAATAGGTGTTCAGCGCATTTTCTGCGGCGGTAAAGTCGATGGGATTGTCGTAAGTGGGGCGGAAAGATTCCAGCAGCATCTGGTACGGCGTGTGAGCCAGAGCGGCAATAATGCTGTCGAAATTGTCTGCGCCCGAAAGCCGGACAAGGTCTATGTGCGAATGAACGGCCAGAGTGGCCGGCATGGAGAAAAAGTATTCCTTTGTCCTGTCGGCATTCAGGTGCAGCAGAGCATTTAAAATCTGATCCACCTCGCTGCGCTGCAGCAAATAAGCGGCCAACGCGTCACTGATGGAGATTTCATAACGGCACAGGGCCGCCGAATCCGCAAGCAGCTTCTGCTTGAGCCGGTTCTCCAGCTGACCGCGATGCACTTCTCTATCATTGATTCCCGCAAGCACCTTGTCATAATCGGTGTTTGTGGCAAGGTACCGGGCGATTTCTGTGACGTTTTTGCAGTTGAGCATTTCCTGGTAATTCTGAGCAGTCAGTCTGCGTCCGTACATCGCGCGGGCCTTTGCCGAAACTACGTTGGAAGAGAGATGGGAAAGCATGAAATCACTCTCCTATCACATTGCTGACGATCGTATCGACCCATTTTTCGCCGCTCTGCGCATACTGCTGATCCAGCTGTTCCACCAGAGCATGGTAGTGATGCTCTTTGACCTGCCATGTTTTTTCCGCCGCGGCTTGCTCAAGAGGTCTGTTTTTCTCGACTCTGGCTCTTGCTCTGGCCAGATAACGGCTCCGAATATCCTCCCGCGTTCTGGAAATTTCTTTTTCCGTGTCGATTTTCTGTTTCTGGGCGGCGTCCGTGATCTGCCTGGCTTTTTCGTCCATTTCGATGATCTGCTTCAGCATATCGTTCATAATGACCGCACCTCCTTGATAAATAAAATCTATGTTACACAAAATTCTCAGAAATCACATGCACAATTATAGCTCGCTCGTCACAAATATACAACTGATTTTTTGACAAATTTTCCGTCTGTGACACATTACCTCAAGAAAAATCAAAATGTTTTGATATTTTTTAGACACAGTCAATTTTTCAGGCTCTGAAGCGGAGCCGGAATGCGTCCTCCGCGCTGAATAAAGCGCTGCGGAGAGTAACGATTGACCTCCATGACGGGGCCGCCGCCCAAAAGACCGCCGAAATTCAGTTCCTCGCCCACCTGCTTGCCGATCGCGGGGATCAGGCGCACGGCGGTGGTTTTGCTGTTGACCATGCCGATCGCCGCTTCGTCGGCGATAATGCCCGAAATCACCTCGGCCGGGGTGTCGCCGGGAATGGCGATCATGTCGAGACCGACGGAGCAGACTGCGGTCATGGCCTCAAGCTTGTTGAGCGTCAGAGAGCCGCGGCGCGCGGCTTCGATCATGCCGGCGTCCTCGGTAACGGGGATGAACGCGCCGGACAGGCCGCCGACGTGGGAGGAAGCCATAATGCCGCCCTTTTTCACGGCGTCGTTCAGCAGGGCCAGCGCGGCGGTCGTGCCGTGGGCGCCGCAGGCCTCAAGGCCCATTTCCTCCAGAATGTAGGCGACGGAATCGCCGACGGCGGGGGTGGGGGCCAAAGAAAGATCGACGATGCCGAAGGGGACAAACAACCGGCGGGAGGCCTCCTGCGCGACCAGTTGTCCCATGCGGGTGATCTTGAATGCGGTCTTTTTGATCAGGTCGGCAATCCCGGTAATATCGCAGTCTTCCGCCTTTGCCAGCGCGGCTCTGACCACACCGGGGCCGGATACGCCCACGTTGATCACGCAGTCCGGCTCGCCGGGGCCATGAAAGGCGCCCGCCATAAAGGGGTTATCTTCCGGCGCATTGCAGAAAACCACCAGCTTAGCCGCTCCAATACAGTCGCGGTCGGCTGTTTTCTCCGCGCATTCGCGGATGACGCGTCCCATTTTGCCGACAGCATCCATGTTGATTCCCGCCTTGGTGGTGCCCACGTTGACGGAGGAGCAAACAAAACTGGTGGTGCTGAGAACCTCGGGGATGCTTTCAATCAATGCGTAATCTCCCGGGCCAAAGCCTTTGTGTACCAGTGCGGAATAACCGCCGATAAAATTGACGCCCACCTCTTTCGCAGCGCGGTCCAAAGCCTGAGCAAAATGTGCCGGACTTTTTGAGGGACACGCCGCTGCAATCATCGAGATGGGTGTAACGGATATGCGTTTGTTGATAATCGGGATGCCGTAATCTTTGCTGATATCTTCGCCGGTCTTGACCAGGTTGCTGGCATAGCGGCAAATTTTATCGTACACCTTGTCGCAGGCAGTTTTTTGGTCGGAATCCACGCAGTCCAGCAGAGAAATACCCATGGTAATGGTGCGTACATCCAGATTTTCGTTATCAATCATATTGATTGTTTCGAGAATATCGTGGGAATTAATCATGAAAGCGGTCCTTTCTATATATAATAGTGCTTTTCAGGTAGGGCTTTCTGCAGTCAGAGAACCCGGCCCGCGCTTAAATACGATGCATAGAGTTAAAGATATCCTCGTGCATGGTGTGGATCGTCAGATTCATGCTGGTTCCCAGTTCGGTCAGGCGATCAGCCAGATCACTGAAGGGAATGGTGCTTTTCGAAATATCCACCATCATAATCATGGCGAACATGTCCTGCAGAACAGACTGGGTCACTTCGATCACATTGACTTGGTTTTCGGCACAGATGGCAGAGACGCGGGCAAGAATACCCACCATATCTTTGCCAAGTACGGTAATTACAGCGCGCATGCGGCAGCCTCCTAAAATAAAGAAATTCCAATAAAAACTGGGTATTGATGCATTTTATTATGAAGTAGAAACATTGGTATGTCAAGTCGTTTTCGGCATCAAGCGCGTTAAGAAAAAAACTATTAAGACTAAATTTCGACTTTGAAAAAATTTAGAGGAAAAACTGTCTTTTTTGATTGATTTATGCTAAGATAATAAAAATCGCCAAGAAGTATCCCTGTTGTCCGCGAGGAAAAAGGGAAGCACAGGTATCTTTCTCCCGCTGCAGGCGGGAAAGATACCAAATCCTTTGCCTGTTTTGATAGAAGATAAGCATCAGATGCGGGCAATCAGAGACTGGAGGCAGCAGAGTTTTGAAATACAGATATTTTTCCGATTGTCATCTGCACAGCGATTGCTCCCGCGACGCGGAAGACCCGGCCATGATGATGTGCGAGGCTGCACAGCGCCAGGGCCTGTATGCCGTTGCCCTGACGGATCACTGCGAGTGCAATGAATATTATAAGGAAGAATACGACCGTTCCGTGCGCCAGTCTTACTTCGAGGCCAAAAAGGCCGCCGCGGTTTTTCAGGGCCGTCTGCGGGTGTACGCGGGCGTTGAGCTCGGCCAGCCCCTGCAGGATGTAAAGGCGGCACAGGATGTTCTGACTACCTGCGGTTTTGACTTCGTTCTGGCCTCTCTCCATAATTTGGCCGGGATGGAGGATTTTTATTTCCTCGACTACGATCATCAGGATGTCAACGAGCTTCTCACACGTTATTTTGATGAAATCCTTGAGATGGTGCGCTGGGACGGTTTTGATTCTCTGGCACATCTTACTTACCCCTACCGATACATTACGGGCGATAAGGGCATTCCGGCCCAGCTTTACCCGGATCACGGCGAGGTCATCGACGAAATCCTCAGTCTGCTGGTTCAGAACCATAAGGCGCTGGAGCTTAACACCTCCGGCCTGCGGCAGAAGCTGGGGCAGACCCTACCGCCGCCAGATGTGATCCGGCGCTTTCGCCAGATGGGCGGAAAGTATGTGACCATCGGCTCCGACGCGCACCGCTGGGGGGACATCGGCGCCGGGGTGGAAACCGGGCTGTCTCTGCTTTTGCAGGCCGGGTTTGACCGGTTCACCATCTACGTTGGGCGCGAGCCCGTATTGCTGCCAATCGAATAAACAGCGCAGGGTCAATCCCGCGAACTGTTCAGAAAATTTAAGGAGGAACTATAATGGAAAAATTGTTAGCTCTTTTAAGTGAAAATGCCAGACTGACCCCTGCGCAGCTCGCAGCAATGCTCGACACAACGCAGGAAAAGGTCAATGAAGCAATCGAACAGTATGAAAAGCAGGGTGTGATCAAAGGCTACCGCGCGCTGATCGACTGGGAGAAGGTCGACCAGAATAAAGTTACGGCTCTGATTGAGCTGAAGGTCGTGCCGAAGCCGGATCGCGGCTTTGATGAGGTTGCAGACCGCGTGATGAGCTTTGATGAGGTAGAGAGCGTCTACCTGATGTCCGGCGGGTATGATCTTGCGGTGATTGTTCACGGAAAATCAATGCAGGAAGTGGCGCTGTTCGTCATGAACCGCCTGGCTGCGCTGGATTCTGTTGTTTCCACGGCCACCCACTTTATTTTGACCCGGTATAAAGACGGAGGGGTTGTTCTTCACTCCGGAGAAGACAAAGACCAAAGAACGGGGTGTGTATGGTGATCGATTATCAATCTGTGATGAATCAACAGCTGCAGTCGCTCAAGCCTTCGGGAATCCGGAAGTTTTTCGATATTGCAAGTGAAATGGACGACGTGATTTCCCTTTCCATTGGCGAGCCTGATTTTTCCACCCCATGGCATGTGCGCCAGGCCGGGATTCAGACACTGGAAAAGGGGAAGACCTGGTATAGCCCCAACCGCGGCTTTATGGAGCTGCGTCAGGAAATCTGCAAGTGGGTCGCTCGCAAATACCAGGTGGAATACGACCCCGCAACGGACGTTGTTGTCACCGTCGGCGGCTCCGAAGCGATCGACGCGAGCCTGCGCTCGCTCGTGAACCCCGGCGACGAGGTTCTTATCCCCGAGCCGAGCTTTGTCTGTTATGTGCCGCTCGCACAGATGGCCGGCGGTGTTCCGGTGATTCTTGAAACGAAGGCGGAAAATGATTTCCGCTTAACCGCCGAGGAGCTGCGCGCCAAGATCACCCCGAAGACAAAAGTCTTGGTTCTGCCTTTCCCGAACAATCCCACCGGCGCCGTCATGCGCCGCGAGCATCTGGAAGAAATCGCGGCGGTTGTCAAAGAACATAACCTGATGGTGATTTCCGATGAAATTTACAGCGAGCTGACCTATGGCGATACGCCCCACGTCAGTTTTGCCGCTATCGACGGCATGAAAGAGCGCACGATCCTGATCAACGGCTTCTCTAAGGCGTATGCCATGACCGGCTGGCGCCTCGGCTTTGCCATGGGGCCGACGGCGATCATCGCCCAGATGACAAAGCTGCACCAGTACGGCATTATGAGCGCGCCCACCATGTCGCAGTATGCGGCGATTGAGGCGCTTAAAAATGGCGACGACGATATTGAGGAGATGCGTTCCCAATACGATATGCGCCGCCGATTGATCGTAGACGGCCTCAATTCGCTTGGCCTGACCTGCTTTGAGCCCGAGGGAGCGTTTTATGTGTTCCCCTGCATCAAGAGCAGCGGCCTCAGTTCAGAGGAGTTCTGCGAGCGCCTGATTTACGCGGAGAAGGTTGCGATTGTACCCGGCAACGCGTTTGGCGACTGCGGCGAGGGCTTTGCCCGGGTTGCTTATTCCAACTCGATTCCGAATATCACCGAGGCCCTCAAACGGATCGAGCGCTTTTTGGGTACGCTCAAATAATTCTGCTTGTGTGGAATCATCCAACGGTTTTGCGCGCGGCTCCCGCCTTACGGGTGCGGCGGGCAAAGCCGTCTTTTTGCGGGGAAGAATGGGGGAATACTTCATGCAGACGGGGCGGCCGATTTGTGTTTATGCAACGGCAAAGCTGAATCTGACACTCGATATACTGGGACGCCGTGCGGACGGCTATCATCTGCTGGATATGGTGATGCAGACCGTTTCCGTTTATGATACTTTGCTGCTCACGCCGACCCAAACTCCGGGAGTTGATCTGCTCTGCGACCGGGCGGGGATTCCCTGCGGGGAGGAAAATACGGTGCAAAGGGCTGCGCACCTGTTCTATCAAGCGGCGCATCTGCCAAACGGCGGAATTCAAATTCGGATGTTAAAACGGATTCCCGATCAGGCGGGGATGGGCGGGGGCAGTGCCGACGCCGCCGCCGTGCTGCGCGCGATGAATCGGATCTACGATGCCGGCTTTACAATGGATGAGCTGTGCGCGCTGGGCCTGAAAATTGGGGCAGATGTTCCGTTCTGCCTTCGGGGCGGCACCATGCGGGCCGAGGGGATCGGCGAGGTTTTAACTCCTCTTTCCCCGATGCCGCAGTGCTTTTTTGTTGTGTGCAAGCCCTCTGTCAGCGTCAGTACCGCCGCGGCGTTTGCGCAGGCGGATCGCGACGGCGCATCCTATCCGCGCTATACCCCGGCGATGATAAAAGCACTGGAGACTGGCGAACTGCCCCTGATCGCGGGCAGCCTCGGCAATTCGTTTTCGCTGGCGCTGCCGGAGCCGCAGATCGAAGAGCTTCGGCAGGCCCTGCTGCGTATGGGAGCGCTTGGCGCCTGCATGACCGGGAGCGGCTCGGCGGTGTTCGGCGTTTTTTCAGAGCGTGTGCCGGCGGAGCAGTGTCGGGAAGAGCTGCGAAAAAAATATCGTCATGTTTTTGTCTGCGAGCCAGTCGGTGCTGAATAAAAAATCTATGTCAGGTATCTTTCCCCTAAAAGGTGGGGAAAGATACTATTTTTTATTTTTTTCTTGGCTCGTGCGTATAAATCGAAAAAAAGAGGACAATCCTTTGGTTAACATAAAGAAGGAGATGACCCTTTTGAATACCACTCAGAGTTCTCTGAAATTAAAGAACATAGAAAAAGCGCTGATCATCGCGTTTGTACTTACTGTTGCCTGCTCCTTTACTTCCTTTTTTTCCTTTGCACGGCAATGTGAAGATATCCCGAACCATGTTCTGCGCCTGCATGTGCTGGCCAATTCCGATACATCCGAGGATCAGGAGCTGAAGCTCTATGTACGCAACCGCATTTTGACCGAATCCGCCGGGATGCTCGACGGCATTACCGACCGAAAAGAAGCGGAACAGGTAGTGCGGCAGAATATGCCCCGGCTCAAAGCCGCGGCCGCTGAGGAAATCGCACAGCGCGGATATCAGTACCCGGTGGATGTCGAACTGGAAAACATCTATTTTACCACGCGGCATTATCAGCAGGTTACGCTGCCGGCCGGCACCTACGATGCGCTGCGCGTGACGATCGGTCAGGCGCAGGGGAAAAACTGGTGGTGCGTGATGTTCCCGCCCATGTGCCTGCCCGCCGCTGAAGAAAAAGAAGAGCTCGACGATGTGCTGAACCCTCAGCAGATGGAGATCGTCACCGGGCAATACGAAATCCGTTTTAAATCACTCGAGCTGTACGAACAGTTCAAAAACTGGGCAGCCGGAAAATAAAGGACAGACCTTTCGGTAACCCGGTGAATCGCATCGATCGGAAAACTCGGTTTGCCGGATTCCTTCAAAAAAGCATTCCCTTGCAGCTAGCTGAAAGGGAATGCTTTTTGTCGTTCTATTTTCAGATGACACGTCTGTAAAAAAGTAAGGAATCCATATGAAATTTCATGATTTGTGCGTAATCGTATCTTCCGACCCTTTGACACAGCAAAAGCACCCCATGGAGCCGACCGCGGTTACCGTTACCTCGGCATATCGTTGTTTCATCCTGTTTTCGAGGCTGGCTGCGGTTTCAAACGGCGGGGTGAAGAAGCCCTTCGGCACGTACAGCTTCTCAATAAACCAGTCGGTTCGGCTTTGCTCGCCCTGAATGTAAAAGCAGCCGCAGAAAATTCCGCCGGGCTTTAACACCCGGAAGGTTTCGCGGTAGGCCGCTTCCTTTGAGGGGAATGCGTGAAAGCCATTCAGGGAAAGCACAAGATCAAAGGTGTTGTCGCTGAACGGGAGGCTTCCGACATCGCCCTGCGTAAAATGAACGTTGGAAAGCCCGGCCGCGGCCGCCCGGCGCTGCGCGGTTTCCATCATGGCGGTGGAATAATCCAGGCAGGTGATGTCCGCTTTGGGCAGCGTCCGGTACACCGGCATGGTCAGAATGCCGGTTCCCACCGGAACCTCCAGCATTCTGCCGGAAAAATCCTCCGGTATGCCCGAAAGAGCCAGATCCAGATAATGATCATTCCGGGGCTTGTTCATCTTCCATACCAGCCCGCAGATCAGCTTGCCGGGCAGGGTAGAGCAGGTGATCATCCCGTCATACAGGGTCGCCTCTTTGCCCAAAGATTGATAAGCTGTTTTGATTTCTTCATGTCTCATATTGCTTCTCCTTTCCCAATGCGGCTGCCGAATCAATCGGACCGCGCGGAAGTTCGTTTGCCGATTTTTACTCAGAGCAGATACAGCGGGAGCGAATCGTCCTCTTTTAGTTAGCGGTATCTAACTAAAAGAACTGCTGCATCGAAATAGGTTCCCGGGTATCCGTTGTTTGGTAAATCGTGGAAGTACCATTTGTACCTTACTGCGTTCCAAAGATTTTGTCAACAGTGAATGGAATGTTTCAAAGAAAGCTTCGGGGCTTCTTTCGGTGTGGGCGGTTTACGATCTTTCACACGCTTTTTTTCAAGGCTCTTTTATGCTATAATCAATATTTAAATGGAAAGTGCTCCTTCTAGCAGGCCGCACTTTACGAAATGGGGGATTGGGTTGCTTCATCTGCTGTTCGGGCGCTCCGGGAGTGGAAAAACACATTTTGTCCGGCAGGAGCTGCACCGGCTGGCCGGGCAGGGAGAACAAAAGCGGATGCTTCTGGTGCCGGAGCAATTTTCTTTTGAAAGCGAGCGCGCCATGCTGCGCCTTTTGGGGCCGCGTCGTGCCGCGAAGGTAGAGGTCGTCAGCTTCACCCGTCTGGCGGACGCGGCGTTCCGTCGTTTTGGCGGGTGCTGCGGCAAACGGCTCGACGACGGCGGCCGCAGCATTCTGATGAGTCTTGCGCTGGAACAGACGGCGGATCACCTGCCGCTGTACCAGAAACATACCCAGACTCCCGAGCTGGTCAGCATGATGCTGACTGCTTCGGCGGAGCTGAAAATGTGCGCCGTCGCTCCGCAGGAACTGTCCCGCGCGGCGGAGCAGATGGAGGACGGCACCCTGCGGGAAAAGATGAAGGAGCTTTCGCTGATTCTGTCGGCATATGAAGCACTCGTAGCGCAGAGTTACCTGGACCCGCAGGATGATCTGACCCGGTTAAAAGAGGTACTGCGTGCTCACCGCTTTTTTGAGGGTTACACCGTGTTCGTGGATTCCTTCAAGAGCTTTACCGCACAGGAGCTGGGCATTCTGGAGCTCGCGCTCTGTCAGGCCAAAGAGGTAACGGTCGCCCTGTGTGCCGACGGGCCCCGACAGGCGGATGCGGAAATGAGCCTGTTTACCCCGGTGTACCAAACGGCGCGCAGCCTGATGCGCCTTGCGCGGCAGAATTCCGTTGCGGTGGCGGCTCCTGTTACGCTGGAGCCGGGCGTTCGCTTTCACGGCGCGGGGATTCGCGCGGTGGAGGAAGGCGCATACCGCGGCCGCCGTATCCCTCTGCGGGGGGACACAGGCGATGTGGCTCTGTATGCCGCCCGCAGTACCTATGATGAAGCGGCCTATGTCGCGATGACCATCCGCCGCATGGTGATGGAGGAAGGGTACCGTTATCGCGATTTCACCATTCTGGCCCGCTCGCCTGAGGCATACCGCAGCAATCTGGATGCTGCGCTCGAGCGGTGGGACATCCCTTATTTTATGGACGACCCCCGTGCGATCGATACCGAACCGCTGATGCGCCTTGTGCTGTGTGCGTTCCAGGCGGCGCGTTCGGGATACCGCTCCGACGATGTGTTTGCATGCCTGAAAACAGGGCTTTGCGGGTACACGGCGGAAGAGATTTCACTAATCGAAAACTATGCCTTTTTGTGGAAGCTTTCCGGCAGGGAGTGGCTCGAGCCTTGGTCGCGGCACCCCCGCGGCTTTGCCGGCGAGCTGACGGAGCAGGATGCGCAGCAGCTTTCACAGATCAACGAGCTGCGGGAGCGCATCATCGCGCCGCTGCGTCAATTTGCCGATTCCGTACGCATGGCGGACGGAGAAACGTCGGCCCGCGCGGTATACCGTTTTCTGCTGGCGCTTGATGTGCCGGAGCATGTCAAACAGATGTGCCGCAGGATGAAAGAGATGGGAGAACCAGAGCTGGCAGACCGGCAGTTCCGGCTGTGGGAGCTTCTGATGCAGATCCTCGACCAGATGGCGCTGGTGCTGAAAGGACGGGTTCTCACAGCGCAGCGCTTCGGCGAGCTTCTTCGCCTTGTGATCGCCTCCGGCACGATCGGGAGCATCCCGCAGGGGCTTGACGAGGTCACGGTGGGGGCGGCGGACCGTTCCCGCCCGGCCGACCCCAAGGTCGTGTTCCTTTTGGGCGCGGTGCAGGGGGAATTCCCGCGCAACCCGTCGCCAGACGGCGTGTTCAGCGACGAGGAGCGCCGCGCTCTGATTCAGATGGGCCTGCCGCTCAACGGCACGATGGAGGACTCCTCCATGGAGGAGCGGCTGATGGCTTACACCGTCATGGCCGCCCCGACCGAGCGGCTGTTCGTCACCTACCCGGCGGCGGATATGGACGGCGCGGCGAAGGCGCCGTCGTCCATCGTGAGTGAAATCCGCTCCATATTGCCGGATGTACCGGTTCAAAGCCGCTACCTGCTGCCGGAGGAATCATTCGCCAACAGCGAGCAGCCCGCCTTTGAAATGACGGCGCGGCTCTGGGGACAGTCGTCCGTGCTCTCCTCCACATTAAAAGAGCTGTTTTCTCGTCGGGAGGGCTATACCGAACGAATGGCCGCTCTGCGGCGGGTACACGAGCGCGCACCCGCTGCCTTTGAAAATCCCGTGCGTGCGCGGATGCTGTTTGAACAGATGCGCCACATTTCCGCCACGCAGATCGAATCGTACCATCTGTGCCGGTTCCAGTATTTCTGCCGCTACGGCCTCGGCGCAAAGGAGCGCCGCCCCGCGGAGCTGAACGCGCTGGAATACGGCAGTTTGATCCATTACCTGCTCGAGCATCTTCTGCGGGAGCAGGGAGCCCACGCCCTTTCGGTATTCGGCGCGGAAGAGCTGAAACAGCTCATTTTATCCTGCATCGAGCGCTATGTAGAAGAACAGCTCGGCGGCGCGGAGGATAAAAGCCCCCGCTTCCGCTTTTTGGTCGCCCGCATCGCGGATTCCGCGCAGGTGGTGATTTCACACATCGCGAAGGAGCTGGCGCAGAGCAAATTCCAGCCCGCGGCGTTTGAGCTGGAGCTGAAAGAGGGCGGGGAGTTTCCGCCGCTCAAAATCACCTTGCCGAATGGCGAAACGGCAACCGTCGAGGGGAAAATCGACCGTGTGGACGTCATGGAGCTCGACGGGGTGAAATATGTCCGCATCATCGACTATAAAACAGGGAAAAAGGAGTTCCGCCTGTCGGATGTGCTGTATGGGGTCAACCTGCAAATGCTGATCTACCTTGCGGCACTGATTCAGAACGGGCGCTTTTGCCCTGCGGGGATTTTGTACATGCCCGCCGTGCGCCCTGTGATTTCCGCAGCGAAAGGACAGTCGATCGAAGCACTTACAGCGGCTGTCGAAAAGAAGCTGCGCATGAATGGTCTTCTGCTCGACGATTCCCGCGTGATTCAGGGGATGGAGGAGCAGGCAGAGGGCAAATATATCCCCGTTGCGCTCAAAGACGGCAAGCCCGTGAAAACCGAATCGATTGTAAATGCTCCGCAGCTTGACGGAGTGATGGAATATATCAAAGACCTTACGGGGCAGATGGTGCAGACCCTGCACGGGGGCGACGTTGCCGCTCTTCCGCTGACAGGTGAGCACAACGCCTGCCAGTACTGCCCGTATTTTGCCGTGTGCGGCCATGAGGATGCCGACGGCGGGCGGGACTGCCTGCGGCTGGATAAGGCGGAAACGCTCCGGCAGATTTTAAGAGAAGAAACGGGGAAGGAGGGGAACGAAAATGGCTGAACGAAGCTGGACGCCCGCGCAGGCGGACGCGATTCACGCCAGAGGCGGCACACTTCTGGTATCGGCTGCGGCCGGTTCCGGCAAAACAGCCGTGCTGGTGCAGCGGGTGATCGAGCGCATTACGGACGAGCAGCACCCCAGCGACGCCGACCGTCTTTTGGTCGTTACCTTCACCAAGGCTGCTGCGGCGGAAATGCGCGAGCGGATTGCCCAGCAGCTTTCCCGCATGCTGGCGGAGGACCCCTCGAACACGGCGCTTCAGCGGCAGCAGATCCTGCTGGGCGGCGCGCACATCAGCACGGTACACAGCTTTTGCAGCGAGCTGGTGCGCGAAAATTTTTATAAGCTGAACATCTCGCACGATTTTCGCATTGCCGACGAGGGGGAAATGTCTATCCTGCGCGGTGAAGCGATCACGCAGGTGCTGGAAGACTGCTACGCCGCAGCGAATCCCGATTTTTACGAGCTGGTCGAAGCGTTCAGTTCCGACCGCGACGACAGCCGCTTGATCCGCGCGGTGAATCAGTTATACGATTTCATCCGTTCCCATCCATTCCCGGAGCGCTGGCTGCGCGAAAAGGCAGAAATGTATTCCGGCGCTGTTCCGGTACAGGATACCCCCTGGGGGGCGTGTCTGCTCTTTTTTGCACAGGAGGCCTGCGATTACTGCCTTTCGCTGGTGCGGGATTCGCTGGAATCGATGCAGGCTGACGAAAAGCTTTCGGCAGCATATACCGAAGCGTACCAGTCCGATCTTTCGGGCCTTTCCGCTTTGTACCGCGCGGCGCAGCAGCGGGAATGGGACAATGTGGGCGAGCTCGCCGCGAATTTCGCGTTTGCCCGCTTAAAACCGGTGCGCGGCTACGCGGAGGACCCTTTGAAGCTGCGCCTTTCGGCCTGCCGCGACGAAGTGAAATCCACCGTGAAAAAGCTTGTGGCGCTGTTCTCCGCTACTTTGCAGGACTGCGCCGACGATCTGCGCGCGCTGTCCCCCGTTGTGGAACAGCTGTTTGCCGTTGTGACGGCATTTTCGCGTTCGCTTGACCAGATGAAAGCGGAGCGCCGCCTTGCGGATTTTGGTGATCTGGAGCACTGGGCGCTGCGTCTTCTCGTGCGCGAGACGGAAAACGGCTACGAGCGAACCGAAGAAGCGCTGGAGCTTTCCCGCCGCTTCGATGAAATCATGGTGGATGAATATCAGGATACAAATGAGGCGCAGGATCTATTGTTCCGTGCGATATCTCAAGATGAAGCGAATCTTTTTATGGTCGGCGACGTCAAACAGAGCATTTACAGCTTTCGCCAGGCGATGCCCCGCATCTTTCTGCAGAGGCGCGCCGATTTTGCCGAATACGACCGCGAGCAAAACCGTTACCCGGCCTGTATTGTGCTCGACCAGAATTTCCGTTCCCGCTCCACCGTGACCGACGCGGTGAATTTTGTGTTTGGGCAGCTGATGTCCTCACAGGCCGGGGATGTGGAATACAGCGGCAAAGAGCTTCTCGTGGCCGGTGCGTCGTACCCGCTGCAGGAGGGCTGCGAAACCCGGCTCGATATTCTCGACCTGTCGATGGGCGAAGGCTCTGACGATGCGATGGAGCTGCTGGAAAGCCGCCATATTGCCGAAACCATTTTACAGCTGATGGCACAGGGGTTTCAGGTAACGGAAAACGGGGTGCGGCGGAAAGCGGTGTTCCGCGACTTCTGCATTCTACTGCGCAGTGCCAACCAGTATGCCGCCCGTTACGCGCGCGAGCTGCAATTGTGCGGGGTGCCCGCCTGGGCGGATTCCTCCAGCGGATTTTTTGAAGCGCCGGAGATTTCCGCGATTCTATCCCTTTTGCGTGTGGTTGATAACCCGGTGCAGGATATCCCTTTGCTTTCGGTGCTGATGAGCCCGATCTACGGCTTTACGCCGGATGAGCTGAGCGCGGTGCGCCTGCGCCTGCCAAAAGCTCCGCTGTATCTGGCGCTGAGCGAGTGCGCCAAATCGGGAGAAGCCCGTGCCGCCGGGGTCATCGAAGAGCTCAATGGTTTCCGTTCCCTCGCGGCCACGCTTCCGTCTGACCGTCTGCTGAACGCGATCTACCAGAAAACAGGGTATCTTACGCTGGTGCAGGCCATGACGAACGGCGAGCAGCGCCTTTCTAACCTTCAATTGCTCATGGAGTACGCGAAAAAATACGAGGCGTCAGGCTATAACGGCCTTTCGGGCTTTATCCGCTTTATCGACCGGTTGCAGGAGCAGAACGGCGATCTGCCCGGGGCTTCCACGATTTCGGAAGCCTCAAACGTGGTGCGCATCATGAGCATCCATAAATCGAAGGGGCTCGAATTCCCCGTGTGCATTCTGGCCGGGTGCTCGCGCCGCTTCAATAAGGAGCGCGGCGACGCTCTGCTGCACCCGGAGCTGGGCCTTGGCATCAAGCGCAAGGAGCAGGGCGGGCTGGCCCGTGTGACCACTTTGCCTCGGGAGGCGATCGCGCTCGAGCAGGAGCGGCAGTCGATGTCCGAAGAGCTGCGCGTGCTGTATGTCGCCATGACCCGCGCCCGGGAGAAGCTGATCCTGCTGACCACGGTGCGCGACCTGAACACAACGCTGGTGTCCCTTGCGCCGCAGCTCACGGCGCAGGAGCGGATTTCGCCCTATGTGGTGCGTTCGGCGTCGAGTATTTCAGACTGGATTCTCTCCTGCGCTCTGCGTCACCCGAGCGGCGGGGCCCTGCGAGACCGCGCTTTGTGCAGCGGTGAGCTGATCGCGGACTGCCCCGGCCAGCCGTGGGAAATCCGTATTTTGCCCGCGCCGGATTTGGAGGAAGGCCCGGAGCAGGAGGAATCCGTTTTGGCGGTTCCACCGCCGGATCCGGAGCTGCTCGCCCGCATCACTCGGGAAATCGATTTTGCGTACCCCGACGCGGCGCTGTTCGGAGTGCCGGCCAAGGTGTCCGCTTCTGAGCTTGCGGCAGAGAGTGCGGGGGAGGATTACGAAATCCTGTCGCGCCCCGCATTTTTGGGGAAAGCGGGACTTACCCCGGCGGAGCGTGGTACGGCACTGCACCATTACATGCAGTTTGCCGATTATTCCGCGGCAGCCGAAAGCCCGCAGCAGGAGCTGGAGCGCCTGAAATCCGGCGGCTTTTTGTCGGAGGAGGAAGCGAACGCGGTGGATTTGCGCCACGTGTCTACGTTCTTTCAAAGCCCGGTCGCAAAGAGGATGCTCGCATCCGAGCAAAGCTACCGCGAGCTTCGCTTTACGGTGGAAATTCCCGCCTCTCTGCTGAAAGCGGATGTTCCCGCAGAGCAGCAGGTGATTTTGCAGGGCGCGGTGGACTGTGCGTTTGTCGAGCCGGACGGCGCCGTGATCATCGATTACAAAACAGACCGCGCCGCTTCCCCGGAAGAACTGTGGAATCGCTACCGCGTTCAGCTGGCGCTGTACCGGCTCGCTGTGGAGCGTGTGCTGGAGCTGCCGGTAAAGGAGTGCATGCTGTACTCGTTCTCTTTGGATCGGATAGTAACGGGCGAACTGAACGCGCCGGGGGAAACCGGCCTTGCGCTCTGAACTAAATTTTTCTTGACAAAAGAAAATACGGTTGCTATAATATTGTCTGTAAACAAAGCAGGGCAAAATTTTGTCCTCACCTATGGGGTTTCGTCCGTCATGGGTCAATACATCGGTGCTTTTCCTTTGGGGAAAGCGTGTGATTTGGTATTGATGCGCGGATGGAGAATTCTGTCCGCGCTTTTTGTTAGCCTGAAACGTATTTTGGAGGTGCTTACCAATTAGCAACAAGGAACTGCAGATCAACGAAGAGATTCGGGATAAAGAAGTGCGTGTCGTAGATAAGGACGGCGCTCAGCTGGGTGTTATGCCGATCGCGCAGGCCATGGCAAAGGCGGCGGAAAGCAATATGGATCTGGTGAAAATTGCACCGCAGGCTAAGCCTCCGGTGTGCAAGATCATCGATTACGGCAAATTCCGCTTTGAGCAGGCCAAGCGTGACAAAGAAGCGAGAAAAAATCAGCATGTCGTAGATATTAAAGAGATTCGCCTTTCTCTGAATATCGATACCCATGACTTTAATACGAAAGTGGGCCATGCAACCCGCTTTTTACAGGATGGGGACAAGGTAAAGGTGTCGATCCGCTTCCGTGGCCGTGAAATGGGCCACCCGGAACAGGGGCATCAGATCATGCAGAAATTTGCGCAGGCGTGTTCCGAAATCGCGAACGTAGAGAAACCGTCTAAGCTCGAGGGGCGCAATATGCTGATGTTCCTTGCTCCAAAACCCACGAAGTAATTATTTTAAGGAGGGGCAACTGTTATGCCTAAAATCAAGACGCATTCCGGCGCGAAAAAGCGCTTCAAAATTTCCAAAAACGGAAAAGTGATCCGCGGTCACGCGTTCAAATCTCATATTTTGAACAAGAAGTCCACAAAGCGTAAGAGAGTTCTGCGCCAGACCACTGTGACCGACGTTACCAATGTGGCGAAGGTTAAGAAAATGCTGCCCTATAAATAAGGAAGCAACCCTAAGAAAAGAATCTTATTTTGACCATATATTTGGAGGTAACAGATCATGGCTCGTGTGAAAGGTGCGTTGGCAACACGCAAAAGAAGAAAAAAGGTATTAAAGCTTGCAAAGGGCTACTGGGGTGCGAAGAGCAAGCATTTTAAAATGGCCAAACAGGCCGTTATGAAGTCCGGCAATTACGCCTACATCGGCCGTAAGCATAGAAAAAGAGATTTCCGCCGCCTGTGGATCACCCGTATTTCCGCCGCCTGCAAAATGAACGGCGTGAATTACTCCTCTTTTATGAACGGCCTCAAAAAAGCGAACATTACCCTCAACCGCAAGATGCTGTCCGAAATCGCTGTTTCTGATGAAGCGGCCTTCCAGGCTCTGGTAGAGAAGGCGAAAGCGGCCTTATAATAAGCTGTGATTGCGCCCGGGTCGTGACCCGGGCGCATATTTTTGATTTCAAATAATTTGATCTGGAGAATAGAAATGATGCCCTGCCAGGTGATTACCAGCCGAAAAAATGAAATAATAAAGACTGCTGCAAAGCTGCGGGATTCCGCTTCCTTTCGCCGGGAGCAGAACACCTTTCTCGCGGAAGGTGCGCGTCTGTGCGCCGATGCGGCCGACAGCGGCCTTTTGATCCATAGCGTGTTCTACACGGAACGGGCGGGGGAAAAGTACGCTTCTTACCTGGAACGGATTTTCCCGAAGGCGGAGCAGATGTATCAGATTGCCGATTCGGTGGCGGAGCTTTTAAGCGATACCCGCCAGCCGCAGGGCGTGTACTGCACGGCGGAGCTGCCTAAGCGTACCGCCGCGGCAGAGCTTGGGCAGAGCGGTTGCTACCTTGCGCTGGAGGAAATTCAGGACCCGTCGAATCTCGGGGCGGTTCTGCGCACAGCGGAAGCGCTCGGCGTTTCGGGGGTGGTGCTGGCCGGTTCCTGCTGCGACCCTTACGGCGCGAAGGCGCTGCGCGCCGGTATGGGCGCGGTGTTCCGTCTGCCTCTTTATTTTGAGGAAGACCTTGCACTTTGCGTGCGCCGTTTGCGTGAGCAGGGCTTTTTTACCGCCGCAGCCGTTCCCGCGGAGGATGCTTTACTGATCACCCGGGTTTCTTTTCCTCCCGCCGTTCTGCTGGCTGTGGGGAACGAGGGCGCGGGACTGTCACAGGAGGCCATTGCCGCCTGCGAAGCGCGCGTTACCATCCCGATGCTCGGAAGAGCGGAATCCCTGAACGCGGCGTCGAGCGCCGCCATCCTGATGTGGGAGATCATGAGAACGCGGGGGAGATTGGAATGAGTTGCGAAACAGCTTTCTGGGTGTGGCTTCAGCATGGCCTTGGCGCGGGCAGCGGCAAGGTCAGCCGTGTGCTTTCCTGCTGTACCGGCTTGCGGGAATTCTGGGAGGCCGGCCCGCAGTTCTGGAAGCTTCAGGGCTTTTTTACCGCGCGGGAGCTGAGCGCTCTGCGAACCTTTACCCCGCAGGACGCCCAGCAGATCGTCGACCGCTGTGAGCAGTCGGGCATCCGTCTGCTGACGCCCGAAGAAGAGGAATATCCCCGCTCTTTATGGGAGATCGCAAACCCGCCCTGTGTTTTGTATGTCAAAGGACAGCTTCCCGCGGTGGACGAGACGCCTGCTATCGCGATGGTCGGCACGCGCGACGCGACCATCTCCGGCAAGAAAATCGCTTTTTCCCTTTCCTATCAGCTGGCCCGCGCGGGTGCAATTGTCATCAGCGGCGGTGCGCGCGGAATCGATACGGCGGCCCACAAGGGCGCGCTGCAGGCGCAGGGCAAAACAGTCTGCGTGCTGGGCTGCGGCCTGGATTATCCGTATCTGATGGAAAACGCCGGCCTGCGGGACTGGATTGCCGAAAGCGGCGCGGTGATTTCAGAATACCCGCCAGACACACCTGGCTCTAAAGCCGCGTTCCCGATCCGCAACCGGATTATCTCCGGCCTTTCCTGCGGTGTTCTGGTGGTGGAGGCTGCCGCAAAAAGCGGTTCTTTGATCACGGCGGACTTGGCCCTGGAGCAAGGGCGCGATGTTTTCGCGGTTCCCTGCGGAATCGATAACCCAGTTTCGCGCGGGGTCAATACGCTGATCAAAAACGGTGCGGTGCCGGTCAGTAGCGCCGCAGAGCTTTTGGAGCAGTACCTTGACCGTTTTCCGGGGAAAATCCGGATGCCCGGCCGCGAAAATCCCGACGTGCCGTTTGCCGTGATTCCCGAGCGCCGTCCTGCACAGGCGGTACAGCCTGCCGCGGCGAAACGGAAGGCTCCACAACGGCAGAAAGCAAACGCTTTTTCCGAGCTGATTTCCGAGGATATCCCCGATTTGCTTTCCGATCTGCCGGACGGTTCTTTCGATCGTGAGTTACCCGAACCTCAGCCGAAACTGCCGCTGACGGCGGCAGATGCGTCGGAAGACGCTGTTCTGCTCGATTCCCTGCTGACGAAGGAAGCGGTTCATCTGGCTGTTCTGGGGCAGCAAAGCGGACTTGCCCCGCAGCGCGTACTGGCAGCCCTGACGGAGCTGGAGCTCCTTGGCCGTGTGCGTCCTCTTGGCGGCGGAAGGTATTGCTGCTCGTGACAAATTAATTTATTTATGGTAAGCTTTGTGAAAACCGTCTGATTTCAGCCGGCTTTCACAGTGCTTAATGGTCTGTAGGTGGCAGTAATTTCCATTTATTTTTGTCTGCCCCCTTGCGTTAATCCATTTGAGTGGATACAATCTTAAAAGAAAGAGGTGGTTTCTATATGTCAAAACTGGTGATTGTTGAGTCACCTGCCAAGGCAAAAACAATCAAAAAGTATTTAGGCTCCGGTTACGAAGTCGTCGCATCGATGGGACATGTTCGCGACCTGCAGGAGAACCGTTTGAGCGTGGATATAAAGAACGACTTTAAACCCAAGTATGAGATTATCAAAGGAAAGGAAAAGCTGGTTCAGGAGCTGAAGAGCGCGGCGGAAAAAAGTGAATCCGTATTGCTCGCAACCGACCCTGATCGTGAGGGAGAGGCAATCTCCTGGCACCTTGCCTATATTCTGGATCTCGATACCACTCTGCAAAACCGCATTACCTTTAATGAAATCACAAAGACCGGCATCACAAATGGAATGGAGCATCCCCGCTCCATCGATCTGGATTTGGTCAACGCCCAGCAGGCCCGCAGAATTCTGGATCGCCTGGTGGGCTATAAGCTCAGCCCGTTTTTGTCGCAGAAAATCCGTCGCGGGCTTTCCGCGGGCCGCGTGCAGTCCGTCGCTGTCCGCCTTGTCGTTGACAGGGAAGAGGAAATCCGTGCCTTTGTGCCGGAGGAATACTGGAGCATCGACGCAAAGCTGATCCCGAAGGGAGAGCGAAAAGCGTTTGCTGCGGCCTTCTATGGGGATGCCAACGGAAAAATCAAGATCACCAATCAGCAGCAGGCGGATGAAATCCTGAAAAGCCTTGAAAACGCGGAATTCTTCGTCTCTAAGGTGAAAAAGGGTTCGCGCAAAAAGTCCCCCGCGCCGCCGTTTATTACCTCCACCCTGCAGCAGGAGGCCTCGCGCAAGCTGGGCTTTCAGGCTCGCCGCACAATGAAGGCGGCTCAGGAGCTGTACGAAGGCGTTGAGATCGAGGGCATGGGCGCCATCGGTCTGATCACCTATATGAGAACGGACTCGCTGCGTATTTCGGAGGATGCGATCCACGATGCCACGGCCTATATTGAAGAGCGATGGGGCAAAAAGTATCTGCCGGATGCCCCCCGTCACTTTAAAACAAAGGCCAATGCACAGGACGGTCATGAGGCGATTCGCCCCTCTACTCCCAGCATTACGCCCGAACAGGTCAAAAACAGCCTGACCAATGACCAGTATAGACTATATAAGCTGATCTGGGAGCGCTTCATCGCCTGCCAGATGGCCAACTGCCTGCAAAGCACAACGCAGGCGGATATTACCGCTGGGGAGTACCTCTTTAAGGCCTCCGGTTATACTGTCACGTTCGACGGCTTTACCGTGCTGTACGAAGAGGGCAAGGATGAAGAAACCGAGCAGGGCGGCGCGCTGCCCGTGCTGACGCAGGATATGCCGCTCAAAAAGAAAGAGCTTGCGGGCAACCAGCACTTTACCCAGCCGCCGCCGCGCTATACGGAAGCGTCGCTGATCAAGGCGCTGGAAGAAAACGGAATCGGCCGCCCGTCTACCTACGCCGCGACCATTTCCACCATCACGAGCCGCGAATACGTTGTGCGCGACGGAAAAGCGCTGCACCCCACCGAGCTGGGGGAGGTTACCACGCAGCTGATGCGCGAGCGCTTCCCGAAGATCGTCAACGTCAAATTCACCGCGCAGGTGGAAAAGGATCTGGACACCGTTCAGAGCGGCGAAACCGATTGGGTGCAGACCCTGCACAATTTCTACGGCGATTTTGAAAAGACCCTGAAAAAGGCCAAAGAGGATATGGAAGGGGTCAAGATTCAGCTCAAAGAGGACGAAACCGACGTCATCTGTGAAAAATGCGGACGGCATATGGTGGTCAAGGTGGGGCGTTACGGCAAGTTCCTGGCCTGTCCCGGGTATCCCGAGTGCAAGAATGTAAAGAAGCTCGTCGTGGAAAACGGCGCGGAATGCCCCAAGTGCGGCGGCAAGGTCGTCGTGAAGAAGACCAAAAAGGGCCGTGTGTTCTATGGCTGCAGCGAATACCCCAAGTGCGATTTTGTTTCCTGGGATGAGCCCACTATGGAGAAGTGCCCGCGGTGCGGCAAAACGCTGCTGCGCAAAAAGGGAAAAACACCGAAGCTGTATTGTGTAACGCCTGACTGCGGCTATGAGAAAGTGGAAGAACAATGAAAATATCTGTCATAGGGGCCGGTCTGGCCGGTTGTGAGGCGGCCTGGCAGATTGCCTCCCGGGGAATCAAGGTGGATTTGTACGAAATGAAGCCGGTTCACTATACTCCCGCCCACAAAAATCCCGGCTTTGCAGAGCTGATTTGTTCCAATTCGCTCAAGGCCGAGCGGGTTTCCAGTGCCGCCGGTCTGCTGAAAGAGGAAATGCGCCGCCTAGGCTCTTTGCTGATGCAGTGTGCGGACAAGGCCCGCGTGCCGGCCGGCGGAGCGCTGGCGGTGGATCGCGACATCTTTTCCGAGCTTGTTACCGAGCAGATCCGCAGTCACCCTTTGATCCGCGTTCACACGGAAGAGGTGCAGAGCATCCCGGACGGCGGCATCCGCGTGGTTGCTACCGGGCCGCTCACGGCGCAGGCCCTTGCGGATGACATTGCGATCTTCTGCGCCGGCAGCCTCAGCTTTTACGACGCTGCCGCGCCCATTGTCACGGCAGAAAGCCTTGACATGGACGCGTGCTTTTCCGCCTCGCGGTATGACAAGGGCGGCGACGACGCGTATCTGAACTGCCCGATGAACAAAGAGGAATATGAACAGTTTTATGACGCGCTGGTATCCGCTGAACGCGCGCCGGTGCACGGCTTTGATGTGGCCGACCCCAAGGTGTACGAGGGCTGCATGCCGGTAGAGGTGATGGCCGGGCGCGGGCGCGATACGCTGCGCTTCGGGCCGCTCAAGCCGGTCGGTCTGCGCGACCCCAAAACGGGGCACCGCCCCTGGGCGGTGGTTCAGCTTCGCCGCGAGAACGCCGCAGCAACCCTGTATAACCTGGTGGGCTTTCAGACCAATCTGAAATTCCCGGAGCAAAAACGGGTGTTCGGGCTGATCCCCGCGCTGAAAAATGCCGATTTTGTCCGCTATGGTGTGATGCACCGCAACACGTTTGTCAATTCGCCGAAGATCCTGTACTCCGATTTCAGCCTGAAGGCGGACCCGAATCTGTTTTTCGCGGGCCAGCTCACCGGAGTGGAGGGCTACATGGAATCCGCGGCCTCCGGGCTGATGGCCGGGTGGAACGCCGTACAGCGTCTGCTGGGGCAGGATACCGTGATTCTGCCGCGCGAAACGATGATCGGTGCGCTGAGCCGGTACCTGGTGGAATGCGATCCGGCGCATTTTCAGCCCATGGGGGCGAATTTTGGGATTCTTCCGCCTTTTGAAAAACAAATTCGTGATAAAAGAGAACGGTACGAGGCATTGGCACAGCGATCTTTGGACATGCTTCTACCATATATCAAGAAAGACGTTGCTGTGATGGGAGGTTTTTCCGATGAAAATCATTGTTGATGCGTTCGGGGGCGACAATGCGCCGCTTGAAATCCTGAAGGGCTGTGAGGCTGCTGTCAAAAGTCTGGACATCGATATCATTCTCACGGGCCGGGAAGACGAAATCCGACAGGTTGCCGAAGAAAACCAGATTTCTCTGGAGCGCATGGAAATTTTTGATGCCCCTCAGGCGCTTACGATGGAGGACCATGCGGGCGCGATCATGAAGGAAAAGAAAGATTCCTCCATGGCGGAGGGACTGCGCCTGGTTGCCGAGGGTAAGGGCGACGCCTTTGTGTCCGCGGGCAACAGCGGTGCGCTGGTGGTTGGCGCCACCATGATCGTCAAGCGCATCAAGGGGATCAAACGCGTTGCCTTTGCCCCCATGGTACCCGGCAGCAAGGGCTTCTTTATGCTCATCGACAGCGGCGCCAATGTAGACTGCCGCCCCGAAATGCTTTTGCAGTTCGGCATTATGGGCTCCATTTACCTCGATAAGGTGATCGGCGTGAAAGATCCCCGCGTCGCGCTTGCGAATGTCGGCACGGAGGATCATAAGGGCGGCGAGCTGCAGCATCAGGCGTTCGCCATGCTCAAGGAGTCCAAGCTGAACTTTATCGGCAACATCGAGGCGCGTGATATTTCGAACGACGGCGCGGACGTTGTGGTGGCGGACGGCTTTACCGGCAACATCATCCTGAAAATGTTTGAGGGTGTTGTCTCGATGGTCATGGGTAAGTTTAAGGAAGTGTTCACCAAGAACCCCAAAAACAAAATGGCGACGGCATTGCTGCTGGGGGACATGACCGCGCTGAAAAAATCCATGGATTACAATGAATACGGCGGCGCGCCGGTGATCGGTGCATCGAAGCCGGTGTTCAAGGTGCACGGCAGTGCCAAGGCGCGCACGGTGGAAAGCGCCCTGCGTTTGACTAAGGCCTATGTGGAAAAGAATGTAACAGAGGAAATCAAGCGTGCCATCTCCGATCAGGAGTAGTACGATATCTCAAAGTAGGATGAGGGAAGGAGTGTGCGTATGCAAAGGCCGAGCTTCAAAGATTTAGAAGAAAAACTGCAATACCATTTTCAAAACCCGCAATATCTGATTACCGCCATGACCCATTCCTCTTATGCAAATGAGGTGAAATCGGGCGGACACAGCAACGAGCGCCTGGAGTTTTTGGGCGATTCCGTGCTGAGCATCGTGGTGGCGGATTACCTGTTTAAGCACTGCCCGAATCTGCCGGAGGGCGAGCTGACGAAGAACCGTGCGGCGTTGGTGTGCGAAAAGGCGCTGTGCGGATTTTCCCGCCAGCTGGGGCTGGGGGAGTATCTTCTGCTCAGCCGCGGCGAGCAGAATTCCGGCGGGCGCCAGCGGTCGTCGATTCTCGCGGATGCGTTTGAGGCCCTGATCGCCGCGATCTATCTGGATGCCGGATTGGAAAAAGCGAGGGAATTCATTTTGCGCTTTGTTCTGCCGGTTCTGCAAACCTCCCGGCCCAAAGCGTTTAAGGATTATAAAACCTCTTTGCAGGAGATCATCCAGCAGAATCCCGAAGAGCAGCTCGAGTATGTGCTGATCGGCGAAAGCGGCCCCGACCATGACAAGCACTTTACCGTTGAGGTATGTCTCAACAGCAACGTGATCGGCAAGGGCGGCGGGCGCAGCAAGAAAGAGGCAGAGCAGCAGGCTGCCCGCGAAGCGCTGGAGCTGATGGGCTATTGAAGCACGCAAATGTAGCGATCTTTGTTCCCCATGCGGGCTGTCCGCAGCGCTGCTCCTTCTGCAGCCAGAACAGCATCACGGGCCAGGAACGGCTTCCCACACCGGATGAGGTTCTTAGAACCCTGAAAACAGCCGAAGAAAATCTGAAAGAAAAAAGCCGTTTTGCAGAAATCGCTTTTTTCGGCGGCAGCTTTACAGCAATCGACCGAGGCGATATGCTCGCTTTGCTGGAAGCCGCCGCTCCTTCTGTCAGGGATGGGGTTTTCTCGGGAATCCGCATTTCCACCCGGCCCGATGCGATTGATGAAGAGGTGCTAGAGTTGCTTTCCCGGTACGGGGTCACGACGATCGAGCTAGGCGCGCAAAGCATGGATGACAGCGTGCTGCAGCGCAACCGGCGCGGCCATACGGCGCAGCAGGTACGCCAGGCATCCAGATTGATTCAAAGCGCGGGCTTTTCCCTTGGCCTTCAGATGATGACGGGCCTTTGGGGCGACACTGCCGCGGGCGCGATGCAGACGGCATGGGATTTTGCCGAGCTTCGTCCGGACTGTGTGCGGATTTACCCCACCGTTGTGATGAAGGGAACGGAGCTGGCTCTTAGATACCAGTCGGGCGAATATGTTCCGATGGGTCTGGAAGAAACCGTGGAGCTGTGCTGTGATCTGCTCGAATTTTTTGGGGAACATTCCTTCCCGGTGATTCGTCTGGGGCTTCACAGCTCGCCCGAAATGCAGCGCGACCGCGTTGCGGGGCCTTGGCACCCGGCGTTCCGCGAGCTTTGCGAAAGCAGGCTCTTTCTGCGCCGGCTTCTTGCTTTTCTGGAACAGGAGCGAATTTTGCCGGGGTGTGTCGAAATCCACGTCTCACCGCAGTGGGTTTCCAAAGCGGTGGGGCAGAGCAGATGCAATCTGCTGGAACTCTCCCGACGAGGCTACCAGGCGCGTGTGGTGCCTGACCCGTCAGTAAGCCCATCTGAATTTCTGGCCTTTTCTCAGGATAACCAGTTTCCGGCGAAAGAGTAAAACATAGAATGAAGAACCGCTTTGAAAAAGCTGCCGATTTCTTCCGCGCCGCAGGCGGAGAAGAAATCGCCGTACTTCATCATCAGGCTATTTGAAATGAATTGACCATAATATCCTTGCTCTGCCGAAAGCGGAGTGGAATCAGCAAGCATTGAGTTGCGGTCATGATGAAAGATCAGGATCAATCCGAAAGCAGGTGAACACGAGTGCTGTTAAAGTCTTTGGAGCTTCAGGGCTTTAAGACCTTTCCCGATAAAACGGTTTTACAGTTTGACCGCGGCATCACCGCCGTGGTGGGGCCGAACGGCAGCGGAAAAAGCAACGTCAGCGACGCCATCCGCTGGGTGCTGGGCGAGCAGTCTGCCCGTGTGCTCCGCTGCTCGAAAATGGAGGACGTGATTTTCGGCGGAACCCCGGCGCGCAAGGCGCAGGGCTATGCGGAGGTCACTCTTACCTTTGACAACGCCGACCGCCAGCTGGAGTTTGACAGCGATCAGGTCGCCGTTACCCGCCGGTACTACCGTTCGGGGGACAGCGAGTACCTGCTCAACAAAAACACCGTGCGCCTGCGCGATATTCACGAGCTGTTTATGGATACCGGCATGGGACGCGACGGCTATTCGATGATCGGGCAGGGCAAGATCGACAGCATCGTTGCCGCCCGCAGCGAAGACCGGCGCGAAATTTTTGAAGAAGCCGCGGGGATTTCCCGCTTTCGGTACCGAAAGGGCGAATCGGAGCGGCGGCTGCAGCAGGCTCAGGAAAATCTGGTGCGCCTGCACGACATTTTCTCTGAACTCGAAGCCCGGGTCGGCCCCCTGCGCGAGCAGGCGGAAAAGGCGAAACAGTATTTGGAATTCGCCGAGGAAAAGCGGACGCTGGAAATCGGCCTGTGGCTGAATACGCTGGGGCGCTCCGGTCAGATTCTGCGCGACTACGAAGATAAGCTTCTTCTGGCCCGCGGGCAGCAGGAGGAAATCGATAAGCGCGCCGCGGAGCTGGAAAAACAAATTGAAGAAAACTATCAGGCAGTCAACGCCTGTACCGCCCATATGGACGAGGCGAGAACACTCGCTTCTTCCAAAGAAGAGGAAGCCGCCCGAAAGGACGGCGAGGCGGCCGTTTTAGAGAACGACCGAGAACATAACCGGCAGAATCAGGAGAGGATTCTGCACGAGCTGGAAAACTCCTTCCTTTCCGATGAAGACCTGCGGAAAGAGATCGAAGAAAAACAGCGTCAGATCGAAGAAAAAGATCAATTTGTACTGGGCCGGCAGGAAGAGGTCACCGGCGTCTCTAAACGGCTGGAGGAGCTGCGCGGCTCGATGGAGCAGTATTCCGGCCAGATGGAGGAGCAGACCCGCCGCCTGACACAGCTGACAGCGGATGTATCCCAGGCAAAAATCCGCGAGATGACGGCGGTTACCGCCATTTCTGAAATCGAGCTGCGCCGCGCTACCGTACAGCAGGCCCTGCAGTCGCGGGAGCAGCAGAAACAGGAGATGGAGTCGGAGGAGCACGAATGCGCCGGCCTGCTGCAAAAAGCGGAGGATACCATCGCCGCGCTGACCAACACGGCCCGCGGCTTTGAAATGCGGCTGGATTCCCGGCAAAAGCGGCTGGAAGAAGCCCGCGGAAAAAGCGAGAAGCTCCGGCTGGACGCCGGGGAGCAGGCCCGGCGCGTCAAGCTACTGGAAGAGATGGAACGCAATCTCGAGGGCTTTGCGCACAGTGTCAAAACGGTGATGAAGGAGGTCGGGCACGGCAGCCTGACTGGAATTCACGGTCCGGTTTCGCGGCTGCTGCAGGTTCCCGCCGAGTACGCCACCGCGGTGGAAACGGCTCTGGGGGCCGCCATGCAGAATATCGTGGTGGAAACCGAGCAGGACGCAAAACGTGCGATCAACCTCTTAAAACAAAAGGATTCGGGGCGCGCCACCTTCCTGCCGATCTCGACGATTCACGGGAACCTTCTGCAAGAGCAGGGGCTTTCCGATTGCTCGGGGTTTGTCGGCGTCGCGTTCTCCGTTTGCGGGTGCGACTCAAAGTATGAGGGTATCATGCGCTCGCTTCTGGGGCGCATCGTGATTGCGGAAGACCTCGACAGCGCCGTCGCGATTGCGAAGCGTTTTTCCTACCGATTCCGCGTGGTCACGCTGGACGGTCAGGTGGTCAATACGGGCGGCTCGCTCACCGGCGGTTCTCTGGCGAAAAACGCCGGGCTGTTAAGCCGTACGGCGCAGATGGAGCAGGCCAAAAAACAGGCCGCGGCGCTGTCGCAGAAGGCAGAGGAGGCCGAGGCCGCGCTCAAAGCGGCGCAGGCGGAGTTTTCCGCCGCGCAGGCATCCCTGTCCGCTTCGCAGGCCGAGTTGAGCACAGCCAAAGAGGACCGTGTGAATCTGCAGGCCGAATACGGGCGGGTACGCGCCGAACGGCAGTCGCTGGAAAGCGGCGCAAAGGAGCTGGCGGCGGAGCAGCAAAAGGCCGAGCAGCGCCTTCTTGAGCTGCGGCAGCAGAAAGAGCAGGCTCTGCGAGACGCCGAAGCGCTGGAAGAGCAGATCACTGCCCTGCGCCAAAGCGTCAGTCAGATGACCGGCGACCGCGAGGAGCTGGACAAACGCTATCAGGCTTTGACGGACGCTCTGCAGGAGGCGCGCATGACAGCGCTTTCCGCCGAGAAGGAAAAAGAGGCGCTCGCCGCCGCCGCACAGGAATTGGAGAACCGCCGCCTGAATTACGCCGGGCTGGCGGAGCGCCTGAACCAGGAGCTTTCGCAGCTTCGGGAAAAAGACTGCGCGCTCGAACAGCAGGCGCAGCAGCTTCGGCTTCAGGCAAAGGAGCTGCGGGATTCCGCCGCCGATTCCCGCGAGAGCGTGGAGGGTATTGCCAAGCAGCGGGCTGACTTGGAAACACAGGCCGCACGACTGCGGGCCGAGGAGCGCGAGCAGTCCTCCGCGCGGGATACCATCGGGCAGGAGATGGCCCGATTGGAAGAGCGGCGCGCCAACGTGCAAAAGGAATATGATGAAATTATTTCCCGTTTGTGGGAAGAATACGAACTGACCCGGCGGGAGGCCGAAGAGATCAGCCCGCGCCTGGAGGACGTTTCTACCGCGAAAAAACGCCTGAACGAGCTCAAGGGCAAGATCAAAGCGCTCGGCACGGTGAACGTGGCCGCGGTAGAGGAATACAAAGAGGTCTCGCAGCGGTATGAATTCCTGAAAGAACAGATCAAAGACGTGGAGAAATCCCGCGACGAGCTGCGGCGCCTGATCGGTGAGCTGACCCAGAAAATGCAGGAGCTGTTTTTGCAGCGCTTTGAAAAAATCCGGCAGAATTTCTCCGAAACGTTCCGCTCGCTGTTTGGCGGCGGTACTGCTCAGCTGACGCTGAGCCAGCCAGAGGATGTGCTCACCTCTGGAATCGAAATTTCCGTTCAGCCGCCGGGGAAGATCGTCACGCATCTGGAGTCGCTTTCGGGCGGCGAAAAGGCGCTGGTGGCCATCGCGCTGTATTTCGCCATTATGAAGGTCAATCCGCCGCCGTTCTGCGTGCTGGATGAAATTGAGGCCGCGCTCGACGACGTGAACGTGGACCGCTTTGCGGGCTACCTGCGCGGCATGAACCAAAACACGCAGTTTATTGTCATTACGCACCGCCGCGGTACCATGGAAGAAGCGGATGTGCTGTACGGTGTGACCATGCAGGATGAGGGCGTTTCAAAGCTTTTGGAGCTGCGTGCCTCTGAAATTGAGCAGAAGCTTGGAATCAGGCAGGGATAGTGGATTCCATTGAAAGCAATTTTATATTAGAATAGTGGTGTCTTCCCACGCCTGTTGCGTGGGAAGACACCAACGAATTGTTTGAAAAGGAAGCAGTATTACAAGATATAAAGGAGTTTGCGATGGGATTTTTTGATAAGATCAAAGAAGGACTGAAAAAAACACGCGACAGCATCACCGGGCAGATCGACACGATGCTGAACAGCTTTACGAAAATCGATGAAGAGCTGTTCGAAGAACTTGAGGAGCTGCTCATCATGGGGGATGTCGGCACCACCACCTCCGCCAAAATCTGCGAAGAGCTGCGTGTCCGCGTGAAGAAGAACGGCGTGACAAACCCCTCTGAGGTGCGCGGCCTGCTGCAGGAAATCGTGTCTGAAATGCTCAGCGGCGGCCAGGAGCTGCAGCTTACGACCAAGCCGTCCGTGATCCTGATCATCGGCGTGAACGGCGTGGGCAAAACGACCACCATCGGCAAGCTTGCCGCAAAGCTTTCGCGCGAGGGCAAGAAGGTCATTCTCGGCGCGGCGGATACGTTCCGAGCAGCGGCGATCGATCAGCTGCAGGTGTGGGCAGATCGCGCCGATGTGCCGATGGTCAAGCACGCGGAGGGCTCCGACCCCGCGGCCGTGGTGTTTGATACCATCGCGGCGGCCAAGGCGCGCGGTATGGATGTTGTGATCTGCGACACCGCTGGACGCCTGCACAATAAAAAGCACCTGATGGATGAGCTGTCGAAGATCAGCCGCATTATTGACCGCGAACTGCCGGACTGCGACAAAGAGGTTCTGCTTGTGCTCGACGCCACCACCGGGCAGAACGCCGTGAACCAGGCAAGAGAGTTCCAGAACGCGGCGGGTCTGACCGGCATTGTGCTCACAAAGCTCGACGGCACGGCGCGCGGCGGCGTGGTGCTGCCCATTCGGCAGGAGCTTGGCCTGCCCGTTAAGCTGATCGGCCTTGGCGAGAAAATAGACGATTTGCAGCCGTTTGAGGCGGACGAGTTCGCCGCGGCTCTGTTTGAGAGGGAAGCGGAATGACATTTGTAATCGCGACACATAACGCAAAAAAGCTGAAAGAACTCAAAAGAATCCTGGAGCCCCTGGGCTTTGACGCCGTGATCCGGGAAGACCTGCCAGAGGTGGAGGAAACCGGTACAACCTTTGCCGAAAACGCTCTGCTCAAAGCGGAATCCGCCTGCAAAGTAACCGGTATGCCCGCGATTGCGGATGACTCCGGCCTTGTGGTGGATGCGCTCGGCGGCGCGCCCGGCGTTTACTCCGCGCGCTACGCGGGCGAGGGCGCGACCGACCGGCAGCGGTACGAAAAGCTGCTGGAGGAGCTTCGCGAGGTTCCTACAGAGCAGCGCACGGCGCGGTTCGTCAGCGCGGTCTGCTGTGTGTTCCCGGACGGAAAGATCCTCACGGCGGAGGGCGCCTGTGAGGGCATCATCGCATTCGGGCCGAAGGGTGAGGGCGGCTTTGGCTACGACCCGATTTTCCTTGTAGGGGAACGCTCCTATGCGGAGATGACGGCCGAAGAAAAAGACAGCATCAGCCACCGCGGCCGCGCGCTTGCAAAATTGGCGCAGGAGCTGGAAAACTGGAAGAAAAATGGTTAAAATAAAGGAGTATACTACATGATCACAAGTAAGCAGCGGGCGTTTCTGCGCTCTATGGCAAATCCGCTCGACACGATCCTGATGATTGGCAAGGACGGCATGAGCGATGATATTATGAGGCAGGCGGACGACGCGCTCACCGCCCGCGAGCTGATCAAGGGCAAGGTGCTGGAAACCGCGGGGATCACCGCGCGTCAGGCGGCGGATGAGCTGGCGGCTCCTCTTTCGGCCGAGGTGGTGCAGGTCATCGGCGGAAAGTTCGTGCTGTACCGCAAAAATCAGAAGGAACCCAAAATCGTTCTGCCAAGGCCTGCGAAAAAATAATGGAACGCAGCGAATTCCATACGCATTCACGATGCAAAAACGCTGAAAAGAGTTCTCTCTCTATTACCGGAGGCGGAGAAGAAAGAAAAAATCAGAGCTTTTGCTTCCATTCGGTATCAGGAGGACTCATGAAAAAGCTGGCGATATTCGGCGGAACCTTCAACCCGGTTCATAACGGGCACCTGCATTTGGTGCAGGGCTTTCGCGAGCGTCTGGGGCTTGACCGCGTGCTGCTGATTCCCTCCCGTGTGCCGCCGCATAAAGCCGCGGCCGATCTGGCGGATGCGAAGGACCGGCTCGAGATGTGCCGTCTGGCGGCGCAGCCGTACGGCCTTGAGGTATCGGATTTAGAGCTGCTGCGGGAGGGCCCGAGCTATACGGTAGATACCCTGCGGCAGCTGCATCAAACGAACCCGGACGCCGAGCTGTACCTTTTGATGGGTGCGGACATGTTTTTGACGCTGGAGCATTGGTACCAAAGCGAGGAGCTATTCCGCCTGGCCCGCATGTGCGCGGTGCCGCGGGATGAAAACGGCCGCAGCGAGCTTTTGGCCTATGCAAAACACCTCGAGAGCCTTGGCGTGAAAACGCATGTGGAAGAGCTTTCGCTTCTTCCCATTTCCTCCACGCTGGTGCGCGAGCGCATCGGGCAGGGGCTTCCCATCACCGGGCTGATTCCGAAGGCCGTAGAGGAATATATCACGGAGCATCATTTATACGGGGGGATTTCCAATGGATGAGAAACAGTATGAAGAAATTGTCCGCGGCCGCTTGTCCGACAAGCGCTTCCAGCACAGCGTGAATGTTGCAAAGGCGGCGCAGGAGCTGGCGGTTCTGAATGGGGTCGATCCTAAAAAAGCCAGGCTGGCCGGGATTCTTCACGACATCATGAAAGAGGCCCCGCCCGAAGAGCAGTTGAAAATCATGGATGCTTCTGGTATAATGCTCACAGACGTGGAGCGCTGCGCGCCGAAGCTGTGGCACGCCATGGCGGGTGCGGCTTATCTGCGGTGTGTTCTGGGCATTGAGGATCAGGAGATTCTCGACGCCGTGCGATACCACACCACAGGGCGCGCCAATATGTCCTTATTAGAGAAGATCGTGTTTGTGGCGGATTTTATTTCGGATGAGCGGGATTACGAGGGCGTACAGGAGCTGCGCGAGGCGGCCCGCCACGGTCTGCAGGAAGCCGTAATGGCCGGTCTGATTTTTACGATTCAGGATTTATCACAGAACCAAAAACCGATTCACCCCGACAGTTTGGCCGCGTATAACGCAGAGATCGTTTCCCGCGGCGAGAAATAAACATTCAAAATTTGAGTAGAAATGGTGGTTACCAGATGACATCATTAGAGCTGGCCCAAAAGGCCGCAGCGATTTTAGACAACAAAAAAGCCGATGAGCTGAAAGTGCTGGGAATCCGGGAGCTGTCTGTGCTGGCGGATTATTTTGTGCTGGCGACAGGTACCAGCAGCACGCACGTAAAGGCTCTGGCCGATGAGTTGGAATTCCAGCTGAAAGAAACGGGAACTATGCCCGATCATGTGGAAGGATACCGTTCCAATTCCTGGATTCTTCTGGATTACGGTCATGTCGTCATTCACGTTTTTACCGCAGAAGCACGCCGGTTTTATGATCTGGATCGCCTGTGGCAGGACGCGGAAAATATAGAGCTCAACTTTTTGAGCAAAGCGGAATGAGGGGGAGCACCAGTGAAATACGAACATAAACCGATTGAAGAACGGTGGCAGAAAAAATGGGAGGAAGCAGGCGTTTTTCACGCATCCACATCTACGGACAAGCCGAAATTCTACGCCCTGATTGAATTCCCTTATCCCTCCGGGCAAGGCCTGCATGTCGGGCATCCCCGCTCTTACACGGCGCTGGATATTGTATCCCGCCGCCGCAGAATGATGGGCTATAATGTGCTGTATCCCATTGGCTGGGATGCGTTCGGTCTGCCAACCGAAAACTTCGCGATCAAAAATCACGTGCATCCGGCTATTGTAACTGAGAAAAATATCGCCCGTTTCAAGCAGCAGCTGCAGGCACTGGGCCTTTCCTTCGACTGGTCCCGCGAGGTCAACACGACAGACCCGTCCTATTACAAGTGGACACAGTGGATCTTTTTGCAGATGTTCAAGCACGGGCTTGCCTATAAAAAAGAAATGTCCGTCAACTGGTGCACCTCGTGCAAATGCGTTCTGGCCAATGAAGAGGTTGTCAACGGCGTCTGTGAGCGCTGCGGCAGCGAGGTCGTGCACAAGGTCAAATCGCAGTGGATGCTGAAAATCACCGAGTATGCCCAGCGCTTGGTGGATGATCTTGATCTGGTGGATTACCCCGAGCGCGTCAAGGCGCAGCAGAGGAACTGGATCGGCCGTTCCACCGGCGCCGAGGTCCGCTTTCAGACCAGCCACGGCGAAGAGCTGACCGTTTACACCACCCGGCCCGACACGCTCTACGGCGCAACCTATATGGTTCTTTCGCCGGAGCATCCGTACCTCGAAACCTGGGCCGACAGCCTGCGCAATCTGGATGAAATCCGCGCTTACCAGCAGGAGGCTTCCAAAAAGTCCGACTTTGAGCGCACCGAGGTGGCCAAAGAGAAAACCGGTGTGCGTCTGGACGGCGTAACCGCTACGAATCCGCTGACCGGGAAAGAAATCCCGATCTTTATTTCCGATTATGTTCTCGTGTCCTACGGTACCGGCGCGATTATGGCGGTACCCGGCCACGATACCCGCGACTGGGAATTCGCGAAGAAGTTCAATCTGCCGATCATCGAGGTCGTACAGGGCGGCGACGTGGAAAAAGAAGCGTTTACCGACTGCGAAACCGGTGTGATGGTCAATTCCGGCATTCTGGATGGCCTGACCGTTGAGGAAGCAAAGAAGAAGATCATCGAGTATCTTGCGGAGCAGGGCATCGGCGAGCAGAAGGTCAATTTCAAGCTCCGCGACTGGGTGTTCTCGCGCCAGCGTTACTGGGGTGAGCCGATCCCGATCGTTCACTGCGACAAATGCGGCTTTGTAGGTCTGCCGGAGAGCGAGCTGCCGCTGACTCTGCCAGAGGTCAAATCCTACGAGCCGACCGACAACGGCGAATCCCCGCTGGCACATATGACAGACTGGGTCAATACCACCTGCCCGCACTGCGGCGTCCCCGCCAAGCGCGAAACAGATACCATGCCCCAGTGGGCGGGTTCCTCCTGGTACTTCCTGCGCTATATGGACCCCCACAACGACAAGGCGCTGGCCGGCAAAGAGGCGCTCGAATACTGGTCGCCGGTCGATTGGTACAACGGCGGAATGGAGCATACCACGCTTCATCTGCTGTACAGCCGCTTCTGGCACAAATTCCTGTATGACATCGACGTTGTTCCCACGCCCGAACCGTATGCCAAGCGCACCAGCCACGGCATGATTCTGGGTGAGAACGGCGAAAAGATGAGCAAATCCCGCGGCAACGTCGTCAATCCGGATGAGATTGTCGAGGAGTACGGCGCGGATACCATGCGCCTGTATGAGATGTTCATCGGCGACTTTGAAAAGGCCGCCCCGTGGAACACCGCAAGCATCAAGGGCAGCCGCCGCTTTTTGGAGCGCTACTACGCGCTGACGGAGCGTCTGGTGCCGGGTGATCAAATCACTCCCGCGCTGGAGCAGCCGTTCCACAAGACGATCAAAAAGGTCGGCGAGGATATTGAAAACCTGAAATTCAACACGGCGATTGCTTCGCTGATGGCCCTGATCAACGATATTTCCGACGTCGGTTCCATCAACCGTGAGGAGCTGCGCGTCTTTACTCTGCTGCTGAATCCCTTTGCCCCCCATGTAACGGAAGAGGTGTGGGCGCAGGCAAAGCTCGGCACCGGGCTTGTAGCAGAGCAGAGCTGGCCGGAGTACGACGAGGAAAAATGCAAAGAGAGCATGGTCGAAATTGCGCTGCAGGTCAGCGGCAAGGTGCGCGCTCGTATTGAAATCCCCGTGGAATATACCAAAGAGCAGGCGATTCAGGCGGCGAAGGATCAGCCGAAGATCGCCGCGGAGCTTTCCGGCAAGCAGATTGTAAAAGAGATCTACGTACCGGGCAAGCTGGTCAATATTGTGGCGAAATAAAAAGTTCAAGCGCCGGGAAACTGCGCAGTCGCAGAATGGGGACTGTTTTGCTCCCCTTGTTGCTGTGTATGCCTTTGAAAAGGGCTGTTCCCCCAAAGAGTTGGCATGTGCCGGCAGGAGCGTTACGCTTGCAAAGTTCGGTCACATACCTGAAAACACGCTCGCTTGTTTTTGCAGATTTTTCAGCAGCACCAGGGTCGTTTTTGCGGCCGGGGTGCTGCTGTTCCTTTGCCGGTCTGCGCTTGAAAAAACAGAGTTCTTTTTTGAAAAAATGCTTTTCTATTTTTCATGCAGCGTGTATAATAGTACAGAATCGCAGGACAAGGATTGCGGCGGCAGAAGGCGATCCCACGCGTCCTGTGGCACCACATAAGCCAAATCTGGAGTATAGTAAGGATTGTGGAACAGTTATGGAAAAAAGTACATTGAAAAAATCAGTTACTGTTGTAGAAGCAATGGCGATCGTTGTGGGAATGATCATCGGTTCCGGTATCTTTCTAAAGCCCGGCATTGTTCTGGGGAATGCGGGCAGCCCCGCCATGAGTATTGCGGCCTGGATCGCGGGCGGCATTATCACGCTGGCGTCCGCGCTGTCTGTTGCGGAAATCGCGTCGGCCATCCCGAAGTCCGGCGGGCTTTATACGTATCTGGAAGAGCTGTACGATGAAAGAGCCGGCTTTTTGCTGGGCTGGGTACAGACGGTGATTTCCTACCCGGCCTCCGTCGCGGCGCAGGCCATCGCGTTTTCAATTTATGCCGCTTATTTTATTCCAATCAGCGGTATACAGCAGAAGCTTTTGGCTACGGGCGTTCTGATCTTTATTCTGGTCATGAACATTTTGTCCACCAAATGCGGCGGCATCATTCAGACCTTGGCAACGGTCGGCAAGCTGATCCCGATTGTGGCGATCATCGGCGTCGGCCTGCTTTCCCCGAGCCTTCCGGGCTTTGCGGGTTCTTCGCAGGAGGCGCTGCAGGGCGCGGGCTTCGGCGCCGCGATTCTGGGCACTCTGTGGGCTTACGACGGCTGGATCGGCGTCACCAACATGGCCGGCGAGCTGAAAAATCCCTCCAAAACACTGCCGAGGGTCATTTCCATCGGCGTGCTGTTTGTCATCGTGATCTATGCCCTGTTTAATCTGGCCATTTTCCGCGCGCTCCCGCTCGATCAGATCGTGGCTTCCGCCACGCCCGGCGCAGATGCGGCGAATGTTCTGTTCGGTGAAGGCGGCGCCACCTTTATTACCGCGGGCATCATGGTTTCGGTATTCGGCGCTCTGAACGGCTATCTGATGACGGCCGCGCGTGTACCCCAGGCGATGGGCGAAAGAGGACAGCTGCCGTTTTCCAGAATTCTGGGCGCGGTTCATCCGAAGCTGCGCACCCCTGCCAACGCTCTGATTTTCCAGAGCCTGCTGGCACTTGTGTATATTTTCTCCGGTACGTTTAATACTCTCACCGATCTGCTGGTGTTTGTTCTGTGGATTTTCTTTACCATGGGCGTTTTGGGCGTCTTTATCCTGCGCAAAAGGCAGCGCCCGGAGGAGGGGAAATACAGAGTTCCTCTGTATCCCATCACTCCCATCATCGGCGCGGTGGGCGGCGTTTATATTTTGATCAGCACACTGATCGACGCCCCGTTTCGCTCCGTTATTGGGCTTGCGATTACCCTTTTGGGTTTGCCGGTGTACCAATGGATGAAAAAGAAAAAAGAACAATAAAGTACGCTTTAGCAGAATCAAGAGTCTGATTTGTTTCGGCTAAAATTGTGCCTTTCTGCACCCAAAATGCCCGGAATACGGCAGGGATTCCTGCGCGGCTTTCTCCGGGCGCAATTTTATTCCGAAAATCTATCGGTTTTTATTTACACACAAGGACTGGGGCGGCGCGCATCTCTGTCGGATGCGCGCCGTGTCTCCTAAGTGAAAAGGTGCGGCAATACCATTTTGAAAAAATGGTTGATTCCTTCCCCGCCTAAGGCAGAGGAAGAAATCGCTGTACTTACTTTAAGAACATTTTTAGATTGAATTGACGATAAAAAGGGGGGAGTAGTGTGGATGGAGCTCTTCTGGGCGATATTGCCGGTTCCCGTTATGAGTTCAGTAAGCCGAAAGGGTTCAATTACAAGACCATCTCTCTGTTTGAAAACGGCTGCTTTTACACGGATGACACCGTGATGACGGTTGCAACCAAATATGCTCTTCTCAACGGAATCCCTTATCGCGACGCTTACGTCATGTTTGGCAAACGTTACCCTTATGCAGGGTATGGGCCGATGTTCAAGGAATGGATCTACGATCATCTGCATTCCCCTTACCACAGCTACGGCAACGGCTCCGCCATGCGGGTGAGCTTTGTGGGGGAATATTTTGAAACCCTCGAAGAGGTGGAGCGCGAAGCGAAGAAGAGTGCCGAGTGCAGCCATAATCACCCCAAGGGAATCGCCGGGGCGCAGGCGGTGGCGGTCAGTGTGTTTCTGGCGAGAAACGGCTTTTCCAAGCGCGAAATCAAAAAGCAGATCACGTCCCGTTACGGGTACTCCCTGAACCGCTGTCTGCTGCTGCATCGGCCGTTTTCCAAGTTCGACATGAGCTGCGAAGGTTCGGTTCCGCTCGCCATCCGCTGTTTTCTGGAAAGCGACTCCTGGGAGAGCAGCATCCGCAATGTGCTGAGCGTCACCTGCGACACCGACACGGTTGCCTGCATCACGGGCGCGATTGCGGAGGCGTATTATAAAGACACCGGCTTTGACAATGCCCGTCTGCTCAAGGAATATTTGTTTGATCCGGCTGTTTCTGATGAGGAACAGCTGTTATATCACTGGGCGACTGCAGAAAAGAATAAGGAGGATCGTGAGTGATTATCTACACCTACCAGTCTGTGAGAGTGCTGCGGATTTTGAAATCCGGCGAAATTTACCGTGCGCATCCCAGCCAGAAATACGGGCGGGCGTACGACTGCCTGATCGATATGCTGGGGCTGCACTGCGAGTGCCCGATTTTCGGCAATCTGAGGTTCCACCGGAAGAATACGGGAGGGAGCACATCCAGCAGCGTCAAGCTGATTTTGAAGGTGCCGAAGGAAAACGTCTGGCTGACGGAGTATTCCGAATGGGCAGACTTTATGTATATGGTTCAGTTTACCTCGCCGAAGGATTACTACGACCTGATCGCGGGAGAGGTGGACGACATCACCCGGGAAAAGCTGCACAAGACGATCGAGTCTTTAAAGCTGCAGCGCAGCCCCTGGGCGTATCGGGTTCCGCAGGCGATTCTGGAGGAGATTCGGCCCGAATGGCTGACGGAATATAAAGTAAAGCTGTAACAGGCCGAAATAACTTGTATGGCATCGCGGACTATGAAATTGTTGTAGCCTTCGCTTTCGTACGAAATGAATGATTATGGGGAAGAGGAAAAAAACATGGATAAAAAGCTGTCTTTTTCATCCTATCTGCTGGTTGGTTCCATGCTGTTTGGGTTGTTTTTCGGGGCCGGTAATTTGATTTTTCCGGTTCATATGGGTCAGATGGCCGGTGCGTCGACACCGCTGGCTACGGTCGGTTTTCTGGTAACGGCAATCGGTCTGCCTTTTCTCGGCGTCATCGCCGTGGGAATCTCCGGCAGCTCGGGCCTGTTTGATCTGGCAGGGCGGGTGCATCCTGTTTACGGATATGTGATGACGATCCTGCTGTATATGACCATTGGGCCGTTCTTTGCGCTGCCCCGTACCGCAACGGTATCGTTTGAAATCGGCCTTGTGCCTTTTCTTCCGCAGCCGATGCAGCGGGTAGGGCTGGCCGTGTTCACGGTGGTGTTTTTCGCCGCGGCGCTGGCGTTTTCGCTGCGCCCCAACAAGCTCCTGGTCTGGGTGGGGAAGGTTCTGAATCCCTTGTTCCTGGCGGTGCTTGCGGTTTTGATTATTCTGAGCGTTGTTTCGCCGATGGGCGCTGTCTCCCAGATTCCGGTAGCGGAGCCTTACGCTGCATCTCCGTTCTTCAAGGGTTTTCTCGAGGGCTATAACACCATGGATGCGCTCGCGTCGCTGGCGTTTGGAATCATTGTGGTGAACAGTCTGAAAGAGCTGGGCGTGGGCAGCCCCCGCGGCGTCGCGCTGGCGACCATCCGGTCGGGCGCGATCAGCGTGCTGCTGATGGGCCTGATCTATGCCTTTCTGGCGTATATGGGCGCTTCCAGCGCCGGGCAGTTCGCCGTTTCTGAAAACGGCGGCATTGCGCTGGCCCAGATCGCCCGGCATTATCTCGGGACGGGAGGGAGCGTCCTGCTGGCGGTGATTGTGACGGTGGCCTGCCTGAAAACGGCGATCGGCCTGATCACAGCCTGCTCGCAGACCTTCTGTGAGCTGTTCCCGAATCATTTGAATTATCGCATTTACACCGTACTCTTTACGCTCGTTTCGCTTTTGGTTGCTAACATCGGCCTGACACAGATCATTTCCCTGTCGATCCCGGTGCTGATGTTCCTGTACCCGCTGGCGATCTCGCTGATTCTGCTGGGAATTTTAAGTCCGCTCTTCCACAATCGGCGCTGTGTGTATCTGATTCCCACCATCTTCACACTGTTTGCCGGCGTGGGCGATTTTTTGAACGCCCTGCCGCAACAGGTGACAGCGCAGCCGGCAGTGCAGGCGATTTTGGGCTTTTACCGTGAATCGCTGCCCTTCTTCTCGCTGGGGATGGGCTGGGTGATTCCGCTCGCGGCAGGACTTGTGCTCGGCTTTGTGGTCTATCAGTTTACAAAACAAAAGAAATCTAGCCAAAGCGCCTGATTCATTGGAGCTGCTGCAAAACGGCTTGGTGAAAATATCATAAAAAAATGCGTCTTGAAAGGGTTCAAAAACCCAATCAAGACGCTTTTTTACTTTTCAAAATCAGCGATGAACGCCCAGGAAAAACAGTGCGATGGTTCCGGGGCCGGAATGAGCGCCGATAACCGGGCCAACATAATTGATGACGACACCCTTTACCGAAAAACGCCGGAGAACCTCGTCGCGCACCCATTCGGCATCCTCCAGGCAGTCGCCGTGGCTGATGTAAATCATCTGCTTTTCCGGGTCGATCACGGTCTCTTCCATCTGATCGATCAGAGCGATCAGCGAAGCCTTGCGCCCGCGGGCTTTCCCAACGTTGATCAGGTGGCCCTCGTCGTCCACGTGCAGAACAGGCTTAATGCCAAGCACCGTGCCGATTAAAGCCGTAGCGGAGGAAACCCGGCCGCCCCTCTTTAAATGGTTCAGGTCGTCCACAGTGAACCAGTGGCAAAGCTTCAGCTTGTTTTCTTCGAGCCAGTCACGTACTTGATCGATGTTTTTGCCGCTCTTTTGCAGCTCCACCGCATGTTGAATCAGCAGGCCCTGTCCCAAAGAGGCGCACAGGCTGTCTACGGTATAAAGCTTGCGGTCCGGATATTGTGCGATCAGCTCCTGTGCCGCAAGGTGCCCCGCATTATATGTGTTGCTCAGGCCGGAGGAAAACAGGATGCAGAGCACATCCTTTCCCTGTTTTAGCAGAGACTCCATTTTCTCCTGAAAGGTCTCCATGTTGACCGCAGAGGTGGTGCATACCGCCTCCTGACGGAGCTGGTCGTAGAAATCATGAAAGCTGATGCTTTTTCCATCCAGGTCGTTTAAATATTCCTGATCGCCCAGATGAACCGAAAGGGGAAGAACCTCAAGTCCCCATTCACGCGCAAGGTCGCCGGGAAGATCACAGCAGGAATCCGTGAGAATTACAAAATCATTCATGGAAAAAATCCCTCATTTCCAATTCTTTGCTTTCTTTCCATAAAAACAAATTGCCTAATTTTGGGATTATTATATCATAACATCCCCGATTATGCAAATTGTCTGTTCTGTAACAATGAAAAAATCCAAAAGAATCGCTTGACAAACGGAATGTAACATTGTATTATTGTATTAATCCACTAGTACAATCATACAGACGGAGGTGAAGATGGATGAATTGGGATCTGAAGTCTGACAGACCCATTTACTTTCAGTTGATAGAACAGATTGAACTGAGAATTATTTCCGGCATATATCCGCTGGGGAGCCGGCTGCCGTCGGTGCGCGATATGGCAACGGAAGCTTCGGTAAATCCAAATACGATGCAGAGAGCGCTTGCTGAGCTGGAAAATCAGGGGCTTTTGTATTCACAAAGAACAAGCGGCCGGTTTGTTACGGAAGATGAGGAGGTTATCAAAACCATGAAATATTCTCTTGCGCAAAACATTATCAAGGAATTTATGGAGAAGATGAATTCTCTGGGCTACGATTTCCGGCAGACCATTACATTGCTTGAGCAGATAGAGGAGGAGAAGAAATAATGGAACCGATTTTACAGTGCAAAAACCTGACAAAGGTTTTTCCCGGCAAGGTTGCGCTGTCTGGAGTGAATTTAGAGATCGGCCGTGGCAGAATCGTTGGCCTGCTTGGTCCGAACGGCAGCGGTAAAAGCACGCTGATCAAGATGTGCAACGGGCTTTTGACTCCCACGAACGGCGAGCTTTTCATTGACGGGAATACCCCGGGGATTGAAACAAAGAGGATTGTTTCGTATTTGCCGGAGCGCACCTACCTGAACGACTGGATGACTGTGCGGAATCTGGTAGATTTCTTTGACGATTTTTACACGGATTTTGATAAGGCGAAGGCATACGATATGTTCCAGCGGCTGGATATTAAAAGTGACGCCAGGCTGAAGACCATGTCGAAGGGTACAAAGGAAAAGGTTCAGCTGATTCTGGTGATGAGCCGCGATGCTTCGCTGTACCTGCTGGATGAGCCGATCGGTGGCGTAGACCCGGCGGCCCGCGACTACATTCTGAACACGATCATTTCGAACTACAGCGAGAATGCAACCGTAATGATTTCCACCCACCTGATCAGCGACGTAGAGAGAATTCTGGACGACATCATTTTCATCAACCAGGGTTCGATCGCGCTGGTTTCCTCGGTGGAAGAAATCCGCGAGAAAAACAATAAGTCCGTGGACGAATTGTTCCGGGAGGTGTTCCGATGCTAGGGCGTTTGCTGAAATACGAAATCAAGTCAACGGCTCGCATTTACCTGCCTTTATATCTGCTGTTGTTTTTGATGGCAGTCATCAATAAGGTTTTCATTTCAATCAATTCCGGATCAATCGATTCCGGAAAATTCGGAATCCCGATCGCGATTTCCATGACGGCATATGTGACCATTGTTGCGGCTATTATTGTGATCACCCTGGTGATGACGATTCAGCGCTTTTACAAGAATCTTCTGCAGGACGAAGGCTACCTGATGTTTACCCTGCCGGTCAGCGTGGATGCCAATATCCTCAGCAAGCTGCTGGCAGCGGTACTTTGGAACATTGCAAGCTTAGTGATTTCGTTCTTCTCCGTGCTCGTGCTGGCGCTCGACCGCGACGCGATGACCGCAATCGTCGAGGGATGGAGAGAGATTCAGGCTTTTCTGGCCACACAGAATGCTATGGTGTATGGAATCCTCTTCCAGAGCATTTTACTTCTTCTGCTGTCACTGGCGGTTGGGATTTTGAACCTGTATGTGGCGATGGCGATCGGTCAGCTGCTGACAAAGCATCGGGTTGCTGGCGCGCTGGGTGCGTTCTTCCTGATCGGGCTGGTAGAGCAGATTATCGCAACAGTTTTCATCAGTGCCGCTGCGAACAGCGGATGGTTTGACTTCTTTGAGGCGATGCAGCCGGTTGAGTTGACGAATTGGGTTCTGACTGCGCTCAACATTGGGCTGGTAGTTCTCGGCGCAATCTACTATTTCGCCACAAAATATATTCTGAAGAACAAACTGAACCTCGAATAAGCAGCAGTTTGATTCCCCTCCCCTTAGTGGGAGGGGAATTTTTTGTGTTTTTAGCTGAAAAAAGAGGATGGTCAATTCTGGTAGAATTCTTAAGTTTTTCCTGTTTTGGTTGCGAAAGGGCTAACCATGCGGTATAATCGAAAAGAAAGTGGCATTTTGCCACAATTTGTCTGTATGATTCAGATCGATGGATCGCAAAGGCGCACAAAAGCGCACAAAAGCGCGGTACGAATGAATGGTTGAGGAATGAAGAATTTGAATCAGAGAGGGATTAAAAAATGAAGCGAATGAGGCCGTCTGTGACCAAACGTTTTTTTTCGGCAGTACTTTCCGCTGCGGTAACCACTGCGGCGTTTGTCAATATGATGCCGGTGGTAATGGCAGCGCAGGCTACTACAACAGATAAGCTGAATATCAGATCCGGACCGGGAACAAGCTATGAAATCGTGAAAACGATTGATAAAGGAACCGCGGTGGAAACGCTGGATTCCGGGAGCTCCGGGTGGTATAAGATCAAGCTTGCCGACGGAACGCAGGGGTATTGCAGCTCGCAATATCTGCAGGTTTTGTCTTCCGGCAGCTCGAGCAGCTCCGGCAGTTCCGCGTCCGCCAACACCAGCGGGTCATCTTCCACCTATGGCACTTTGACTCTTGATACCCGCAGCTATACCATGGCCCCAGGCAATATTTATGATTTTCGGGCAAAGGTAGAGGGCATGGGTCTGACGCAGGCCGATGTAAACGTGTATTCCTCCCGTACCGGTATCGCAACCGTTACGCGTGTGGCGGGAACGGATAAATACCGGGTAACCGCCAAGGGAGAGGGCGTTTGCTATGTGGTGGCGGAGGTTGCCGGGGTGCATGCCTCCATTAAAATCACGGTGCAAAAGGGTGTAAAGGCGTGGGGAGAATCCACTCGTTCCATCTCCCTGCTGGGGGATCATCCGGACAGGCCGTCCGGCGGGGATACCCCTTCCGGCGGGCAGACCAGCGCGATCACACTCGATACAAAGAGCTATCAGTTTGCCTCCGTTGGTAAGGTCTATCAGTTTTTGGCAAAGGGAATTGCAAGCGGAAGCAGCCCCACGGTGACTTCCTCCAATCCGTCGGTTGTCAGCGTTTCTTTAAAGAACGCCAATGATCCCCGCGGGTACTTATATGAAATCAAGGCGGTTTCGGCGGGCTCTGCCGTGATTACCGTCAGCAGCGGAAGCGCTTCCGCGCAATTGACCGCTACCGTGCCGGGTTCCGGCGGCTCCGGCGGGCAGACCGGTGTGATCACACTCGATACGAAAAGCTATCAGTTTGCCTCCGTCGGCAAGGTCTATCAGTTTTTGGCAAAGGGAATTGCAAGCGGAAGCAGCCCCACGGTGACTTCCTCCAATCCGTCGGCTGTCAGCGTTTCTTTGAAGAACGCCAACGATCCCCGCGGGTACTTATATGAAATCAAAGCGGTTTCGGCAGGCTCCGCCGTGATTACCGTCAGCAGCGGAAGTGCTTCCGCACAGCTGACCGCTACCGTGCCGGGTTCCGGCGGCTCCGGCGGACAGACCAGCGCGTTTACCCTGGATACATCAAGCTATGCCTTTTCCTCTGTCGGCAGTGTGTATCAGTTCCTGGCAAAGGGAATTGCAAGCGGAAGCAGCCCGACAGCCACTTCTTCCGATTCCTCGGTCGTCAGCGTTTCCCTGAAGAACGCCAACGATTCCAGGGGATATCTGTATGAGATCAAAGCCGTTTCGGCGGGTTCCGCCGTTATCACCGTTACCAGCGGCAGCTTTACCGCCTTTCTGACGGCGACTGTGTCGGACTCCGGCGGCTCCGGAGGCGGCAGCACTGAAATCACGGGCGCCAGAACCACAACCGACGTGAATCTGCGCAGCGAGCCGAATACCAACTGCTCGGTGCTGGTGACTCTGAGTCCCGGTGTAGTCGTAACGGTTTTGGACACTGCTTCTTATCCTGACTGGACAAAAGTGAGAACGGCCGACGGTAAAGTGGGTTACCTTTACAATGACTACATAGAGTATTTGTACGGCAACGATGGCACTCAGGTTTCCGGCCTGACGCTCTCGCACACCTCGGGGACGATTCCAAAAGGAAAGAGCTATTATGTCAAAGCTTCGGTGTCCCCCACGGGCACTGCTGTGACATGGACCTCCAGCAACACCAATGTTGCAACCGTCAGCAACGGCTTTATTTACGGCAATCAGCCCGGCAGTGCGGTTATCACCGCGAAAGCGGGTTCCAAAACAGCAACCTGCAATGTAACCGTCACAGCGGCGGACCCGGTGAAAACAGCTTATACCACTCCCAATGTGGCCGGGATCGGCCAGCAGGTCGAGCTGGTGGCGGTAACGGATAACACCCGTTCCTCCGTGCGTTTTGTGGTTTCCATGAACGACGGCACGACGAAAACGCTCGATGTCGGAAACTACACGACCGAGAACTCCACCAACGGCAATCTGGCCCCGAACTACACCCGCGTTTGGAAAACGGCGGTCACGTTCTCTTCTCCCGGTACCTATCAGGTTGCGGTTTATTCCTCCACGGGCGGCTCCAGTTACAGTAGCACGGGAGCAACCACCAGCAGCTTTGTCGTCAGCACACAGGAGAAAACCTCCTCCACGCGCGAAAACCGCCGTGTCAGTGACGAAATGCTTGCGCTGATCGGCAAGTGGGAGGGTTATAGCGCCGCTGTTTACCCTGATACACTGGCGAACAATATTCCGACCATCGGCTATGGACAAACCTTTGGCGCAGGTGCGCTGTTCTATAACAACCAGACAAAGACAGAAGCCTGGGCCCAGCTGCTTAATTCTGTCAACGGTTCTTATACGCAGGCGGTCAATACCTTCCTCGCGAATAATAACATCAAAGCCAATCAGCAGAACTTCGACGCGATGGTCAGCTTCTCGTACAACGTGGGGGCGGGCTACTGGAGCGGCTCCAGCGCGTTTGACATCCGAGAGATCATGCTGAACTCTGTGGTTCCTCCGACGATTCCCGCAGGCGGACTTTCCGCATCGGCTACTTTGAATTTTGATCTGTTCCCTTCCGCCAGTTCGGGGGGCGGGCGGCTGACGGAGGTAGCGGCCTCCACATCCCTGCAGGTGCTGCAGACGACGGTGGATGCTTCCACGAAGTCGGTTTGGTATCAGGTGCAGACGCCGGACGGAACCGTTGGCTGGGCGCGCTCCGGAGCGATCCGATTCAGCAATGCAGCCAGCATGCAGCGTGATCTGAGCTATACCGACGCCTATGCAATGGCGACGGAATGGCTGCGCTGGAATCAGGCGGGCGGCAAGGTCTACGCAGGCCTGGTGTACCGCCGTCTGGGAGAAACAAAAGTATTCTCCTTCGGCAACTATACGGAGGCTGACAGCGCCAATGCCAATTACAAGAAGAACACCTACGGCTACACATACCCGGTTTCCGCCCAGCCGTACGAGCAATAAAATAATCCGATGAACAAAACAGCCCTGCCGGACTTTCTCCGGCAGGGCTGTTTTTAGGATCGTAAAAAAGGAAGAGTGTTGAGTTTACAGCACTCTTCCTTAGTTTGTTCAAAAATCCATTTATCGCAATAGTTCCGCTGAATAACTTACTGCGCTGCGAAGCGATTCAAAACCGGCCTGAATCGAATTCGCGATCAGGATACCGGCAATCACAATGGCTGCAGCAATGAATAAACTACCGATTACTGTCTGATAATTTTTCATTTGACGCTACTCCTTCGGTTTCAGAGCGCCTGCACGGCCTCTTTCTTTTTCTTCGGCTTTTTGCGGTAGCGGTCCTCTTCGCTGAAAACGCAGCCGCAGTATTTTTGCATATACAATCCCTTTTCTCGGGCCTTTTCCTGGCCTTCGCGAAAATAGGGGCGGAAATCGCGGTACAGAAACTCCACACCGTATTTTTCGGCGCTTTGCTCCATGGTCTCCCGCAGCAGCTCATGATTCTGATAAGGGCTGATGAGCAGGGTAGAGGTAAAGCTGTCAAAGCCGTGCTCTGCGGCGTAGGCCGCGGCGGCCTCAGCGCGGACAGAATAGCAGTATCCGCAGCGGTGGTCAAAATCGGGAGAAACATTGCGGATAAACTCGCGCAGGCCGTAGTCGCCCTCCAGTATCAGTTCCATCTCCACGTCCTTTGCGTGCTGGACCAGCGCCTCCTTGCGGCTTCTGTACTCCGTATAGGGGTGGATGTTCGGATTGAACCAAAAACCGACAGGCTCAATCGCTTCACTGCGCAGAGTTTCAATGCACATGATGGAACAGGGAGCGCAGCAGATATGCAAAAGTGTTTTCATGATCGTCACCTGGTTTTTCTAAGAATATGGAGCATGCCGATGTCGGATGCTCGAATGATTCTTATTATACACCGGTACGGCGGCTGAATCAATCTTGTTTCTCACGCAGAATCTTTTGCCACAGAGTTTGTGCTCTGGATTGGTAATGAGCCTGCACGTTTCCTTTTGGTTTTCAGGGTGCGCTCCAGTATTTTCGGTCCAGTGCGCGGTACTGCACCGCTTCGGCCGCGTGACGCGGTTCGATGGTGTCGCAGTTGTCCAGATCCGCGATGGTGCGGGAGATTTTCAGCACCCGGTCAAATGCTCTGGCCGAAAGGCCCATGCGTTCAAACGCCGTTTTGAGCAGTGTCTGTGCGCCCGGGCTCAGGCGGCACACCTCATGCAGCAAGTTCGGCGTGATGCGGGCGTTGCAGGTGATGCCCGTGCCGCGAAAACGCTGGTTCTGGCGTTCCCGCGCCGCATTGACCCTTTCCCGGATTCTCGCGGAGCTTTCCGCTTTATCGCTCGAAGAAAGCACGTCAAACTCTACGGGCGGAACCTCGACGTGCAAATCCAGGCGATCGAGAAGGGGCCCGGATATTTTGCCAAGATAACGGTCCACCGCGCTCGACGAGCAGACACAGGCCCTTGTGGGGTGTCCGAAATAACCGCAGGGGCAGGGATTCATCGCGGCCACCAGCATGATCGAGCTGGGGTAGGTGACGCTGCCGCTGACCCGCGAGATGGTGACGGTCCCATCCTCCAGCGGCTGGCGCAGAACCTCCATGGTGTCGCGGTGGAATTCGGGCAGTTCATCCAGAAAGAGCACGCCATTGTGCGCAAGCGAGATTTCTCCGGGGCGCACGACCGTACCTCCGCCGGAAAGCCCGGCCGGGGAGATCGTGTGATGCGGCGCGCGGAAGGGCCGTTCCCACATCAGGGTGCTTCCCCCGGGAAGCGTGCCGGCCACGGAATAAATCTGGGTGGTGGTGATGGCTTCCTCTAAGGTCATGTCCGGCAGAATCGACGGAACGCGCTTTGCGAGCATGCTTTTCCCCGAACCGGGCGGGCCGATCAACAGCACGTTGTGGCTCCCGCTGGCCGCGATCTCCAAAGCGCGTTTGGCGGCTTCCTGCCCGCGCACCTCCGAGAAATCCGGCAGGGGAAAGGCGGTGTTCCTGCCGGAAAACGGATCGGATACGCATGGGGGAATCAGGCGCTGCCCTGTCAGGTGCATCACCAACGAACGGATGTCCGTCACGGGATAAACCCGAAGCCCTTCCACCACAGCGCCCTCCGGCGCGTTTTCTGCGGGAACGAAAAAGTCGGTGATTCCGGCCTGCTTTGCGGCCAGCGCCATGGACAGAATTCCCTTTACGGGCCGCACCTCGCCGGAAAGCGACAGTTCCCCCACCATGGCGCAGTGCTCTGCATCCCCCTCCAGCTGGCCGGAGGCATACAGCAGGGCGGCCAGCACCGGCAGATCGTAAATCGGCCCTTCTTTTCGCTTGTCGGCCGGGGCCAGGTTCACCGTGATTTTCGATACCGGGTAGGTGAACCCGCAGTTTTTCAGCGCGGCCCGAACTCTGTCGCGCGATTCTTTCACCGCGGCGTCAGGCAGTCCGACCACTTCAAAAGAGGGAAGCCCATTGGAAAGATCGGCCTCCACTTTTACCATAAATGCATTCATTCCATGCAGCCCCAGGCTGTGAAGAAAGGATACCAAAAAAATCCCCCCTAAATATCCTCTTCATTATATCGGAATTTTTTTGCTTTTTCCATAAAATGGGAAATAATTGCACGACAAAAATCAAAATAATTGTCGCAAAAAGAGATATTTTGTGCGTGTAATACTATTTTAACAACGAAAGAACAAAAAATTTTGTAATTTTTATTGACTTTACTAATAGGATCGAGTAAAATGAGTGTTGTAGAGAATCGCTGATACCTGAGGTGCTTATTTTGTTTGATCTATTGCCGGAACTTTCCGATCAGCAAGTGGCAGAGCTTGTGAACGAAGGGAACACAGATGCCTTTGTTGAATTGACAGCCCGTTACATGGGGTTGATTCGTGGAAAAGCTTCCGCCTTCCGTGGGGTACCCATTGAGCCCGAGGATTTATATCAGGAGGGCCTGTTGGGGCTGCTTCACGCAGCACACAGCTATAAAGCCAGTGGTTCCGCCAGTTTTAAGACATACGCAGGAGTTTGCATTTACCATCAGATGGTAACGGCGTGCCGGTCGGCACTCAGCCGAAAAAATCTTCCTTTACATAATTTCGTTTCTTTTCATGATGCAGAGCAGGACGACAGCTGGACAGCCTCGTTCCTGTCCGACCAGATTGCCAATCCGGAAACATTGTTGATTGACAGAGAGAACCTCGAAGGGCTCAGGGCCCGCATCAATCAGAGCTTGTCTAAAATGGAGCAGGAAGTGCTGTTTTTATATTTAAATGGCTGTACGTACCAAGAGATCGCGCAAAAGCAGGCTGTTTCTGTGAAAGCGGTGGATAATGCGATTCAGCGGGTACGAAAAAAACTGAAAAACCCATTTTAGAATCTCTATGCCCGGGTAGCTTACGTAGAGCGTTGGTAATCAAAGGAGTCGGTGCGAATCCGTCTAAGGGCAAATATCTTTAATTCAAAGCGAGGTAAAATCAAATGTACGAGGACAAGACTCTCACATGCAAGGAATGCGGTGCGGAATTTGTATTTACTGCCGGCGAGCAGGAGTTTTATGCGGCGAAAGGCTTTGTAAATGAGCCCCAGCGCTGCAAGAGCTGCCGCGATGCCCGCAAGAATGCAGCCAAACCGGAACGTGAAATGTTTGTGGCCACCTGCGCTTCCTGCGGAAAAGAAGCGAAGGTTCCGTTTAAGCCCCGTGAGGATCGCCCGGTTTACTGCAGCGAGTGCTTTGCAAAGATGAGAGAAGAAGGCTGATAAAAGCGAGCGATTAACGCCCCTCGCGCTCTGCGCGGGGGCGTTATTTTTGTATATTGGGACAGGGATTGATTTTTTTTCTTCCGGGTATTATAATAAAAAAAGAATTCAAAAACGGAGGAAATTCCTATGACAAAGATTACAAAGGATACCGTGATCGGCGATATTCTTGATTTAGATCAATCCACCGCGCCTTTCTTTTTGGAGATGGGCATGCACTGCCTTGGCTGCCCGGCCTCCCGTGGGGAATCGATTCAGGAAGCCTGCATGGTACACGGAGTAGACCCCGACGCGCTTGTAGAAAAGCTGAACGCCCATCTGGGTGCGAAATAAGCAAACAGGCCAAATGCCGCCCGGCAGTTACTTTGCCCGGGCGGTTCTTTTATCCGGCGAAGCGGCGGCTTTTCACAGAGCTTTGTTTGGCCGGAAGATCGGGGAGGAATTGTGTGAGCAGACCATTATTTCAGCTGGATCCAAGGCTTCAGCTCTGCGCGGATTTTGTCCGGCCGGGGGCCAGAATGGCCGATATCGGTACAGACCACGCCTATCTGCCCGTGTGGCTCGAAAAGCAGGGGAGAATCCGGTCGGCAGTGGCCGCGGATGTTCGCACCGGGCCGCTGGCCAAAGCGGAAGAAAATCTGAAACGCTACCAAACGGAGAACATCTCTGTGCGCCTGTCGGACGGCCTTGAGAAAATCCAGCCGGAAGAAGCGGAGGACATCGTTATCGCGGGCATGGGCGGCGAGCTGATCGCGCAAATCCTGTCCGTTGCGCCGTGGGTCAGGCAGGAGGAACGCCGCCTGATTCTGCAGCCGATGACCTGTGCGCCGGAGCTTCGGGACTATCTGCGGCAAAACGGTTTTGCCGTTCTGCGGGAAGAGGCGGTGGAGTCGCGCGGGCATGTGTACAGTGTGATGCTGGTGTGCTGGCAGCCCGGGCACCCGCAGACGGGGGAGCTGTATCCTTATATCGGTATGCTTCGCCCCGATACTGCCGCGGCCCGTACTTATATCAAAAAGCAGAGCGCCGCGCTGCGGGTGCGCGGGAACGGCCTGAGCGCGAAAGACCCCAAAGAGGCGCAGCGGCTTCTGCGGGTGGCAGATCAGCTGGAACGCCTGATTCCAAAGGAGGACTTGAAATGAAAATGGTTACTGCCGGCGATATTTATGACTTCTTAAATGTATGCGCTCCCTTTGAAACGGCGATGAGCTTCGACAATGCCGGTTTCCTCGTGGGGGAACGAGAGACTCCTGTTTCCGCCGTACTGCTGGCGCTCGATATTACGCCCGATGTGGTAGGGGAGGCGGCCCGGCTGGGAGCCGAGCTGATCATCAGCCATCATCCGGTCATTTTTCAGCCGCTTCGCCGTATGGGCCCGCAGGACGTGCCGTATCTTCTGGCACAGCACGGCATCGGGGCGATCTGCGCCCACACCAATCTCGATCTCGCGCCGGGCGGCGTGAACACCTGCCTGGCGGAGGCTTTGGGTCTGGAAGATATCCACGGGGTCAAACCATATGGAACAAATGGGCTGTGGGAAGGTCTCATCGGGAATCTGCCGCGCCGTAATTCTCCCGCGGAATTTGCGGAATATGTCAAACAGGCCCTGAACTGCGGTGGGCTGAAATATGTGGACGGAGGAAAGCCCGTGCAAACGGTCGCTTTGTGCGGCGGCGCGGGTGCCGATCTTCTGGAGGATGCGGTGCAGGCCGGCGCAGATGCGTTTGTCACGGCGGACACCAAGCATCATCAGCTGCTTTTGGCAAAGCAACTTGGCATCACCTTGGTGGATGCCGGTCATTTCAACACGGAGGACGTTGTGATTCTGCCGCTGAAGGAAAATCTGCAGGAACAGTTCCCAACCGTGCATTTTCAAAAATCAGAGGTGCTGTGTGATCCCGCACAATACCTGTAAGGGGGTGCCCCAATGGCTTTGGACGGGGCTTTTTTAAGACATTTATCGCGGGAGCTGGAACAGGCGGCGCAGGGGGCCAGGGTAGAGAAAATCTATCAGCCCAATCGGGAAGAGATGGTCTTTCTGCTGCGTACCCGGTCGGAGCAGTTTAAGCTTTTGATTTCTGCCCGCGCCAACAGCGCCCGGATTCATTTTACACGGTTTGTACCGGAAAACCCGAAGCAGCCGCCCATGCTGTGCATGCTGATGCGCAAGCGCCTTTCCGGCGCCAAGCTGCTACAGATTCGTCAGCCGCAGCTGGAACGGCTGCTCTTTCTGGATTTTGAAGCCGTCAACGAGCTGGGCGACCTTGTCCGACTGACCGTGGTTTCCGAGATCATGGGGCGGTACAGCAATATCATTTTGGTAGACGAAGAGGGTCGGATCATCGATGCGCTCAAGCGGGTCGATGACGAAATGAGCTCGGAACGGCTGGTTCTGCCGGCCTTGTGGTACGAGCTGCCGCCGGCGCAGGGAAAGCTGTGCCTGCTGGAAACACAGCCGCAGCAGGTGCTGGCCGCTCTTCTTGCCCAGCCGAAGGAGATGGAGCTCTCAAAGGGGCTGCTTTCTGTTTTGCAGGGGGTGTCGCCCATTGTCTGCCGCGAGATACAGCACCGCGTTGGCCATGGGGAACAGGTGCTGGTTCACGGGATGACCGATTCGCAAAAGGAACGCCTATTGTTCTTTTTGGGCCGCCTGAAGCAGGAGGTGGAGGAGTGCTCCGGCGTACCGCATCTCGTTTTAGGGCCGGATAAAAAGCCGATGGACTTTTCTTTTCTCCGCCCAGAGCAATACGGTACGTCTGCCGTTGTGCGGGAGCACGCTACCTTCTCAGAGCTTTTGGACGCTTTTTACGAGGAGCGCGACCGCATCGATCGCATGCGGATTCGGGAGCAGGATCTGCTCCGGCACCTGACAACGATCTCCGACCGGCTCAGCAGAAAAATCAATGCCCAGCGCGGCGAGCTGGCACAGTGCGCCGAACGGGAGCATCTGCGCGTCTGCGGAGATTTGCTCAACGCCAATCTGTATCAGATCGAGCCGGGCCTGTCCAGCGTGGAGCTGGAGAATTTTTATGAGGAATCCCTGCCGAAGCTGCGTATCCGGCTTGACCCGCGGCTCACGCCCTCACAGAACGCCCAGAAGTATTATAAAGATTACCGCAAGGCGCGTACGGCCGAGGAGAAGCTGACGGAGCAGATTGCACAGGCACAGCAGGAGCTTTCATATCTCGACACGGTTCTGGAGGAATTGAGCCGTGCGGAAACGGAGCGCGATCTGATCGAGATTCGCCAGGAGCTGCAGGAGCAGGGCTATCTAAAAGCTCCCAAGGGGAGCAAGCAGCGCCCGGCGGCCACCGCCGCGCCGATGGAATTTACCGTTTCTGATGGATTCCGGGTGCTGGTGGGCCGAAACAACAAGCAGAACGACCGATTGACGCTGAAGCTTGCCAATAACAACGACATCTGGTTTCATACCAAGAACATTCCCGGCTCGCACACCATTCTGGTGACGGACGGCAGAACGCCTACGGAAAGCGCCCTGCTGGATGCCGCGCGCCTTGCAGCGGCACACAGCAAAGGGAAATCCTCTTCTCAGGTGCCGGTGGATTACACACAGGTACGCCATGTGCACAAGCCGGCCGGGGCGAAGCCCGGCATGGTCATCTACGAAAATTACCGCACAATGTATGTAACGCCGGAAGAATAAAAGCCATGGCCACCTTGATCCGGTGGTCATGGCTTTTTTTATCTTTCTTTCAAACTGGCCTTTTAAATCAGCTTTCACTTTCCACGATTTCGTTGGCTGCGGCGTTGTCTGTTTGTACGGTCGCATCTTCCAACCGTTTCGCCCGCTGCACCAATATCTGCGAAATGATCAGGTGGCATAGCTCACCGAGGAAGAAAGCGAGATAAAGGCCTTTTCCCGCAAACAGAAAGACAGATACAATCAGAAAAATCTGGATAAACCCGATGCACCGCAGCAGAGAGATCACGGAAGAAAAGGCGTTCTGCTCTGTTGTCTGAAAGAACAGAATGTTCATCATTGTAATTCCAACGGGGATATACGCCAATGGATAAAAACGGAGCATGTGGCTGGTCAGCGCGGTTAATTCAGGGTTTCCGGCACGAAACAGCGAAACAATTCCATTACTGAAAACGAGGCAGAAGAAGACCAATATCAACGGGGTGATAATATTGGTACGCAGCCCAAGGTAATAGATATGCGTAAAAGCCCGCTTGTTTCCCTGGCCGTGGTAGAGACTCATCAGCGGCTGTGCACCCTGCGTAACGCCGATCAAGACCATATTGATGATAGCGCAGACATAACCGACAATGGAATACGCTGTCACGCCAAGTGTCCCTACGATATAAATGATCGCAAGATTAAAAGAGAACGTAACGGCGGGCAGGCTGAACTCCATAAGAAAGGTAGCAAAGCCGTTGCTCGCGATCCGTTTGATGTCCGGAAGATGAAAGGCGGGCTTTCTGATCCGGAGCGCGCCTTTCTTGCCGGCAAAGTGGGTCACATAAAAGGTAAGCTCCACCAGCATCCCAATGCCGTTTGTTATGGCGGCCGCTTCAATCCCGTAATGAAGAACCAGAATAAAGATGACGTCAAGGACAGCGTTAATGATAGCGCCGGTAGAAGTCGCCACCATGACGAGTCTGGGGGCGTCATCATTGCGCACAAAGACGGAAAGCGTGCACACGATCATTTGAAACAGGAAAAACGCCGACATCCATTTCATATATGCCGCTGCGGAGGGCAGCAGCGCCTCGTTGGCTCCTGCGAGCACAACCAATTGTTCCCGCAAAAAGAATCCCAAAAGAGCCATTATGGTGCCGATGGCAAAGGCAAGCGTCAGGCACTGGCAGAAAATATTGTTTGCTTTGTCCAGCTCGCCCTGTCCTTTGTAAAAAGAGTATACATTGGCGCCGCCTACCGCGATCAGCATGGCCAGGGCGATAACGATCATGCCGAATGGGAATACAATGTTGATTGCAGCCAGTGCGATTTCTCCAATGCCCTGCCCGACAATAATGCCGTCCAAAACAGTATAAAGTGCCTGAACGACCATACCGATGACGGCAGGAATGACGTACTTGATAAATTGTTTGTTGATGGGTTTCAGATCTGTGTTTTGAATATCCATACTATCCTTGCCTTCCACTAAATGAATCTTAATAATGAAGAGATGCCAGTGATACGAGTGCGCAAGCTTTGCCGCCAATCCATCTTCCGTATGAAAAAAAGCCAGACAAAATACCGGGAATCATCCCGACATCTTATCTGGCCTTGTTCTCACAAAAAGCCCTCCGATGAAGCTCTCAAATTTCAAATGAATCTGAGTTCATATTTTATTATGGGTATGTAACGTGATAAAAGCACAAAGCTTTTATTTACGATATAAAATGATGATAGCACAAATTCAGATGCAGATGGATCACATTTTTCCCAGAAAGCGAAAATATCGGTCCGGTGCTTCCATACTCCCTCAGGCAACAAAAGCTTTGCTTTTTATGCCGTGGGGTCATTATAGCATCGACCACAAAAATAGTCAACAATCTTCAGGCAGGAAGATAAAGCTGTATGGAACGATCCAATGAAAGCATCTTCCTGATGAGGGACCAATCAGGAAATAAAAAGCGACGCCTCCGAAAAAACTTTCGGAGGCGTCTGATTACCTTGTTTTTACGTCGCGGCAATCATCTGTGACGTAAATCACGCGCGTATGCGTTGATTACGTGAGACCGATGATGACCAGATTCGCCTGAACATCTGAGGTGCCGTAGCTTACCGTGGCGCCGCTGTTGTTGAACAGAGAGAATGTGGTAGGAGTTCCGGTAACAGTCAGCAAAACGCTTCCGTTCAGCTGCAGAGTAGTCACCGGGGACGGAGAAGAGGCAAAAACAGACGGGAAAACACTGCCGCTTAATACTCTGATACCAAAGTTTACGGTAGTTTCCGCTCCGGCTCCATCGGTATTTACCCACCACGAAATAAGATAATTGCCCGGCTGCTGCACAAAGAAGGTTCCGGTTCCGGCATTGTAGGTGATATTTGCGGACGGCGAATTGATTACAGTATCAAACAACACGTTGACGTTGTTTGCCACTGTTCCGCCGCTGCTCCCCTGAAGCTGAACCTGCACGCCGTCAAGAACGGCTTCTGCGGCGGCTCCGGTTGGTCCAGTCGGGCCGGTCGGGCCGTTCCTATTCAGAAAACAAGCGGCCTTTTCATTGACGGGGCTTTATCCCGCTCCCGAATGGCGGTTGGCCTCTATGGATTCCTCCATCCGGCGGATCTCGTCGCTGTGTTTCAGCCTGACGCTGATACTGCCGTTTTCAAACACCTGGATATGATCAACCAGTTCAATCAAAATATCCCTCGTCAGTTTGTCGATATTTTCGTATTTCCTGTAAGCCGTCAAAACGGGATTTTCTGCTTCCGTGCTCTTTTCAAGCTCCGCCCGTTCCGCCGTCAGATTTTCGATAGCGGCGTCGATATTTTCCATTTGCCGCTCGTAGTCCTCGTACATCTGGCGGTAGTCCTTGTGCGTAAGGCTTCCGTCCTTCCAGTCCTGATAAAGCGATTGCTTGTAGCGCGTGACTTTGGCAAGCTCCCTTCCCTTTGCGGCGATCAAACCGTCCAGTTTGCTTGACTGGCTCTTTTTCAGCGGGGCTTTGTCAACGTGTGCCATAACCTCTGCATAGGCATCGGCCATATACACCTGCTGCTGAATCACGTACAAAACCGCCGCTTCCAGAAGGTTGTGCTTGATGGAGTGTTTTGTACAGGCGGCTTTGGATTGTTCCTTGTAAGTGCGGCAAAAGTAGTATACCGTACCTTTGACCTCGCTTCTGCACATGGATTTGCCGCACTCGGCGCAGCGCAGAAAACCGCTGAACAGATAGAGCTTCTTTTTTCCGGGAGCCATTCGCGTGTCGCGTTTTAACAGCTCCTGCACCTGAGCAAACCGTTCCCGGTCGATGATAGGCTCATGGGTGTTTTCAACGATAAACCACTCCTCTTCGGGAACAGCGTCCTGAATATGGATTTTGTAGCTCCGTACCCGGTAGCGGCCCTGCACCATGTCACCGACATACAGTCGGTTTTTCAGCATTTGTGTGACGGTCTTTGCGTTCCACAGCGGCTGATTTCCGGCGTTAGGATTTTTATATTTCATGCCCTTGCTCCGCTTATATAGAGAAGGGCATAACACGCCGCGTTCGTTCAGTGTTTGCACAATGGCATTTTTGCTCATTCCGTCCAGAAACCATGAAAAGATGTCCCGCACGACCTCGGCGGCTTCCTCGTCGATCACCAGCGCGTTTTTGTCCTCCGGGTTCTTCTTGTATCCGTAGGCGGCGAAGGAACCGATGTGCAATCCCTTTTCCCGTTTCTTGTCAAAGACCTTACGCACGTTTTCGGACGTGTCCTTCGCGTGGCTTTCATTCAGAACTCCCTGTACGGGAACGCCGATATTCGTTGCGCCGTAGGGGTCTTTGTACGTATCGATCGGCTGCTGGTAGAGTGAGACGAACCGCACCTGATGAATAACGAACCAATCTTCTAAATAATAGCCCTGGTCGGCATGGTTCCTGAAGCTGCGGGCCAGATTTTTCACAACGACACAGTTGATCTTTCCGGCCTCAATGAATCGGAGCAGCCTTTGAAAATCCGGGCGTTCCTCATCGGTGGTGCCGCTTACCCCGTCATCGACGAATTCATCCACCAATACGTATTTGTTGTCGTCAAATTGATTGTTGAGCCAGTCTGTCAGGATAAGCCGCTGATTATGAACGCTCTCGGATTCGTCGTTTCCGCGGGAATCCTCACGGGACAGCCGGATGTAAAACCCGACATACCAGGTTTTGCTTTTGCTTGCTTTCGGCAGGATTTCATACCGGGCCTTCGGTCTTGCCATAGTTCCTCCTTTCCTGCTGCATTATATCGAAAGAATGCTGTTCGGGCATAAAGGCAGCAATGCTTCGCCGCTTTGAAAAAGAGGTCACAGGCCGCTTTTCTTGCGCAACAGGAAGTTCGTCAGCAGCTCACAAAGCGTCGGGCCGTCGTCGGTAAACTCTACCTGAACGCCTAACTCGCCATATCGAAAACAGTATGGATTTTTCGTGCGTTCAATGACCAGTTCTATGCGCTCCCGTTTGGAAAGGCTGTTATCGAATGGAAAACCTTGTACGTCCACAAGCGCATTCTTATCGATTGCCCGAATATCTGCGCTTTGCATGGAGTTGATTTGTTCTATCGATATCATAATCATGCTTCCCCCTTGATACGAGCATGATTCATCTGTATGCTCCTTTCGGATTGTCCTATGAGGAGTGGGGAAGAGCGGCGCCCCAAGCCCTTTCAGGACAGCGAAGTTAAAATCGAAGCGTATTGCCATCATGGCATTGGATGTTTCTCTCAACCCATAAGCGCCAAGAGTGCCGATGGATCGGAAGACCCGGCAGGGTCGTGCGGCTGACGATGAACACACCAGCTTGGAGGACGTTTTTGCCGGTGGCAATGCCGCCGCCAGAGCCGCGGCTGTGATTTTAACTGTGGTGCGGACAAGCATGCTGCCAAGTCCATTGAAGAGTATTTCCGTAACAAAATTAAAAAATCTGTATAGAATAAAGTGTTTGATCAGTTTAGCATAGGCCAGATAAAGCCTGATCGGAAAGAAGCATTTTGCCGGCCTTGCGCTTTTTGAACAAGGCCGGCTTGAACGCGCGGATACGGTATGCGTAAAGAGAAATAACAGCTCTTGCCGCGGGCGAAACGCTCCGGTAAATCCTGCATGCACGCCTGTATTTCCAGCGGCTGTTGTGTGCAGCGTGAACGGATTGTTTTCGGCTGTGTAGCCGTCTAGTGTTTCTTTCCCGCGGCAGCTCCCTGATTTTTTCATTGTTTATCTATCGTTCTATGTAAATGTTTTTCAGTTCTTCGAACTTGAAAACATGCTTTGAACATTCCAAAAAGGAGAATGACGATGAAGTATTTGTATTGGCTGTTGGTTTTTATCCCGATCACTCTTGTTGCAAGGTTTGGACTCCACTTAAGCGATGGTATCGTATTTTGCCTCTGCTGCGCCGGCATCATTCCTCTGGCCGCCGTGCTGGGGGATTCGACCGAACAGATCAGCCTGTACACCGGCCCAAAGATCGGCGGATTTTTGAATGCCACTATGGGGAACGTTCCGGAAATCCTGATCTGCGGATTTGCCGTCAAGGCGGGAATGTATTCTCTGGTACTTACAAGCCTTGCGGGGTCCATGCTCGGCAACATTCTGCTTGTGATGGGAATGAGTATTTTTGTTGGGGGGTTAAAATATAAAATTATGCCCGTCAGCAAGAACATTGTCAAAAATAATTTCGATCTGCTTGGTTTCGCACTTTTCAGCATCATCGTTCCGTTTTTCTTTAAATTCGGGAGCAGGGGAGGGGAGGATCCTAACGCGGTAAAGGAATTCAGTCTTGCGCTGGCGATCGTCATGCTTGTGCTGTACATATTGGGGCTGATTTTCTCTTTGATTACGCACAGGGATATCTTTTTGGAGGATGCTGACGACGGTGAGGAAGCGGAAGAACCGGAATGGTCATTGAAAAAGGGCGTCGTCATTATGGCCGCGGCGGCGGTAGCCGTGGCTGTGATGAGTGAAATCCTGGTCAGTACTGTGGAAGGTGCCGCAGAGCAGTTCGGTCTGGGGGAAGCGTTCATCGGCATCATCCTGATCCCCATTCTTGGAAACGTGGCGGAGCATGCTTCTGCATGCCTTATGGCGATCAAGGGAAAGATCAACATCAGCATCGAGATCGCGGTTGGTTCCAGCATGCAGATCGCGTTGTTCGTGACGCCGCTCATGGTCATCTGGAGCGCAATGCTCGGGAATACGATGGAATATGTCTATACCTCGATGGAGCTGCTCGGGATTGTTATCAGCGTCATCCTCACCGCCACAGTGTTTATGGATCATAAGGTCAACTGGCTGGAGGGCGCAGAGCTCATGGTCGCCTATATTGTCCTGGCTGGGGCTTTTCTGGTGTTTGGAACTTAAGAGCTTTGAAAAACCGTTGGCTTTTTTCGTTCCTACTGTATAGACGGGTACTGTTCCTGCAATAAAACAGGCCCCTCTTTCCGTGGAGCTTCACGAAAAAGGGGCCTTTCGATTTTTAGGGGAGGTACCTGAGAAGCGGAGCATCCCCTTTGGGCTGTGCGTAAACAAAAAAGCGCAAGGTACAGCCCGGAGGTATTGCGAAAGAAAGCCCCGGAGCGGCTTTGTTCCTTTATGTGCTACTCCCATTGGGAGTTGTATCTCTGTGTATCCTATCAAGCGGAGAAAAGCTGTTTTGCAAGCCGGTGATTTGTTGTATAATAACATCATAAGACAATATCAATCATATAAGAGAGGAATGAAAAGGTTGGATAAAAAAGGGTTATATGATCTTCTCGATCAATATCAAATGACTTATGAAGCCTGCGAGCATCCCGCCGTATACACCATTGAAGAGATGGACGCCCTGAATCTGCCGCATAGCGAGCGAGTTGCAAAAAATCTTTTTCTGCGTGACGATAAAAAGCTGCATTATTATCTTGTTACCGTGCCGGGCCATAAAACCGTCAACTTAAAAAGCCTGAGTGAAAAGATTGCCAGCCGCAAGCTGACCTTTGCCAGCGAGGAATCGCTCAGGGAATTGCTGATGCTGGAAAAAGGACATGTCACACCGCTTGGGGTGTTAAATAACGCAGAGAAAAATGTGATTGTGGTGTTCGATAAGAGTCTGCAGAATCAGCAAATCGGCATCCATCCCATGGAAAACACCGCAACCATTTTTATGGCTTTTGAGGATGTCGAGAAACTGGTAGAGGATCATGGAAATCCTATTGTGAAGTGCGACTTTGAGTAACAGCCGATTTGTTCCATCTAATCCGGCGAGATGTTCTTCTGATACACACGGAGCAGATGAATTTCACCCCTTTTCAAAATGTACGGCGGCCTGATATTGGGACAGTACCGAGCTCAAGGCTGGACTCAGCAGCCTTGCAGAAACTCCGTTTTCCTGCCGCAGCAGGTTAAGTCCAATTGATGCATGGCTCTTGTGCAGGCAATGTATAAAAGGCTTCTGTCCAACGGTGTGTGATAAAGCTCATCAGAAATATCGGGGATGATCACCTGATCAAATTCAAGCCCCTTGGACATGTGCACGGAAGTAACGACGATGCCGTTCTGAAATTCGCTGCTGCCGAAATCCAACAAAGCCATAGTGTCATCAGCGGTATGAAGCTGCTCAAACAGCTGCTCTGCCTGCTTCTGCGATTTGCATATGATCCCCAAGGAGGCATGTTCGGATTGCCTGAATTGCTCAATCAAAGCACGTATCTTGTCAAGCTGCTCCTTTGGGGTTTGGCATTCTGTGATTGCGGGTGCACTGCCATGCCGCTCAATGGGAATCAGTTTTTTGTTATCTAAAATCTGCTGCGTAAACCTGGTGATTTCAATGGTGGAACGGTAGCTCCTGCGCAGTTCCATACAATCGCACCCCAAAAAGTACGGCTGGATTTTTTCCGCGGAGGATGAGCTGTAAGGATTTACGCTTTGGTAGCTGTCGCCTAAAATGGTCATCTTACAGGAAAACAGCTTTGCCAGAACCGCATATTGAATCGGCGTGTAATCCTGCATTTCATCCACGAGCAGATGCTTTATGCTTTTGTATTCCTGCTCTTCTCCTTCAAAATAGATTTTGGTATAGAGAAAGGGATACACATCGCAGAATTCAAATGCGTTTTTGCCGATCAGACGGAACAGATGCTCCTGACCGATGGAGCGATAAAAATTTTGATACAGCGTCAATGCGTCATTGAATTGAAACATTTTTTGAATGCTGCTTCTGATTTGGCGGATGACTGTGGGATCCATCTTTTGATTGGTATCTCTTTTATGCCTTTCTATCAGATCGTCCGCTATTTTACGCAGCCGCGTTTTGATCGGCAGCTTTTTCAAAGCACGATAATTCAAAAGCAGTTTTCCCTTGGAAACAGAAAAGTTCTCGAAGGAAAGATCGGTCGGAACAAAACAGGTTTTATCGGCAGACTCTAAATACGATTGAAGCTGCTCCACAAAGAGATTTGTCGCCTTAAATTCGATTCTGGCAATGGTTTCGGCGTCTCCATTAGCCAATAAGCTTTCTACCTGCTCCGAAAAAGTCTGATACCGATACTTTTTTCCAAGCATGTCCGCTGCGATATCATCGAAGCCGATTTCCGACATGTTTTCTTCTCCCAACTCCGGCAGAACATTCGAAATATAGTTTCCGAATACCTTGTTGGGGGAAATAATGAGAATGTTCTTCGATGTCAGAGTATCTTTAAAGCGATACAGCAAAAATGCGACCCGATGCAGCGCTATGGAGGTTTTTCCCGAGCCCGCCGCACCCTGTATGATCAGCACTTTTGCGGCTTCGTTCCGGATGATGGCGTTTTGCTCCCTTTGGATGGTCGCCACAATGTTTTTCATCTTGTCGTCGGAATTGCGGCTCAGCTCCTTTTGCAGAATTTCGTCGCCGATATTCAGGGAGCTTTCAATCATGTACTCCATCTGAGTCTGTCTGATTCTGTATTGCCGTTTCAGGGTCATCACTCCGTCGATTTTTCCGGCGGGAGCCTTGTAAAAAGCCGGTCCGGTTTCAAAATCATAAAACATGCTGGAGACAGGTGCACGCCAGTCGAAAATGACACTGCGCAATGCCGCGGGATCGGCAAAAGCATGCACTCCGATATAGAATGCATTTCCTTGTTCTTCTTCTGTTCTGATGAAATCGATTCTCCCAAAATAGGGGGATTGAATCAGCTTTTCGAGCTTTTCTCTTTCTCTGACAGCTTTTTCTCCAAAGGCAACGCTGTCATAAACGGCCGTTCGGTTCGCCGCTTTTTCCGCAGAATCAAGCTGGGCCAGATTCTCATAGATATACCGTTTTGTTTCCAGTATCTCTTTGGAGTAGTTGTCTATTTTTTGGTTGATTTGTTCCAGTTCTGCTCGCAGCTTTCCTTGAACTTCGCTTAAATACGTTCTTTCCTCATTTTCTGTTTGGTGTAACATAGTTGGTCTCCCTAATCTTTTCCTTGAATTGATATTCTAAGTATAAAAGAAAATAAAAAAAATACTAGACTTTTTATTTCCGGCATGATATTGTATATATTAGTCATGTCCTCAAGAAAACACAAAATTTACATTTTTTGCCATTTTTCTTGATTCTTAATTAATCAATATCAATATTGAATATTCAGATAGTCTTTCTAATCAAAATGTTGGAAGGGCTATTTTTTATTGTGAAAATAGAGTTCGGTATGCATTAGTTGCCTGTTTTTATACTCTGTGACAGCGAAGATGATTTTGCCTTTTGTGGTTAAACAACTGCGAAGGGATGTAGAGGTACAAAGCCGCTTTGCCGCCTTAGAAACATGGGTGAGAAGAAGGGAAGAATACGCGCTCCAGAGCTTAGGTTCCTCATCGAATGATTGGAACGGACTTTTGATAGAATGGTTATCAATACTGCCGAAGTTCTATGTCCGGTAAGGCATCTGACTGGCTAAAGCTGTTTTCTGCCCGAATGAGAGAAAAATAACAATATTAATGTAAACCATTACACAAAAAGGGAAAAATTCAGAATATATAAAAAGCCGAAGCAATTGATTGTGAAATTATAAAATAAAAATATTACTATTTATTGACAATTTTTGTGATATCTGTTATATATAAATTAATTAAACTTTGAAAAATTAGAGTTAGGTCTCCAACAACATAATGTAATCGATTACATATATAAGAGCAGAAAGAAAAAGAAACGGATCAAACGGGATGGGAAAAGGGGGAGCTTACTTGAGCACGATCGAAGAAGTAGCACAGGAATCGGGCGTTTCCGTTGCCACGGTATCACGGGTCATCAACCGCAACGGAAAGGTAAGCGCGATCACCAGGCAGAAGGTACTGGCGGCCATCGCAAAGCTGAATTATCATCCTAACACGTGGGGGCGCAGTCTGCGCAAGGGGCAAAGCAGAATCCTGCTGATTCTGGTGCCGAATATCACAAACCCGTATTATTCGCCCATCGTACACGGGATCCAGGATATCGCACGGCATAATCGGTACCAGACCATGTTGTGCATTACGGACGGAATCCAGATCCATACCAACAGCTATTTTGAGCTGTTGCATAACGGCAACGCCGACGGCGTTATCCTGATGGACGTCAAAAAGGATGATCTGGAGGTTTCGGAACTCGCAAAAGGCTTCCCCATTGTGCAGTGCTGCGAATACTGCAGCGACGAAAGCGTGGGGCATGTTTCCATCGACAATTTTAAGGCGGCCTACGACATGACCCATTTCCTATGCTCTGTCGGGCATCGGAAAATCGGATTGATCGGCGCGGCCAACTCGTTTATTTCCACACAGCAGCGGCGCATGGGCTACGAAAAGGCGCTTTCCGAAGAGGGGATCGCCGTAGAACAGCGATACATCACTTCCGCGGCGGGCGATTATAACTTTTCTTCGGGCGTGCAGGCTGCGCGCACTCTGCTCTCTCTACCAGACCGGCCGACCGCCTTGTTCTGCATTTCGGACGTCATCGCGCTCGGCGCGCTCCGCGTGGCAAAGGAAATGGGCCTGCGTGTGCCGGAAGACCTTTCGGTGGTAGGATTCGACGATGTGGAATACGCTACCATGTTCCGCCCTATGCTGACTACCGTCAGCCAGCCCTGCTATCAGCTTGGCAAAACCTCCTGTGAGCTGCTTCTCGAGCAGCTGGGCGGGCTCCCTCCGCGCTCCGTGTTTCTGGAGCACAAAATTGTTCTGCGCGATTCATCGGCAGGATTGCCGAAAAATTCATAAATCGCATACCACAAACTAAAGGAGGAGCATTATGAAAAAACTATTGGCATTTGTTCTGGCAGCAGCCATGTCCCTGTCTTTGGCTGCGTGCGGTGGAAGCACCACCACAAGTTCTGCGCCCGCGTCCGGTGCGACGCCCGCGTCGTCGGCTGCGGCGGATAAGTACAAGGTCGGCATCCTTGCCCCGGCGGTCACCCACGGCTGGGTCGCGGCTGTGGCTTACCATGCGGAAGCCCGCTGCAAGGAGCTTGCGGACAAAGTAGACTACAAGCTGTACACCAGCAACAACGCGGATGAAATGACTTCTCAGCTGGACGATCTGATGACATGGGGCGCAAAGGCCATCGTCGCGTTCCCGCAGTGGGAGGGCATGGAAGTTCCCATCAAGAAAGCGGTTGACGCAGGCATCACCATTGTAAACTTCGACATCGCCATCAATGTGGACGGCGTGTACCGTGTCTCCGGCGACAATGAGGGCATGGGCGTAGAAGGCGCCAAGTACATTGTGGATAAAATCGGCAAGACCGGCAATGTCGTAATTCTCGACGTTCCGACCTCCGGCTCCGTGGCAGAGCTGCGCAAGAAGGGCTTTACCGAGACAGTCGCGAAACTGGCCCCCGATCTCAAGCTTTCTACCTACGCCACCAAGTTCACACGTGAAGACGGCCTGAAGGACTTTGCGGATATTCTGACCAAGAACCCGAAGATCGACGCCGTTTATTCCATGGACGATGAAACCTCCATCGGCGCGCTCCAGGCCATCAAAGAGGCAGGCCGTACCGATATTAAGGTGATCACCGGCGGCGGCGGAGCACAGGAGTATTTCAACATGATGCCGCAGAACGAGAACATCTGGATTGAATCCGCTCTGTACAGCCCCGCCATGGTGCGCGACGCTGTGGACGTAGCGGTGAACGTGCTCGACGGCAAAACCGAAGAGAAGGTCAAGATTATTCCCACCACGATTGTGGATCGTGACAACTGCGCACAGTTCAAGGATGACAAATCCCCCTATTAATTCTCAGCAGCAGGAAAAGAGGCTATGGCGCAGCCATAGCCTCTCCTTAAAAAGGAACGGAGTGATGGAATGACACTCGAAATGCAGGAAATCTGCAAATCCTTCGGCGTTGTGCGCGTGCTAAAGAATGTTGATTTTTCCGTAAGGGGTGGGGAAATCTGCGCGCTGATCGGTGAAAACGGCGCCGGAAAATCCACACTGATGAACCTTCTGGGCGGCGTGCTTCAGCCCGATTCCGGCAGAATGCTTCTGGACGGGAATCCGGTTTCGTTCCGGAACCCGGCGGAATCGCTTTCGGCAGGCATCGCTTTTATCCATCAGGAGCTCAATCTGATCAACGATCTTACCATTTACGAAAACATGTTCATCGGCAGAGAACTCAAAAAGAAAAATGGCCTTCTGGATGCGGACGCGATGCGGCGGCAGACACAGGAGATATTTGATAAAATGGATTTTCATCTCAACCCTATGACCATGGTGAGGGACCTGGATGCCTCGTATAAGCAGATTGTCGAGATTTTTCGGGCGCTGATGATGAATGCCTCCATCATCATTATGGATGAACCCACCGTGTCCCTGACCGATTCCGAGGTGGAGCGAGTGTTCGATATGATGCGTACGCTGGGGCAGCACGGAGTCGGGATCGTGTTTATCTCTCACAAGCTCAAGGAAGTCATGACCATCTGCGACCGCTTTACCGTACTGCGCGACGGCGTGATGGTAAAGGACGGCCCGATTTCGGAAACCTCCACCGACGACCTTGCGCATCACATGGTAGGGCACGAGCTCCACATTGAAACGGTGCGGCGCGATTACGAGAAAGAACGCGAGATTTTGCGCGTGGAAAACCTTTCCGACAAAACCGCCTTCCGCGGCGTTTCTTTCGCGGTGCACGCCGGGGAGGTGTTAGGCGTCACCGGGCTTTTGGGGGATGGGCGCAGCGAGCTGTTTCAGACGATTTTCGGAGTTCGGGGGAATTACGAAGGGCAGATCTATGTGGAAGGGGAACCGGTACATATCAGCAGTGCCATGCAGTCCCGGCGGCTCGGGATCGGTTATGTGCCCCGCAACCGAAAGGAAAACGGCATCCTCAAGGATATGAGTATCCTGGAAAACGGCTCCATTGTCACGCTGCCGGAATACCAGCGCCGCGGGCTGATTGACCGCGTGCGGCAAAACCTGGATTTCGACCGCCAGATCGAGCAGCTGCATATCAAGCTGGGGAAAAAATCGGACCTGATCACCAGCCTTTCGGGCGGCAATCAGCAGAAGGTAGTGCTGGCGAAATGGCTGAACGCAAACCCCAAAATCCTGGTGCTCGACAACCCCACGCAGGGGGTGGATGTGGGTGCGAAGGAAGAAATCTATAACATTATTCTAAAGCTTGCCGGTGCGGGCGTCGCCATTGTGGTTCTGTCAAGCGAAGTACAGGAAATTATCCGGCTGTGCGATCGGGCGCTCGTGATGTACCACGGCCAAGTGCTTGGAGAGGTCAGCGGCGATACCATGAACGAGCACGACATTATGCGCCTTGCCACCGGAGGAACTTCAGCAGAAATAGGGGGAGAAAACGAATGAAGGAAACGGCTGCAATCAAACGGGAAGGATTCTTACCCTGGTTTCGCCGCATGTGGACTACATACCCGCTGTTCAGTACGGCCATCGCCCTTTTGGTCATGGTGGTCCTGCAGACGCTTGCTCTCGGCTTTGAGTTCGACTCTTTCGGCGCGTGGTTTTCCACATGGCTGCGCAACTGGATCAATATTCTGCGCAATAACGCCAGCGTAGGCATCATTGCACTTGGCATGACCTTTGTCATCGTGTCCGGCGGCATCGACCTTTCCGTCGGTTCCTCCCTGGTCGCGGTCGGCGCCATTGTCATGATGCTGATCGATTCCGGCCCCAGGGGATTTCTGTACTCCATGGGGATTTCCGGCCCGGCGGTATACGTGCTTGCCGTTCTGGTCGGCGTTTTGGCCGGCTGGCTGTTCGGGGAACTGAACGGAGTGCTGGTGACCAGCGGTAAAATCCCCCCATTCATCGTTACGCTCGGCACAATGAAAATTTTCCGCAGCGTAACACAGCAGTATATGCAGGGAGGTTCCCCGTCCGTCCCCAGCGGTTTTCTGGAAATCGCGAATGTGAGCATCGGCGGGCAGATGCTGATGCCGATCGTTTACTGGCTGCTGATCTCCGCCGTGCTGCACATTGTCTCGCAGCGCACCGCCTTTGGCCGGCATGTGGTGGCGGTCGGCTCGAACGAGCGCGCGGCAAAGCTTTCGGGCATTCCCGTAAACCGCGTCAAGCGCCGCGTTTACGCACTGATGGGGATGCTGGTCGCATTTTCCGCCGTGCTGCAGGTTTCGCGCATTGGTTCCATGGATTACGCGAACGCAGGCAGCGGCTACGAAATGGACGCCATCGCGGCGGCAATCGTCGGTGGAACCAACATGGCCGGTGGGCGTGGCTCAATTCTCGGCACCGTGCTCGGCATGCTGATCATCTCTGTGATGAACAACCTGCTCAACCTGATGGGTGTCCCGCCATTTTTGCGGGAGGCCTGCAAAGGCATCATTGTGATCGGCGCCGTCCTGCTGCAGAAAAAGGAATCTACCTCCTGAGCAGGCCGCACGGCCGAATGAATTGAAAATGGAAGAAAGGGGACTTACTTGTGTACAAAGTTGGGATCATCGGATGCGGAAAAATCGCACAGGTACGCCATATACCGGAGTATCTCGCCAATCCCGAAACGGAAATCGCCGGGTATTTCGACCTCAACACACAGCGTGCGCAGGAGCTTTCTGCCGCGCACGGGGGCAGGGTGTATGCCTCATATCAGGAGATGCTGAGCGACCCCGCCATCGACGCAGTCAGCGTCTGCACCGTCAACACGACCCATGCGGAGATTGCGACGGCGGCTCTGCGCGCCGGAAAACATGTCCTTTGTGAAAAGCCCATGGCTTCCACGCTCGAAGAATGCGAAGCCATGGTTGCCGCCGCGCGTGAAACCGGCAGACTGCTGATGATCGGTCACAATCAGGAGCTGACCCGGGCGCACATGCTGGCAAAGCAGCTTATGGAGGAAGGCATGATCGGAAGGCTGCTCACCTTCCGCACCACCTTCGGCCACGGCGGGCCGGAGACCTGGAGCATCGACGCCGGAAAAATTACATGGTTTTTTGATAAGAAGCGCGCGAGCATGGGCGCGATGGCCGATCTCGGCATCCATAAAACAGACCTGATTCAGTTCCTGTCGGGGCAAAAGGTGGTGGAGGTCACCGCCCGGCTCACCACGCTGGACAAAACGGACGCTTCGGGGAATCTCATCGGCGTGGACGACAACGCCATCTGCATTTACCGGCTCAGCGGCGGCGCCATCGGGACGATGACAGCCAGCTGGACGTATTACGGGGCAGAGGACAATTCCACCATCCTTTATGGAACGAAGGGAATCCTGCGCATTTACGATGATCCCGAATATGCCATTCAGTTGATCAGACCCAATGGAGAAATCGTTTTGTACCGGGTGGATCAAATCCAGACCAACGACAACCAGACCAGCTCCGGCGTGATCGATCGGTTTGCCGCCTGCCTCGGCGGGGAGGACCCGGGCCATCTTTCCGGGGAAGCGGCGCTCAGCGCCATGCGCGCGGTGTTCGCCTGCATCGAATCCTCACAGACCGGGCGCGCGGTCGCTGTTCATCAAGAGGGGAGTGAAATTGGATGAAGCTTGGATTTGTCAGCGCTATTTTAGACCAGATGTCATTTGAAGAAATGATCGATACCGCCGCAGGGCTCGGATTTTCCTGTGTGGAGGTCGCCTGCTGGCCCCGCGGAAAGGCCGAGCGGCGCTATGCCGGGGTCAGCCATATCGATGTCGGTGCTCTGACCGACAAAGAGGCCGCGCGGATTCTGGACTACTGCAAGGCCCGCAGGGTAGAGATTTCCTCGCTGGCGTATTACCCGAACACGATGGACGGCGATCCGGAAAAGCGCACCGCGAATATCGCCCATTTGAAGCAGGTGATCGCAGCCAGCCACCGTCTTGGTGTAAATCTGGTCACCACCTTTGTGGGGCGCGACCAGACCAAAACCGTGGAGGAAAATCTGGAGCTGTTCCGGGAAATCTGGCCGCCGATCGTACAAGAGGCAGAGGGACTCGGCGTTCGCATCGCCATTGAAAACTGCCCGATGCTCTTTGGGCCGGATCAGTGGCCCGGCGGGCAGAATCTGGCCAGCACGCCGGCCATCTGGCGCAAGCTGTTCCAAATCGTGCCCAGTCCGAATTTCGGGCTGAACTATGACCCCAGCCATTTTGTATGGCAGATGATGGACTATATCACCCCTCTGTATGAATTCAAAGACCGGATTTTCCACGTTCATTTCAAGGACATCAAATTGCTGCCAGATCGTCTGCGCGAGGTCGGCACGATGGCGTATCCGCTGGAATACATGGTACCCAAGCTTCCCGGCCTTGGCGATGTGGATTGGGGAAAATATGTCTCCGCCCTGACAGACATCGGCTATAACGGTTACGCCTGTATCGAGATTGAGGATAAGGCGTTTGAAGGCAGTCGGGAGAGAATTCTGAACAGCCTGAAAATTTCGAAACGGTACATGGAGCAATTTGTCATCTAAATATGGCTGGAAGCTCGCCAGATTCAGTTTCAGGAGGGATGATTTTGAAACGTATCATCATCGCAAATTCCAACTGCTACCACGGGTTTTCTTTGGAAGAAGCTATTGCGGGCATTCAAAAGGCGGGATTCCGCTACATTGAGCTGACCGCGACGAAGGGATGGACGGAGCATGTCTTTCCTTCCATGTCCTTTTCGCGGCTGTGCAGGGTGCAGGACGAACTGCAGAAAGCGGGCCTGACCCCGATTTCCATGAGCGGTCACTGCAATCTGATGGACCCGCAGCGGCTTCCTGACTTTATGGATAATATCCGTCTGGCCGCCTTTTTCGGCTGCGAATACATCGTTTCCTCGGTGGGCGAAGCGCACCTGAAGGACAGCACGGTCGCCTCGAACCAGGAGCTGGTGAAAAACATCCGTAGCTTGCTGCCGCTGCTCGAAAAACACGCAATGAAGCTGGTGCTGGAGGTTCACGGGGAACACGGTAGCGGAAAAATTGTGAAGGAAGTGACGGACGCAGTGGCATCTCCGCTCGTTTCCGTCAACTACGACACGGCAAACGCCATTTTTTACGGCGGGGTCGATCTTGCGCAGGACCTCGATGATTGTATGAACAGCATTGGGTACATGCATGTAAAGGATAAAGCCGGGGAACGCACGGAGTGGAACTTCCCCGCGCTCGGGGAAGGCGCTGTAGATTTCCCGATGATATTTGAAAAGCTTGGCCGAGCGAGCAACAACTGCCCGCTGAGCGTGGAAATCGAGTTCACACAGGATGGCCCCAAGGATTTGGCGGCAGTCGATGAAGCGATGCAAACATCCGCGGCATACCTGACCGCGCACGGTTTTTCACTGTAATACGAATCTTTAATAAAAAATGCAACATCATGGTGGTTCTTCCTCCCTCGCTTTCGAAGAAGCAGGAAGAAAGTCTGGTTGTTATAAGGGGCCGGAAAGGAGTCAAAACAGATGATGCGAATCGGAATTGTCGGCGCCGGCGGAATGGGAACGGTGCATTACAGCAATTATACGCATATTCCAGACTGCCGAGTGACCGCCCTGGTCGGGAAATCCCCGCAGGACAGGGAACGTGCTGCAACATGGGGCCTGAAGATGTACGAATCCATCACCGAAATGGTACACAGCGAGGAAATCGATCTGGTGGACATCTGCACGCCCACGTTTCTGCACAAGCAGCAGGTACTGGAAAGTCTGGAGCTCGAAAAGCACACCATTGTGGAAAAGCCGGCCGCGCTGCACAGAAACGATGTGGAGGAGATGTTCGCTCTCGCCGCGCAGCAGGGCGTGCAGCTTTATGTTGCGCAGGTGCTGCAGTTCACCAACGAAACTGCGGTTCTGCGCAGTCTGGTGCAGAGCGGTGAGTACGGGCCTGCGCTGGACGGCTATTTCGAACGCCTTTCCGCGTGCCCGCGCTGGGTGCAGAACGGCTGGCTGTTTGATTCGGAAAAAAGCGGATTGATTCCGTTTGATTTGCATGTACACGATCTGGATTTGATCGTCAGCCTGTTCGGCGAGCCGGAGGAATCCTCGTTTACCTGCTGTGCGGGGACGGGCCGCGGCTTTGCGGAGCAGTACCGCTTTCAGTACCGGTTCGGGAAGCTGAACGTCTGCGCAGAGGCCGCGTGGTTCCACGCCAATTTGCCGTTTACGGCGCGCTGGCGCGTTTATTTCGAGAATGCCGTCGTCGTAAACGACGGCACCAGCGTTATCGCTTACCCCTTTGATGCCGAGCCCCGCGTGTTCGATACGGAGGAAAAAATAAAAATCCCGACGGGGATCAACGTGCCGCCCACCGGCTGGTACTTAACGGAGCTTCTGCATTTTATCCGCTGTGCGGAGCAAAATGCGCCTTCCCCGTTGGTAAGGCCCGAACAGGTGGCAGCCGTGACCGGGATTCTGGAAAAAACGCTGGCACATTCGTTTTGATAGGGGCAGCAGAATGTTTTTGCGCAAAACGGCAGGTCCATTCGCGAAACAAATTGACTGGAAATCGGGACTCTTGCAAAACAGACCCGTAAAAAAGCCGGGGCAGCCATCCCAAAGGGATCGGCGGCCCCGGCTTTTTGTTTCATATTGCGGCATGGCTTACCGTGTTAACTGTTTTTTCGGGGTCTGATCCGCTTTTTCTGTTTTTCTCGGAAGCGCGGCGATTTTTCCCATCCTACGTGCCGCCTTGTAGGCGGCATTTTGCGTAAATGATAGTTCTAATATTATAGTTTTCTTCTACTTTCAAAGGCTTTTGCGGTTTGCTTAATATAACTGGCCCGGTGGGGCCAGTAGGTCCAATCGCTCCGTCGGCACCTGTCGGTCCTGTGGGGCCGGTAGGTCCGATCGCTCCGTCAGCACCTGTCGGTCCTGTGGGGCCGGTAGGTCCGATCGCTCCGTCAGCACCGGTCGGTCCTGTGGGGCCGGTAGGTCCGACAGCTCCGTCAGCGCCAGTGGGTCCTGTGGGGCCAGTAGGTCCGACGGCACCGTCAGCGCCAGTGGGTCCTGTGGGGCCAGTAGGTCCAACAGCACCGTCGGCGCCAGTGGGTCCAGTGGGGCCAGTAGGTCCGATAGCACCGTCAGCGCCAGTCGGGCCAGTGGGACCAGTGGGTCCAACAGCACCGTCGGCGCCAGTCGGGCCAGTGGGACCGGTAGGTCCGACAGCACCGTCAGCGCCAGTCGGGCCAGTGGGACCAGTGGGTCCGACAGCTCCGTCGGCGCCAGTCGGGCCAGTGGGACCGGTAGGTCCAACAGCGCCGTCGGCGCCAGTCGGTCCGGTGGGGCCTGTGGGTCCAGTGGGACCGGTGGGGCCAGTAGGAGTGGTATCCTCAATTGTTACAATTGCGGAGCCCTGAGTTACAGTAATATCCAGCGTAGAGGACTGGAAAATCAAGCTTTCGCCAAAGCCAACAGTGGCTGTTCCTACAGGTCCAATTACGCTAAAGAGCGTTTCTCCGGGCGCAAATGTCCCGGTGGGGCCAGTGGGGCCGGTGGCTGCATTCCAAATAGGTCAAATCTGAAAATCTCCAGAAACAGTGGGCCTTGGTGCACCCGAAAACCCTTGCAATCGCATGAAATGCGGCAGGCAGCGGATTGCATTTATACGAAAACGGTCCAAGGATTCTATGGATCAGTTCATTTTTGATATAAGTCGACAAGGCGGAGATGAAAAAATGTACTTTGTATAGATGCATAAAACACAGGCTGAAAATATATCTAAATTCCAGATTGAAAAACGTAATATCCTATGATATTATACTAAAAACGAAATTAATTTTGTGCAGATAGAAAACGTTTTCTATACTTTCTGATTTTAAGTAAGTGAATGGAGCTAAGTGCTCTGATTTATTTTTTGTACTTATAGAAAACGTTTTCTATCTGTTCTAAGCTTTCCCGAAAGGAGTTCTCTGATGAAAAAATCATCCGACCGAAACGCACGTCGACCGACCATTTTAGATATTGCACAGCTGGCGCAGGCTTCTCCTGCGACCGTTTCCAGAGTACTGAATGATGCGGACTATCCTGTTACGGAAGAACTGCGCGAACGGGTGCGCAGCGCTGCCAGGCAGCTCAATTATCAGCCGAATATTTTCAGCCAGATGCTCAAAGGGGTTTCCAGCCGAGAGATAGGCATCATTGTCCCCGACCTGATCAACCCGTTTTATGCGCAGCTGGTTTCTGCGGTTGCAAAGCAGTGCGTGATTCACGGGTTTGCGCCAATTGTCTGCTGCTCTTATGACAGCCCGCAGTTGGAGGATCGGCAGATCGATATTCTGCTGCGCCAGCAGGTGGCGGGCATTCTGCTGTCTTCTATCAACGACAGTGATGACTCGCTGAAGAAACTCACCGGCCCCGGCGCCCCGCCATTGATTTTATTTGACCAAAGTCACGAAGGCTTTACGGGGAACAGCGTTTCCTTCGATTTTTTAAAGGGCGGGTACATGGCCGCCCAGTACCTGATCCAATGCGGGCACCGAAACATTGCGTTTATGAGTCATCCGCTTACCCGCAGCAGCCGCAAGCAGATTTTCGACGGCTACTGCCGCGCCCTTTCTGAGGCCGGTATCGAAATCAAAAAGGAAATGGTGCTCATCCGTCCTGCAAAGCAGAATACGGAGAGCGATGTCGATTTCGATAACGGCAAGGCTTTGGCGCAGATGCTGCTGGGATGCTCCTGCCTGCCTGATGCCGTAATGGCCATTAACGATATCACCGCTATCGGCATCATCGATTCACTTTCCCAGCATGGCGTCAAGGTGCCCCGCGACCTGTCTGTCATCGGGTTCGATAACATTCCCATGTCTGCCATGATCAGCCCTCCGCTGACCACGATTCACCAGCCGGCGCTTGAAACCGGCCACGCAGCGGCGGATATGCTGTTTGCACATATTGCAAATCCGGAACTGGATTCGACGCAAATCATGATTCAGCCCGAACTGGTGCTTCGCCAGTCGGTCAGAAAAAACAAAAATGCGATAAAAGGAGATCAGATCATGCATACCAAGTATGAAGAAGTAGAGCTTCAGATTTTTGAAAGCAGAGAGGAAATGGGCAGAGCCGCGGCTCAAGACGCTGCGGATACCATCCGCAGCATTCTGGAGCAAAAAGCTGCCGTCAACTGCATTTTTGCCGCTGCCCCTTCACAGAACGAGTTTCTTGATGCGTTCGTGCAGCAGAAGCTTCCATGGGACCGCATCAACGCGTTTCATATGGACGAATATGTCGGTCTTCCTCTTGGCAGCCCGCAGTCGTTCAACGGTTTTCTCAGCCGGTCGATTTTTGACCGTGTTCCGTTCGGTTCCGTTCACCTGATCAACGGCGCGGCGGATCCCCAGCAGGAATGCGCGCGTTACAGCGAGCTTTTGGAAAAGAACCCTCCCGACGTGGTGTTCCTCGGCATCGGCGAAAACGGCCATATCGCGTTTAACGACCCTGCTGTCGCGGATTTTCACGATTCGAAAAAGATCAAGGTGGTTCAGCTGGATATTGCCTGCCGCATGCAGCAGGTTCATGACGAGTGCTTCGCTTCCCTTGACCTGGTGCCCAAAGAGGCGCTGACCCTGACCGTTCCCATGCTGATCAGCGCACCATACCTGTTCTGCATCGTGCCGGGCGAGCGCAAAGCCGGCGCGACTGCCGCCGCACTTACCGGAGAGATCAGCGAAGCCTGCCCCGCCAGCATCCTCAGGACCAAAAAAGGCTGCCGTATGTACATCGACCGCGACTGCGCCTCCAAGCTCTGATACGAAACGCATACCGCCCGCCGGAACACAGCAGGAAAGAGAGGGAACAACATGAAGTGGAGAAGCTCCAACGTATGGTATTTAGCGGGCATCGGCATTCCGCTGGCCATCATCGCCGTTCTGGGCATCAAGGCGCTCTGGCCCTCAATCTGGGGCAGCGCTGCCATCCTTGTCGTCACGGTGCTGCTGCTCAGGGCACTGATCGGCAAGACCCGGTTTATTCCTCATCCCCTTGCACAGTATGGCGAGCTCAAACCACAGGAGCTTGACCTGCCCGGGGACCCGGGTGTCGATCTCTATACAAGCGGTTCCATGTGCCGGTATGATTTTGTTCTGCGCATCGTTGAGTTTCTTTCGCCGTTTTCCTTCGAGGGCGGCCGACCCAAGGTCGTCATCAATCCCCGTCTGCTGGAAGAAAAGGGCGAGAGGTTTATGCAGATCGCCGTGATGCGCGAGGTGGAGCGCTACCGCAGAAATTATCAGGCAGTTTCGATTTTGCGGCTGGTGCTACCGTTGTTTGCCTTCGCGATTGCCGTCTTGACTGTTTTTGCGTTTGATATTCCGCTCACCGAGCGTCTGGGCGTCTTTTGGGTACAGTTTGCAATGCCGTTCCTGTGTACTATTTTGTTGGGTCTGCACCTGTTTTTCTGGAACAGGCGTATTTCCGCCATGGATGGGGAATTGGATTTGTTTTTAACGTCCGTTTTTACTGTCGAGGACGTTAAACGATATATCATCAGTGTGGGAGAATTGGAAAGGGGGTATGAAAAGTCCAAGACCAGCACACTGAACCAGCATTACATAAATACGCGGCTCAAACAACTGGAAAACCACAAAACTTAATATGAGAGGGGATTGTACTGAATGAATGTAGGGCATATGGAAAGTTTGGATTATGTTACCCTGGCGCTCTTCTTCCTGGTCATCATCGGCATCGGCATCTGGTCCAAACGTTCGATCAAAAGCTCGGAAGACTTTTACGTGGGAGGCGGAAAAATCCCATGGTGGCTGTCGGGCGTTTCCCATCACGTATCCGGATATTCCGGCGTTGTATTCGTTGGATATGCCGGTATCGCGTATGCGCACGGCACATCGATCTATTTTTGGTGGGCGGTCAACATCGCGCTTGCAACCGCACTCGGCGCAGTTACACTCGCGCCCAGGTGGCCCCGCCTGCGCCGCGCACTGGGAATCCAGTCGCCGACAGAGTACCTGAAAATGCGCTATAACACCGCCGCACAGCTGATCGTCGCGACCTCTGGCGTGATCGTAAAGCTGCTGGACGTGGGTGCGAAATGGGCGTCTCTCGGTATTCTGCTGCACGGCTTTACCGGTCTCCCGATTTGGATGGGCATCATCATCGGCAGCCTTGCGTCCATGATCTATGTATCCATCGGCGGCCTGATTGCAGACCTGCTCACAGACTTTGTGCAGTTTGGCGTCAATCTTCTGGCCGGGCTGCTGCTGTTCTTCGCTGTGCTGAATCACCTTGGCGAATATGGCCTGACCCTGACCACTATGTTCTCCGCTCTGCCGGCAAGCAGTGTCACGGTCTTTAACGAAGGCCGCGGGCAGGGCTCTCTGTCCTGGACTCTACTGTATTTCTTTGTCGTATACTTCAGCTACAACGGCGGTACATGGAACCTTGCAGCACGCTTTATCTCCACTGAGGATGACCATCAGGCGAAAAAGGCGGCTTTCCTGTCCTCCGCGCTCTACCTGATCTGGCCGCTGATTCTGTTCTTCCCGATGTGGTGCGGCCCGATCCTGTTCCCCGGCTGGACACAGGCCGAGGCGGAAGCATCCCTGTACGCGAGCCTTGCGGGCAGATTCCTCCCCGTTGGCCTTGTCGGCCTTGTGCTTGCGGCAATGTTCGCACAGACCATGTCCATGTGCAACTCGGATATGAACACCATTTCCGCGGTCATCACACGCGATATCCTGACCAAAATCAAGCCCTCGCTGAGTAAGCTGGGGGACAGCGAATCCCTGAAGCTTGCCCGTGCAACAACGATTGCTTTCACCGTCGGCACAGTCGTTATCGGTCTGCTTCGCGATCAGCTCGGCGGCGTTACCGGCATCATTCTCACCTGGTTTGCGGCGCTGCTCGGGCCCACCGCCATCCCGCTGCTGTTCGGTCTGCTCCCGCAGTTTAAATACTGCGACAGCAAGGCGGCCATTGCCTCTATGATCGGCGGTCTGGGCGTGTTCGTCGTCACCAAGATGGGCGTGCAGCTGTCTACCGATGTGGCGCTGATTGCTCCGCTGCTTACCTCATTCATCATCTTCCTGGGCGTCGGACTGTATAACCAGTATGTGAAGAAGATCGAGATCGACCCGCAGATTGAAGATTTGATGGCGAAATTGGAGAGTACAAAATGAATCAGAAACAGCTTTTTACCCAGTATGTTGATCTGATTCAGGATGATTTTGTCCCCTACTGGAATCGCTTTTACGATGAAGAAAAGGGCGGCATCCTCAACTGCATCAACAATGAGGGGGATCAAAAACTCAGCGACAATAAATTTACGTGGTCCGAGGGGCGGTATCTGTGGATACTCGGGCGCCTGTACGAGCTCAAACAGCAGGGCGTTCTGCCAAAGCTGGATGAAGAGGGCCTGCTGCGGCAGATGCAGGGCACCTACGGCTTTCTGACACAGCATTCCATTTATGGCGACAACATCTGCTGCTATCTGCTGGACCGCGACGGGAATAAGCTTGAGGACAAACGAACCGGACGGTATGACGCAAGCATCTTTGCGGATTGCTTTGCGCTGATTGGAATGGCGCAATATACAAAAGCCGCCAGGCTGAAAGAAAACCTGACGGCAGTAGAAGCACTGTATGAAAGCATTGTCGCGCGGATCGAAAGCGGGGAGTTCCTGACCGAGCCGTACCCGATCCCCGAGGGATACCGTGTGCATTCCATCCCGATGATCATGGTCAATACCACTTACGAATACATCAAAATGCGCGAACGCTTTGACCTGCCCTGTGAGCAGCAGATTGCCTATGGGCTGGAAAAGGTGCGCAGTATTCTTGAAGACCTGTACCGCGGCGGCTACATCCGAGAGCATGTCTCTACAGACGAAAACTACGAAGCCCGCCTGCTCGACCGCCATGTCAACCCCGGGCATACGCTGGAGGACATGTGGTTCTGTGCGGAATTCCTGAAGGATTACGGCGATCTTCCGGCGTATCTGCCTCGCATTCTGGAGCTGGCGCGCAATGCCTTCGACATCGGCTGGGACCCCGAATATGGCGGCCTGCTGCGGTTTGTCGACCGTACCGGGGGAACACCCAAGGGCGTATCGGGCGACAGTGATTTTGAACGCCTGATTCAGGACACATGGGACATGAAGCTCTGGTGGCCGCATTCCGAAGTCTTGTATGTATTTCTTTACTTGTATTCGCTTTCCGGCGAGCAGGACCTGCTGGAGCGGTACGAAAAAGCCAGCGCGTATGTATTCTCCACTTTTCCAAACAAGGAGCTGGGGGAGTGGATTCAAATTCGCAAACGTGATGGCACTCCCGAGGAAAAACTGGTGGCGCTTCCGGTCAAGGATCCGTTCCACATTCTTCGAAACTTCATTAAAATCGTTGAACTGTACCGGTGATCTTGCACGGCCGCCCCGTGCTGCAACACGGGGTGGCCCACATCGCCGTTCGTTTCAGTCAAACAACGGGAGGGACCCTATATGCAGCTTGGAACTGCAAAACTGACCATTACGCCGCCGATGCCTGTGCGTCTGTGCGGATATGCGACGCGTATAACCTTGTTTGAACAGGTAAAAGAAGACATTTTCGTTCGCGTTCAGCTTCATCGCTGCGGGCAGGAACAGCTTCTGTTCGTTTACGGCGATCTTTTGTGGTGGGGTTCGGATTTTGTCGCGCAGACACGCGAAAAAATCTCAGCTGCCTGCAAAATCGCGCAGGAACAGATTTTCTTTGTCGCATCGCATAACCACTCCGGCCCGCCCACCTGCGACCTGTTTACACCGTCTTTGGAAACTTACTCCCCCGCCTATGCACAGTTCCTGCAAGAACGTGTGCTTGCGGCGGTCGCGCTCGCACAGAAAGACATGGAACCCGTGCAGGCATACCGGCACGACGGCAGCGCTGCGTTCAATGTGTTCCGCCGTGTTCTGGAAAACGGCGCAATACAAATGAAACCCAACTATCAGGTTCCCACCGACCACACGCTGACGATTCTGGCGCTGCGCCGCGCGGACGGCAGCCTGAAGGGCGCCATGATCCATTATCCGTGCCACGCGAACATTTCCAATGAAAACGCCGTGCAGCCCGATTATCCGGGCGCCGCGCTGCGTATGCTCGACGACGCGTTTCCCGGCAGCATGTCCATCTTTTTGCAGGGCTGTACTGCCGATCTGCGCCCCAACAGTGTTCTGGGCCAGCGTTTCGTATCCGCGGGCTACGACAAAGTGCTCGTATTCGCCGAAGATTTTGCGAATGCCTGCCGGGACCTGCTCAACCTGAAAGCTGAGATGATTATACCACGGTTCAACGTTCAAAAGCAACTGCTGGAGCTGCCTCTGGAGGGGGCGCTGCCCGCACGGGAGCTGGAGGAGCGCGCCAAAACTGCGCAGGGTGTGCAGCTGGAATGGGCACAGACGGTTTTAAAGAAGAACAACCGTCCCAGCGAGCAGCTGGAGCTTTCCAGAATCGAGTACGGCGACCGTCTGCGCTTTTACACCTTCAGCGCAGAGGTCTCGCAGTATTACGCCGCTTATGCGCGCGAGGTAGACCCGTATGCCGTGTGCGTCGCATATACCAATGGGATGATCGGGTACCTGAGCACCGCGCAGCAGATCGAACAGGGCGGCTATGAGCCGGTCGAATCCGCGCTTTATTTTGCGCTGGCGGGAACCTATTCACCGAAAATCGAAGCCATCATCCATGCGGCCGTCGCATCGGCTGCGCAATCAGAATAAGGAGGCATTCTCATGCAAGAAGGCACTGTCATGGACCTTTACTTAAAGGAAGTATTCGGAATCATTCAGGACATACACGACCATGAAAAGGAGCATATCCTCGCCGCGGCGCATGTGATGGCCGAGCAGATCAAAAAGGACCGCCTGATCTACATTTTCGGGCCGGGCGGCCATTCCAACCTTGCCGCCATGGAAATCTTTTTCCGCGCGGGCGGGCTGATGCATGTGAGTGCGATGCTCAATCAGGACACCATGCTCTCCTGCGGTGCGCTCAAATCCATGCAGACCGAGCGCCTGCCCGGATTCGGCCGTATTATCGTCAATGACTATCGCATCGGCGAGGGCGATCTGCTGATCGTCGTCAACGCCTACGGCATCAATTCCGCAACCATCGATGCCGTGCTTCAGGCAAAGGAAAACGGCGCGACTGTAATTGGCGTCAGCTCCCACGAGCACGCCGAAAATTGCCCCAAGGAGCATCCCGCGCGGCATCCGTCCAAGAAAAATCTACACGAGGTCGCCGATTACACGGTGGACTGCAAAGTAAGGCTGGGCGATGCGGTCATCGAGCTTCCGGGCTTTGAGCAGAAGATCGGCGCACTGAGCACCTTTGCCAACGCCTATGTGCTCAACAGCATGGTGATCGAAACGATCAATATCCTGAACAACGAAGGCATCAAGCCGCCGGTCTGGATGAGCGGCAACGCTCCCGGCGGAGACGAATGGAACAACCGCTTCATGCAGGGCTTCCGCGACAAAATCCGCTGCCTGTAATGTATTTAAAGGAAGGGATCTCAATGACTTCAATCCTGTTTCGCAACGCCCGGATCGTAACGCCCACCGGCGTTACCCCCGGCGAGCTTTTGGTGGAAGACGGCGTCATCTCGCAGGTACGCTTTGACTGCAGCATCGACGCCCCCGCAGACCGCATCATCGACGCGGGCAGGCGCTATCTTTCCCCAGGCTTTATCGACATCCATACCCACGGCGCGGGCGGCGCCGATTTCATGGATGGAACGCTGGATGCGATCTATCAGGCGTGCCGCAAGCATATGGAGCACGGTACCACCTCGATCGTGCCCACCACCATTACCAGCACAAAGGAATCTCTGCTTTCGTTTGTCGACCTGTTCAATCAGGTACAGCTGGACCGCGAAGACATTCCCAACATCCTTGGCCTGCATCTGGAAGGCCCCTATTTTGCCTATGAACAGCGCGGTGCGCAGGACCCGAAATATCTGCGCAGCCCTGACCCAGAGGAATACAACGAGGTGCTGCGCCGCACCGACCGCATTATCCGCTGGTCGTTTGCCGTGGAGCTGGACGGGGCAGACCTGTTTCTGCGCACGTTGCGGGAGCATGGCATCATCAGCTCGCTGGCGCATTCGGACGCCACCTGCCCACAGGTATTCCGCGCCTATGAAAACGGCATCTCGGCGCTTACCCATTTTTACTCCGCCATGTCCGGTGTGCGCCGCATCAATGCGTACCGCGTCGCTGGCGCGATCGAAGCGGGCTACCTGCTGGACGATCTGTTTGTGGAGGTCATCGCCGACGGCAAGCATCTTCCCGCCGAGCTTCTCCAGCTGATCTACAAGATCAAGGGCCCCGAGCGCATCTGCCTTGTCACCGATTCGATGCGCGCCGCCGGTATGCCCGACGGCAGCTATATCCTCGGCAACCGGGAAACCGGCATGGAGACCATTGTGGAAGACGGCGTCGCCAAGCTGCCCGATCGCTCCGCATTCGCGGGGAGCGTCGCCACCACCGACCGTCTGGTGCGCACTATGCTGCAAATGACCACGGCACCCCTGCATGAGGCGGTCAAAATGATGACGCTCACGCCGGCGCGGCTGCTGCGGATCGATGACCGCAAGGGTTCGATCAGTGAGGGCAAAGACGCAGACCTGCTGCTCTTTGACGAGAATGTCAATGTCGAAATGGTTCTGGTGCGCGGACGTGTCCTCAAAGAAAACTGAACAGGCACAGATGTGCCGTAGAATAAAAACCCACCGGCATAGCCGGTGGGTTTTTATTCTTTTAGATTTCCCCGCAAACATCCTCGTTCTGCTTCTATGACTGGAAGAAACACTTAAAAATACGTTTTTGGCTTGTCAGCGCCGATCACGGCTTGTCACTGTGTCATATGTTCTGCCGCCCCGCAATAAATAATGAATGTGGATTCAGGATGAGGGGGCAACGCGGGAACGTATGATGCAGGCCAGTTGGACGAAATGAATTATCCCGAAAATAAGCAGCAGCAAGGAAGAAGGGAACAAAATGGGGCGCAGGGATCGCGCTTTGACAGGTGCGGCGAAAGGCATGCAGCGCAGCGCGTGGAAAATCGCCGTGTATATCCGGCTTTCCAAGGAGGATGGAAATGATGTGAGCTACAGTGTGATCAATCAAAAGGCTTTGATACTGAAATACATAGAACAAGTGAAAACAGAAGAGGAAGAGGAATATGCCATTGTCGATTTTTACATCGATGACGGACTGACGGGAACCGATGATTCCCGCGAAGAGTTTCAACGGATGCTGCGGGATATCGAAAGAAAAAGGGTAAACTGCATTATCGTAAAGGATCTCTCCCGCCCATTCCGCAACTACGCGGATCAGGGATATTATCTGGAGTATTTTTTTCCGCTACACGATGTCCGTTTCATTTCATTGCAGCTTCCGTTTCTTGACAGCTACCTGTATCCGGAAACGATGCAGAGCATCGCCGTCCCGATGCAGGGCGTTGTAAACGACAACCATTGCAGAGAGACCTCTATCAAAGTGCGCCAGGTGTTTAACTATAAGCGCAGCCAGGGTCAGTTTATCGGCGCGTTTGCCCCTTATGGCTATCAGAAAGACCCGAATGATAAAAACAAACTGCTTGTGGATGAGCAGGCCGCGGCGGTGGTGCGTGATATCTATCGCTGGTTTGTCATGGAGGGGATGAGCAAGATGGCAATTGCGAAAAGACTCTCCAGCCAGGGTACGCTCAATCCCGCCTCTTATAAAAGAGAAAACGGATTGAAATATGAAAACCCCAATACTCATTTTGAATGTACGTTGTGGAGTGCCGCAACGGTTACAAGGATACTGAAAAATCCCACTTACCTGGGCCATATGGTGCAGGGCCGGCAGAAGGTGAAAAGCTACAAGGTGCATCATCGTGTTGCTGTTCCAGAGGATGATTGGTTTCTCGTCGAAAATACGCAGGAGCCGATCATCAGTCAGGGGCTCTTCGATAAGGCCCAAGGTCTGCATGCCCGCGATACAAGAACCGCGCCGCATAAAAAGGAACTGTATCTGTTCTCAGGCTTTTTGCGCTGTGCCGACTGCCAGAAAGCGATGCACCGCAAAAAATACGGTAACTATGGATACTATGTTTGCCGTACCTATAAAGAGCACTCCGGCTCGGCCTGCTCAAAGCATACCATTCGGGAAAAGGATTTGATCAAGGCAGTCCTAAAAATGATTCAGATTCAAATCCAGCTTGTCGATTCCATGGCGGAAATGATTCAGAAAATCAATGATTCACCGGTTGTCCAGGTTCAATCGAACCGGATTGCCGACAACTTGAAAAACCGTAAAAGGGAGCTGGAAAAGGCAACCCGTTTGAAGGATTCCTTGTACGAAAGCTGGCAGAATGGCGATATCAGCAGGGAAGATTACAGCAGGATGAAAGCGAAGTACGAAGAGCAGCTGGAACAGTTGGGGCAGACCATGCACTCTTTGCGCAAAGAACAGGAAACGCTTTTTGGGGGCGTTAGCCCGGATCATCCCTATCTTCAGCACTTTATCAAATATAACAACATTAAGGAATTGAACCGCGGACTTCTCATAGAACTGGTAGACACCATTTTTATCCATGAAAATCAGGCTATCACCATCCAATTTAAATATGCCGATCCATGTAAGCGTGCGGTTGAATTTATTGAAAAGAATAAAAATTTTCCGGATTGACAGGCTCTTATTTATTTTTAGACCTAATGCAAATGCACCGGTGGGGCCAGTAGGCCCAATCGCACCATCAGCGCCCGCAGGTCCGGTAGGGCCAGTGGGGCCAGTCGGGCCGGTAGGCCCAATCGCACCGTCAGCACCGGCAGGTCCAGTCGGGCCAGTGGGGCCTGTCGCACCTGTCGCGCCCGTTGCGCCGGTAGGTCCAGTGGGGCCGGTTGCGCCTGTCGCGCCCGTAGCACCGGTAGGTCCGGTGGGTCCGGTTGCCCCAGTTGCACCCGTTGCGCCGGTGGAAGCATCTATTTATGCGCAACTCCTAAAAAGCCTTTCCTCCTATTGGCATCCCATAATTCCGAAAGTAGGGCGTAGAGCTCTCCTGACTGACAGGTAGGGTAAGGGGCTTGATGGGTATGCTCAGCGCGGCAAATCTCGGGCAGGAAAAAACCCTGCGCCGTTCTTTCAGCACGGCGCAGGGTAATTTTAACCCAATAGGTTCTGTTCGAAAATCGTCAGACGTTTCCGAACATACAAAAACCCCTGGCGGTTGACAGTTACCACCAGAGGTTTTTTGGCGCAGTCAAATTGTCTGCTTCAGCAAAGGAAGTACATGAATGTGTTTCCGGGTTTCCCCCTGCGCGAAGCTTTTGCTTCAAAAAGAGCCGCTTCGGCGGAATATCATTCCTTTTGGGATTACAGAACCACAGAAGTGATGACTCCGATGACAAACAAGGGGAGAGAGAACACCAGTACGGCCGGTATGGTGGAATCCCAGATATGGTCATGCTGTCCGTCCGGATTCAAACCGGATGTCGGGCCCAATGTTCCGTCCGACGCGGGAGAGCACACATCGCCAACCGATGCGGCAACGCCGATCAGGCAGGCTGTGCCCAGCGCGGAATAGCCGAGGGTCAGGCACATGGGGACATAAATTGCGGCAAGAATCGGCACGGTACCAAAGCAGGTTCCGGTTCCCATCACGATTGTGAACCCAATGAGAATCAAAACGACCGAAGACATGATTTTGGAAGCGGACAGCACGCCGGCAGAAGCCAATACCAGTTTGTCAACGCCCTGCGAGGCAACGATAACTTCTGAAAATCCGCTGGCCGCCAGCATGATAAAGGAAATCCAGCCGATCATGCCAATGCCGCTGTTGATGACATCGTCCAGCTCCGAATACTTAAAGCAGCCGCTAAGGGCCATAATCAGAAGACCCACCATTCCGCCGATGACCAGGGAACCGAAGATCAGCTGAATGACAAAGGTAGAAAGCGCGGCAATGATGGCGCCGATGTGCTTTCTGTTCAGGGTAATCTTGCCTTCCTTTTCTTCCGAATATGCCACGCCCGCAATCTCAATGTCTTTATAATCTCTGGGCTTTTTATACAGCACGAACATGGCGAACAGCAGCCCAAGCGTCATGCCGACTCCGGCAGGCAAAGTCATCGCCTTCCACACGTCCATCGTGTTCATGGGCATGCCGTATTTCGTCATATTGGTCGACATTAAGTTGTGGAAGATCAATCCATAGCCTACCGGAATAAAGAGATATGGCGCTCTGTTTCCCCAGCAAAGGGCGCACGCAGTAGCACGGCGGTCAATCCTCATCCGATTCATCATGTAAATCAACGGGGGAATCAAGATCGGCATAAACGCGATATTGACCGGAATAATCGTACCGGACAAGCTGGAAATGCCGGCGATGACCAGAAGGAACAGAATCTTTTTCCCTTCAAATACCTTCTGCATCCAATCCGACAAAATAGACATCAGGCCGGTTCGGGCGATACCCACCGCGATCGCACCCAATAAAACATAAGAGATCGCCGTCTCCGCGTTTCCAGCCATGCCGCCCATAAAGACGGACATAGTATCGTTGACGGTCATGCCGGCTGTAAGGCCGGCAGCCAAGGCGGAAATAATGAGAACCACGAGTACGTTTAGTTTTAAAAGGCAAAGTATGCACATTAAAACTACGGAAACAACCACAGGATTGCCAAAGATCTCTAACATGGTTTCCCTCCTACCCTTATTTACACTCCGATTTCATAACAACGACAGTTTTTCGTGCTTTGCGACATAGTCCAGCAAAGCGTCCGAAACCTCAATCGTTTCCAACTCTAAGGTGTTTTTGATTTTTACAATACGAAGATGGTCTTTATCGACTCCCCGCATGACCTTTATCGCAATGCGGACAGCCTCCTCCTCATCAGCCGCGATCAGAGGAATCTTTGCATCATCAATACATTTTACCGCCACACTGTTGGCGTAAATAGCCTCCAGGTCCAACTGATCGAAGACCTTTCGGGTAATCACGTCAAAGATTCCCATTCCCACAGCGTTACCGTGAGATTGTTCCGTTACGTCCAGCAGGATCATGCGGTTGATGCGGGGAACTTCCAAAACAAATTCTTTCAGGATATAACTTTTGCCGAGGATATTGGGGTCATATCCGGCTCCCGATATGTTTTTGCCGATTTCTTCCACGATGAGAAGGTCGATTTCAGGGATCATCAGGCTGGGCATATTGGATCGGGAAATCTTCACCAGTTCCTTTTCCCGAGAAATCAGTGTTCCCGCGGGGATCGCCTCAACCAGGGCGGTCTCATCGTAGGCATTCTCCACAATTCCCACGCCGAATCCGACGTTAACTTTCTTCAGAATGATTTCCGCCGCTTCCAGCAGGGTATCTCCAAAGTGGTCAAAATCATCTTCATGTACGGCAGTGCACCCCTTATGGTTTCCCAGGCCGATCACCAGCATCTTGCACAGGCCGCTCTGAATATCCGCCACAAAATCCGTATGTAGTTTAATGCGGTTGATGGGTACGATCAGATCGGCATGAAGGGCTGTTTTATCAAAATAGACCTGAATGCCACGGCCGGTTGCCCCAAGCAATTCCACATCGACATCGGTGATAACTGGTACCCCCATGCTCTCGGGGGTAATACCGTAAGTCCTGAGAACCTCTCTCTGTCCTTCACTGGTACCGCTGCCGTGGCTGCCCATCGCCGAAACAATGAACGGGTCGCCCCCCGCAGCCTGAATCCCCTCCAGCACGCTTTTAACGATAACGGACAGCCCGCGAATACCGCGGCTCCCCACGGCCACCGCCACTTTTGCTCCCGGCCGGATTTTTGAAAGAATCTCCGGCTTTGAAAGCTGTTCCTTTACCGTACCCGCCACGTCATCGGTTTTCTGCCTGGGAAATATCTGCCTTACCTTATGCATGGCCGGTAAGGGGAATTGCAAATCTTCTTGCAGCAAAACAGGCATATCCGTCTCCTTTCCGGTTCGTCAGAAAATGGTGATTTTTCCATTGTCCGCGTCCACACAAATCTTTGTTCCGTCTTTAATTTCCTGGTAAAAGCCTTCCTCTACCTTGTGCACCATCGGTGTTTTCATGATAATGGCGCTGGAAACCAGCACGGTGTCCGCATGCTGCACGATAATGGCCTTAGGCGCTTTCCCATGGAGCTGCAGCTTGTAAAGACCGTCGGCCTGTACCACAGAGCTTCCTTTTCCGGAAGGCATTACCAGAATTTTACCAGCAATATTTTTATCCTTCAGGTGATGATTGCTTTCAATGACTTTACCGGTTTCAGGCTCCACCGTATAAAAGCAAACCGCGTCGCTGGATAAAATGACCTCGCCTTCCACCTTGCCCTTCGAGATTTTTTTGCAGGTAAATTCCTTGCTCATGTCAATACCTCCCCGCGCAGAGCGGCCTCAATGGATTCCTCCAGAGGTCTGATGATAAACGTAATGTCACGCATCTCGTTATAGTAAGCACACTTCGGTGAATCGGTAACACCCACCGAACCGTAATAGGGCTGCCAACAGGGCGGCACGTCGATGCATGTATCGGAAACAATATGCCCGCCAGCCCGCTGAATCACGGAAAGATACCCCATCCTGTCCGCAAGCTCGCGGGTAAGAGAGCTGGTAAGAATCCAGGTGTCTACCGCCAGGCGCTTGCCCTCAACAAGGCCCGCAATAATCGCCACCTGCCGGATCGTCAGGTGGGGGCAGCCAAACATGGCAAAATCAATTTTGCCGGGTTTGCGGCAAAGGTGTTCCCGGGTTTCTTCCAGATCGTTCTGGGTAATGGTAATCTGATCCAGCACTTTATTTTTTCCCAGCGCCGCTTCCACTGTGGGTGCCTCCGGAGTAATACCGACAACATGATACATGGATACGCAGCCCGAGGTATTGAGCTGGGCGCCAAAATTCATAAAGCCTTCCGGAGTCGGTCTGCTGTGAATTCCGGTGAACACGGGAATTTCCAGGCCTTTATATTTTTCGGGATAGCACCACCCGAGAAGCTGGTAATCAAAATCGGAGCTGACCTGTGCCTGTACGTCCACCAGAATCTGACCCCGGCGATTTTCGTCCAGCAAAAGACCATAGCGGGGAACCATTCCGGTGATTGCCGCACAAAGGGCGCTTTGAGAGGATTCCCGATTGGTTCTTGCGCCGATCACAGAGTTGACATAAGGCGTAGCGCTGGATTCCGAAAACGCAATGACCTCGCCATAAGCAGGAACGTTCTGCTGCAAATACGGCGTGCAGTTGAAGGTAAGGGTAGCCCCCAGCTTTCGATAAGCCTCGTTACAGGCCTTTACAATCGCTTTTCCTTCTTCCGGAACCTCGTGCAAGTGTTCATTCAAATACGGAATGTTGATGCTGGGATTCACGGTGGGAGGAACGATACAGTGTGCGCCTTTCTTCAGCAGTTCTTCCGCAAACCACACATCTGCCGCCTGAGACGACAGTGCCACATGCGTTCGAGTGATCGGCACCATTTCGTCCGCATCGAAGGTATCGCCGATCGCTACCTGAATTTCCATAGCCATTGCCATACCTTCTCCGTATTTTCCGTCCAGAATTTCCTGCTCGTATTTGGTTAATTTCATTTTGAACCTCCTTCTTTCTGGCGATATCCGTTCACAGTTCAAACCTCGCGGGCATGCTCTCCGTGTGTCCGCCCATGCTTCGGTTCACTCTGCGGGTACAGGAGGCGAAAGCCTCCGGAACTCCTCTGTTTTCACCCTCGGCAAGTCTGGCGGAAAAGCGGCCGCACAGATTTGCCGGAGGATGACAGAAGATCTCCTTGATTAAAACAGCCCCGTGATCCTGCCCTCACTGTCTATGTCGATTTTATCGGCAGACGGCACCTTGGGTAAGCCGGGCATCGTCATGATGCTGCCCGTGAGCGCCACCAGGAATCCGGCGCCTGCCGCAACCCTCAGGTTGCGCACGGTGATGCAAAAGCCCTGGGGTGCTCCCGACAAAGCTGCGTCGTCCGAGAACGAAAACTGGGTTTTCGCCATGCAGATCGGCAGCTTGTCAAAGCCGAGCTCCGTAAACTGCTTGAGCTGCTTTCGGGCCGCAGGAGTGAAATCCACGCCATCGGCACGGTAGACCTTGGTGGCGATGGCATTCAGCTTATCCTCAATCGAATCGTCCGCATCATAGACATATTGAAAATGATTCGGTTGCTCGCAGAGACGCAGCACTTCCTCGGCCAGCGCACGGCCTCCTTCGCCGCCCTTGGCCCAAACCTCGCTCAGCGCCACATTCACGCTCAAAGCCCTGCACTGTTCTTCCACCAGGCTCAGCTCGGCGGCGGTGTCGGTGGGGAAGGCGTTAATGGCAACCACGCAGGGCAATCCATAAACCTTAGTCACATTTTCCACATGCTGCAGCAAATTGGGAAGACCCTTTTTCAGTGCCTCCAGATTCTCTGTGCCAAGGTCGGCCTTGGCCACGCCGCCGTGGTGCTTCAGGGCCCGGACCGTGGCAACGATCACGACCGCAGAAGGCTTGAGACCCGAGGCGCGGCATTTGATGTCGACAAACTTTTCCGCGCCCAGATCGGCGCCGAAGCCTGCCTCGGTCACCACATAATCGCCCAGCTTCATGGCGGTGTCTGTCGCCATCACGGAATTGCAGCCGTGGGCGATGTTGGCAAAGGGACCGCCATGAATCAGAGCGGGGGTATGCTCCAGAGTCTGCACCAAGTTCGGCTTGATGGCATCCTTCAGCAGCGCCGCCATAGCGCCTTCAGCGTGCAGATCGTGAGCGGTAACGGGCTTGCCGTCACGGGTAAACGCAACGATCATCCTGGAAAGGCGCGCCTTCAGGTCATCCAGATCGGTGGACAGGCACAGCACCGCCATGATCTCAGAGGCTACCGTGATATCAAACCCATCCTCCCGGGGAACACCGTCCGCCCGCCCGCCGAGACCGCACACAATATGGCGAAGCTGGCGGTCATTCATATCCAAAACACGCTTCCACACAATTTCGCGGGGGTCGATATTCAGTTCATTGCCCTGTTGAATGTGGTTATCAATCAAAGCGGACATCAGGTTGTTGGCGACGCCCACAGCATGAAAATCGCCGGTAAAGTGCAGATTGATGTCTTCCATCGGGACAACCTGGGCATAGCCACCGCCAGCCGCACCGCCCTTGACGCCAAACACAGGCCCCAAGGAAGGCTCGCGCAGGCACAGGACCGCTTTCTTGCCCAACCTGGACAACGCATCCGTCAGCCCTACGCTGGTGGTGGTCTTTCCTTCGCCCGCCGGAGTGGGGTTAATGGCTGTGACCAAAATCAGCTTTGCCTTGCGGGGAACGTTTTTTAAAGCATGAATATCGATCTTGGCTTTGTAATGACCATAGGGCTCCAGCGTTTCCCTGCCCATTCCAAGCCGGGCGGCGACTTCTGAAATGGGCTGCATGGCGACTTCCTGGGCAATTTCAATATCGCTCTTCAAACTCATGGGTCTCTCCTCCTGTTTCATGACCATTCAGTGATTGATCGAGGCGGATCTTCTCAATCGGATTCGTTCTTGAAAATCTGGATTCCACAAGAGCATTTCCGAAACGTTTCTCTGAGAAGGACTTCAGCGGACATTACGGCCTTCGGGACCAAAGGTGACTTTATCGGCGGGCTCCCACCACAGCGGAATTTTGATCGACTCGTCGGTCAGATCGCCCTTGCCGTTGCAGACGTCCTTCGCGATTTGATACCCGGCCTGCGCGTGGCGCACCACTCCGATGCCGGAATCGACAGACATGGCGATTTCCAGACGGAAGGCGGCCTCATCGGTGCCGTCGGCAATCTGCGTGACGCCGGTGTGAACTGCCTCGCCCATGGAGTAATTGGCCTGAATCGCGATCAGGTCGCACATGCCGCTGGCATTGAGCAGACCGTTCAGATACGGCCAGTCAGAGATCAGGTCGCCGCCGTCGGGCATATTCTCGGATTCAAAGGTCGGATTCACAATGGAACCGGAGTCCAGATTATCGCGGGAGAATGCCACCGGCCCTTTGATTTCGCCCTTTTTGATCAGCTCGTTGACTGCCAGGGCGAAGCGCTTGCGCTGTCCAAAGCCCATATAGCAGACGCGTGCGGGCAGGCCCTCGATCGGCAGATCACGATGTGCCAGATTAATCCAGCGTTCCACCAGCTTGTCGCCCTTGCAGACCTCCAGCGCCAGATCATCCAGACGAGCCAGATCCGAAACCTCACCCGAGATGCAGGTCCAGCGGAAGGGGCCGCGGCCGCGGCTAAACAGCGGACGGAAGTAAGCCGCTACAAAGCCCTCAATCTGCTTTGCCTCCTCCGGGGGCATACCGGCGTCCATGCATTCCTTGCGGATGGAGGTGCCGTATTCAAAGACTTCAACGCCGCGCTTTTTCATTTCGATCATGGCGCGCAGATGGCGCTTCATGGACTCACGCGCTTCGTGCATGTAGCGGTCGCGCTCGTTTACACGCATCGCTTCAACGGTGGGCATGTCGTAACCGACGGGAATGTAGGAAAGAGGATCGTGGCAGGGGCACATCTCAGAGCAAATGTCCGGCAGCCAGCCGTCTTTACGCTGAAGAATGGCTTCATATGCATCAACCGCATTGATGGGTACGCCGATGGACAGAGGCTTCTTTTCGGCGCAGGCCTTTTTGGCCATTTCGATCGCTTCATCCAGCGTTTCCACCATGATATCGCAGTAATCTTTTTCGATTCGGCGCTCAATGATCCTGCGGTCCACATCGCAGTTGATGCACACGCCGCCATGCATTTTCATGGCCCAGGTCTGATTGCCGCCCATGCCGCCCATGCCGGCCGTCAGATAAACGCGCCCGGTCAAATCTCCGCCGAACGCTTTTTCTGCGATGGCAGACAGCGTTTCAAACGTGCCCTCGATGACGCCCTGCGTGCCAATGTATTCCCAAGGAGCCGCGGTATACTGTGCGAATATGGTCAGGTTTTTGTCCTGCAGCTCATAAAACGTCTCCCAGGTCGCTTTCATGATGTTTGTCGTGGCCATGACCACACGGGGTGCCAGCCTGTGAGTTTTGAAGATCGCCACAGGCATGCCCGATTGGACAACCAGAGTCTCATCATCTTCCAGTTCTTTGAGGGACTTCACGATCGCGTGATACGATTCCCAGTTGCGGGCGCACTTGCCGTTGCCGCCATAAATGACCAGCAACTCCGGATATTCAGCGTTTTCCATGTTGTTTTCCAGCATTCTGAGGATGGTCTCCTGTTTCCACCCCTTGCAGCGCAGCACATCACCTCGCTGCGCCTTAACGGAATACAAGATTTCAGCATTTGCCATACATTTGTTCCTCCTTGTATTGATTATCACGTTTGCCAAATGGCTGTTACAGATAAACAATGGATTCGAGAAGAATGCGGGGCGGCCGAACCTGTGCTTTTGGCACTCTGTTTCAGACAGACCACAGTCAGAAAAAACGTACCTTCCGCTTCCTTCACGTCATTGTTATGGATAAACTATATCAATTCGGAAGCGGTAATACGTCGACAATAAAACGGCATAGCGTCGAAAAACAAATCTAAAAGTGAAAAAAATATAGTAAATTAGCTTCAAAAAGTGCTGCGCTTCTTCTGCCCCTTCGGCAGGGAAGGAATCTCTGCTTTCGTATCTATCTTTTTTCAGGAAAATAGGGGAGGCCATCGGCGGAGAATCCTTATAAAGACAAAGATGGCCTGCTCATCCGCCCCTGGTAAAAATACCATTCCGAAGGAGGAAAGCAGACCATTGTCAAGACAAGGATGCAGTTTTGATTCACGCCTTATTGCCATTTCATTTCCAAAAAGCCTTTGGAGTTTTCCCGCCGAAGTGAAGAACGATTTTCCGCTTTTGCGCGCCGCCTTTCCAGCGGAGGGACGATATCTCTGCCCGAAGGCGCGGCAAAAATACCGGAGAGCCGTTTGCCAAAATTCAAAAACAAAGGACGGAGGGCTTCTGCAAAATCACTTTCCGAACAGCTTCGACATTTTTCGCACTTTCTTCAGCAGTTCGGGGTTTCCCAGTCGTTCAGAAAGCTGTTCCGCCGCCTGGTAATGTTTCAGCGCTTCCTCAAATTGATTATCCTTGAGCTCAATTCTCGCCGCATTGATTTCGGCGTCGGCATGTCCCCAAACCGCGTGTGTTGTGTCAAAGTACTGAATCGCAGTTTCGCTGTACTGTCTGGCGTCCTCCAGTTTTCCCATCTTGAGCAGCGCCTCGCTGGCATTCTTGTGAAAAACAGCTAGGCCGGTGGTGATCCGCCGCCGGCCGCACACTTCAATGGCATGCTGATAGCAGGAAAACGCCTGCGCCGGATCTTTTTGCATCAGGAAAATGTTCCCGACATAGTTGAAGCATACCGCCAGGTCCATCGGGGAGCTGGTTGGGTCGCATTTCAGATTATCGATTACAATCTGGAGTATTTCATGAGCCCGCTCATACTGCTGGCACTGAATCAAATATAATCCTTCCAGGCGTTTGAGCTTATTTTCTTCCGATTTGCTGACGGAGCGTGCGGTTTCAATCAGCTCCCGGCTGCGATCGAGAAATTCTTTCATAATCTCCCGATTGGAAACCTGGATTCCATAATAAATATAGTGCCAGTAGTTATTCAGAATATAGCTTCTATCCTTTAATTCATCCGCGATCCGCAGGCTGCGTTCTATGCAGTCAAGGCCCTTTTGATAATCGCAGCAGTAATTGTAATATCGCCCGAGAATAAACAGAATCCGCATCATCAGGTCGGCTTTTTCCCGGCCGTTTTCCAGCATTTCAATTTCCTGCAGAAGCGAAAGAAGATTGGCTTCGTCCGCCGCCATATTTTCATTCAGATTCTCATGCTCAGATGAGCCCGTCATATTGGGATAGATCTCGTAAATACAGGAATACACTCTCTCTGCGTACATGACACGATAAAAAAGCGACCGATATGTATTTCCGTTCTCGGTAAAATGATAAATCAACTTTGAATAGAGGGAACCGTTAAACGTATCTTTGCACTGCCGTTCATAAAATTCCGCAATCTTTCCATGCAGCATTCGGCGTTTGCCGGCCATCAATTGATTGTGCACATAGTCGTGCACCTGATGGTGGGTGAAGCTGTAATAGATTTCGCTGTTTGTCATTTCCTCCCGAATCAAGTATCGGTTCATCAGATTGCCCAGCAGCTCATAAATTTCCAGCTCTGCCATAGGGTAAAAGCTCTTGAGCTCCTGCATGCTCACACCGATCGGAAACAGGGAGATCGCGTCCAGCAGGTCCCGTTCACCCGCGGAAATATCCATCAGTCTGCTTCGGATGATATTGGTTGCTCTGGTCGTCAGTTTTGTGGAGTAGCCGTTTTCCTTGATAATATAGAGCAATTCGATAATGAAAAGGGCGTTTCCCTCCGTATCCTGATAAATTTTTTCCAGCAGGGAGGGATTGTTGCTGATTTCCGGCAAAATCTCGCAGGCAATATTTTTGGTATCGCTGCTGTTAAAGGGCGTTAGCTGAATCATTTCAGCCTCTTCGTGAGAGAGGAGAGGGATCAGGAACCTGCTTACCTCCTGCTCGTAGCTGTTCCGGTATGCGGCAAGAAAGAGGATCCGGTCCCGCCCAAGCTTCGTAAGGATGCTGTTCAGCACCTCCAGACTTGCGTTGTCCATCCACTGGATGTCGTCCAATATCAGAATGATCTTTCTTTTTTTGGAAATCTGCCCCAGTGTGTTGTAAATGATCTCCGTATTGATCGTAAACATGTCCTGAGAAAGATAATTCCGTTCCTCTTCCTTCCGGTTTGATGTGCTGGAGTTGAAAGCCGCGGAGCTTTTTCTCAGCGCAGACTTCTTTCGGGAGAAATTTTTCAAAATATTGTACCAGACGTTCAGAAGCAGTTGTTTTTCTGAATACTGGCACTCATGAGCCATGACGATGAACTTCTCCTCGTCAATCAGCGACTGGAGCTTTTTGAGAAGAGCGGTTTTTCCCACGCCGGCGTCTCCCGAAATAATCAGATTTTGCCCGATTCCGGAGGAGAAGGTACTGATGATATTCAGCGCTTGATACAGCTCTTCGTAGCGTCCGTAAAAATACTGGTTTTTCTCCTTGATGGGGGCGCTGTAACATTCCCGCAGGCACAGAATATTTTTGAACAGGTCCTGCGTCTGTTCATCGGGCTCTTCACCGATATCCTCGGACAAAACCTTTTTCAATTCATAATACAGCTTAACGGCCATGTTGAAATTTCCGTTTTCCGCATAAATGCGCATTACATTCCGATAGTTTTCTTCGTTGTAAAGATCGTTTTTAATGATGATATCCGCATATTTTTTAATGCTCAACGCGTCCTTATCCTGCGTCCTGTACCGTAATTTTTTCTGCAGAGAAGCTATGTACAAATCGCGATACTTTTTTCGGGTGTCTTCTGCCCATTCCTCAAATTCAAGGCAATTCTTAATATAGAAGTGCTCTAAAAAGTCGCCGCTGTATTTTTCGGCGATATTCTCCGGCGCAATTTCATCCAGATCAATCGTAATATTGCACTCCTGATTTAATTGGATAGAGGAATTCCCGAAAATGAGCAGTACGTTTTCTCCCAACAGCCGTTTGGTCTTGTAAATGACATCCCGCAGATTTTTTTTGGCCGTCTTTTCATCATTATCCGCCCAAAAAATACTGATGGCTTCTTCCCGGGAGATAACCTTTTTCACACACAGATAGTAAAACATTCCTTCTACCTTGCGGTACGGAAAGCTCACTATGCTGCCATCGATTTTTATGGTTGGCATACCCATCAGAGATACGACAATTGTTTTCATATCGACGACCAATCCTTTCTCTGCTTATTTCCATCGTCTGTTTTTGTGAACAGGGACTCAGAAACGATTGCGTTTTACATATTTATCCATTTTTTCTATTATCAAGCCGTAATTCCAAATGTCCCCGTATTGTGCAGCAACTGTTATTTCTTAGGGGCATCTAAAAGGGAGTCTTATTCCCTTCAATTTCAAAATTCAAATAAATATAATCATATTATATAAATTATCCGTTTTTTCTTTCCAAAAATCAACTACTTTTTGTTGGGATATTTCCGTATTGACAATTTGTGTTCAAAGTGACGAAAAAACGGTATTTTTCTTTGCTAAGGGCAAAGATACCACGGCGGCTTTTTATAACAAAGTCATGATAATAAAAAGCTCCCGAAACACGCCTTTGTGTTCCGGGAACTGAATAATATTGAAAAACGTTACATGTAAATCTGATCGCTGGAGAAGTCCTTGACACGCAGGTAAAAACGAAGAACCTCCTCGAAAGCGTATACCGGAACGGGACCGACCAACTCTGTGTTGCCGACCAGAACACCGTAGCTTTCTGCCTCCGCCTTTACGGTTTCAAACACACGGGAGATAGGGGTTTTTTCGTAGTTGACCAGGTTCATCGACACCTGAATCATTCCCTGTCCTTCCAACGGGAGTGCGATTGCCCGCACATACTGGTATCCGCCGGTGGCGCCCCGGATCGCCTTCACAATTTTCTTTCCGATGTCAATGTCCTCTGTTTTTAGATTGACATTGAACGCAACCAGCGGAAAACGGACGCCGGTGACAGTAGCGCCGCTCTTGGGGACAAATTCCTTGGGGCCCTCGTCTGGAATCCACAGGGAGTCTTTCATTTTTTCCTGCAGTCCTTCATACTCACCCTTGCGGATGCTGACCAGACTTTTACGGTAGTCCGCAGTCGCCGCATCTTCATAATAGTAAACCGGAACGCCAAGGCAGCCAAGAAACTTTCCATATTCCCGCGCGACTTCCAGCGCTTCCTCTATCGTTACCTCCCGCACGGGGATGAACGGCGCTACATCCACGGCGCCCATTCTGGGGTGACTGCCCTGGTGTTTTGTCATATCAATCAATTCAATCGCCACGCGGGAGAGGTTCTTTGCCGCTTCCAGCACGGCCCTGGGCTCACCACGGAAAGTATACACCGTGCGGTTATGATCCGAGTTGGAATTCAGGTCCACAATTTCAATATCTTTTGAGTTTTTCAGGGCTGCGGTAACCTGATCGATCAATTCCTGGTTTGTTCCTTCGCTCATATTGATTTCCGCCAACAGTACTTTCATGTTTCTCCCTCACTTTTCATTTTTTGCAGGAGTGTTATTGATAGAACGATATTTCTATCTTCCGCCGACAAAGGCGGGGGAAGATACGCCCTCTTCGCTCAAGTAACACTGCCCGTTTTGCATCGTCATTTCGATTTCAGAAAGCAGCGGTGACGTTCTTCTGCCCTTCGGCGGGGTGTATTGCCGTTTGGAACGCCGCCCTTTCAGCGAAGGCTATTAAAGACCTGCGTGAAGCACCTCGATTTTTTCCTGGAATTCCGCAATTTTTGTATCCTCTTTTACCAGAGGAAGATTTGCCTCGATGTTCAGAATACAGCCCTTCACACCGGATTCGGATAAAAAGAGTGCGCTTTTCAGGTCGGAAAGGCAGGCGGGATTGGAGTTGCCCTCGAGCCGCCTGCCGAGCTGATACACCTGCAGGCAGCGCTCGCCGTTTTTCGCGGGAACGGCGGCTGCTTGTATGGCGGCCGAGTTGATCGCCATTTTTCGAACTGCCTTTTGCTCATCGCTTTCCTTGGCAAGTGCAAAGGCCGCCTTTATCAGCAAAAATGCCTGCTCGTCTTCGTTTGCCCCGTTCATCAGTTCCTTTGCCAGTTGATCTGCCTGCTCGGCAAGCGTTTGATACTCGTCTTGCGTATAGGTAAATTCCGGTTTCTTCATGCTCAGACGCGCTACCATAGAAATCATTCCGGCAGCCATAGCGCCGGCTACCGCAGAAGCGGCACCGCCGCCCACTGTGAAATTATTGGAATCAATCACCTTTAAAATGATGCTGGTGTCCATTTCATCTTTCCTCTCTATCAGTCATTTCGTTTAAAAAAACCACCGAGGTCTTCCAGCGGCTGGCCGGTTTCACGTCAGGTTACTTTATTAAATCCATCGGAGGTTCGTTCTTGGGGTGAGAAATGCCAACGTGCCGCCAATCCGGTTGCTTGAAGCGATAAGATTAGTCAGCGATCAGCTTCCCGTTTAAAACGATTGGGTCGCCATTTTTTATGACGCTTTCCACAAGGTTTCGGCCATATTGATAAACAACATTTTCGTACGTATCCGTATCCCAAATCTGAATATCCGCTTTCTTACCTACGTCCAAAATGCCTCTGTCTGAAAGCCGAAGCACCTTCGCTCCGCCATAGGTCGCCGCGCGGACAGCCTCCGCCGGGCTGAACCCCGACTGCCGGCAGGCCAGAATCAGAATAAACGGCATAGACTCCGCCCAACAGGAGGGGCAGCAGTTCGTTGCCAGAGCAAGCGTCATACCGGCGTTCAGCATCGCTCTGATATCGGCGGGGTGAGGGTGCCTGACCGAAAATTCCGTGCCGACCAAAATAACACCCGTCACATCCGCGTCGGCCAGCTTTTGATAAACCGCTTGCGGCGTATAGTTTAAGTGATCGGCTGAGGCCATCCCCATTTCGGCGGCCAAATCAGACCCTCCGATATAAGAATAGGCGTCCGTATGGATTCTGGGAATCAGTCCAAAATCCATTCCGGCGCGCAGAATCCTTTCGGATTCCTTTGCGGTGTAATGTCCTTCATCACACCAAATATCGTTGAATCGTGCCAGCTTTTCCTCCTGAATAACGGGCATCATTTCCCGGATAATACGCTTCATATACTCTTCCTTGCTTTCGTCCTGCGGCCATCCGTGAGCGCCCAGGAAGGTGGAGTAAATATCTATAGGCAATTTTTCGTTCAGATGGCGGTTCAGGCGAAGCATTTGAAGCTCCGACTCCGTGGTAAGGCCGTAGCCGCTTTTGCTTTCAATGGTTGTCGTACCGTGGAGCATCATCCCTATCAAACGTTTTTCCGTTTGTGCGCTCAAGGCCCCTATGGGAACCTCTCGGGTCATTTCCACTGAAGCATGAATTCCCGTCTTGATCCCAAGCTGTGCCAGTGTTTCAGGGCGGTCGTCCGTTAGCTTTACAATGTATTCCTTCACGCGTGACTGCCCGAACATAATGTGAGTGTGGCAATCGACAAAGCCGGGAAGCACCGTTTTTCCTTTGGCATCGATCACCGTCAGATTCGAAAGGGAATTCGCCATTTTTTTGACATCCGCTTCCGTACCGATTCCCCAAATCATTCCATCCTGCGCCAAGAGCCAGCCGTTCTCGATCATACCAAGCTGTGCGGCTCCGTTTCCGCGCATGGTGAGCATCTGCGCCGCGTTTTTGATAAGCAGGTTTCCGTTCATAGTGGCTCTCACCTTTCTGCAAATGTGACATATGTAAGCCATGCCGAAATTCAAATCGACAGTATGCTGCGTACCATTATCCCTGCACGTGACAGTACGAAATTCACGAATTTACTTTGGTACAAGAGTACTATAAATGACCGCGCGTCGATAAAGTGTCTACGGTTAGGACGGATTGCCACGACAGAAGGGTTCTCCGCCATGCGTCGCTCAGAGAATCCGCGCTGATTTCCCGGCGGATCTACAGTCCACCGGAGTCTTTCAAAACTCCCGACGATCACAGCGTTTGCCGGTGCTGTCGGTAAACGGAGAAATGCTGCCCATTCTGCCGCCATGCTTTGGCCGGCTCCACCGTTGGGATGGTTTGATGCGAAGACGGACGGACTGCACCGACATATGAGACAATCAGCCCCGCATAAATATTGGATAAACCATTTTTGCGGGGCGATTTTTTGCTGTCATTTTCTGGGCGAAAGGGTTCAGCCGGGCACAAACAGGCCTTTTCAAGCCGCCCGACCTTCAAACCATAATAATAAGCGAGACAAAGTCTGCCGCCGAACGGATGGAAAGCTTTCTTGCGCAAATTGGGATTCCCGATCGCTTTCTGTGCGGAGGGATACCCGTGAAGTCTTTTTCAGAAGATAGCAAGCCGCTCTCCGAAAAGCCGGCGGAGCATTTCATCCGACAAAAGGACAAATAGAGGCAGAAGTTTTCGAATGCAAGCGGAATTCCATTTCTTTATAAGGGGAATTTCTGTGAAAACGAAAAGTCTTCCCCTGCCAGAAGCAGAGAAAGACTTGAGCGAGCTTTTTGAAACGGGGATGATGTATTCCAAAAGTGCGGCCGGGAGGGAGGGAATCGGCATGGCAAGAATCAGAAAAGTGCTTCAGAACGACAAAGCAGTGAAATGGAAGGTCGCCCTATACATACGGCTATCAAAAGAGGACGGAAATGATGAAAGCCTGAGTGTGGCAAATCAGCGGAAAATACTGAACGATTATCTGCAGAAAAACTGGGGCAGCGAGGAGTATACCGTTGTGGACACCTACATTGACGACGGCCTGACGGGTACGGACACCCGACGCGAAGGCTTTCTGCGGATGCGGCAGGATATTGTCGACGGCAAGGTCAACTGCGTGATCGTCAAATCCCTGGCCCGCGCGTTCCGTAATCTGGCCGACCAGCAGAAATTTCTCGAGGAGTTCCTGCCGCTTTACAAGGCGCGATTTATCAATCTGGGAACACCTTTTATCGATACCTTGGTGAATCCCAACGCGGTCAGCGGGTTTGAAGTGCCGATTCGCGGCATGTTCAACGAGCAGTTCGCCGCTGCCACATCTGAGGAGGTGCGCAAAACCTTCAACATGAAGCGCAGCCGCGGCGAATTTATCGGTTCATTTGCCCCTTACGGATACCAAAAAGACCCGGAAAACAAAAATAGGCTGGTAATCGACGAGGAAGCGGCGTCAGTTGTCAGGGACATCTTCAACTGGTATCTGTACGGCCTTCGCGTCGGCGCGCAGGGCAGCCTGAGCATCAGCGGCGTTGCGAGAGAGCTCAACGAACGCGGCATTCTCAGCCCGATCGCGTACAAGAAGCAAAAAGGACTGAAGTATCGAAACCCGAACAGCAGGTTTAAGTGCAGCGTCTGGACTTCGACTACCGTCGCCGGCATCCTCAAGAACCGAATGTATACCGGGTGCATGGTGCAGGGCAGACAGCGAGTCATCAGCTATAAGATTCATAAGCAGGTGAAAACACCGGAGAACGAATGGTTTGTCAAAGAAAACACGCACGAGCCGATTATTGATCCGGAGCTGTTTGAAGCGGTGGGGAAGAGGCTGCTTCGGGATACGCGAACTGCTCCAGGGCAGAAAGCGGTGCACCTTTTTGCGGGATTCCTGAAATGCGCAGACTGCGGCAGGGCGCTCCACCGAAAATCGAGCAAAGGCCGTGTCTATTACTATTGCCGCGTCGGCGGGCAGGCCGGGCATGTGTGCCAATCCCGTTCCATTCGGGAGGATGTGCTCACAAAGGTTGTGTTATGTACCATTCAGGCTCAGATTTCTTTGGTTGGGGATTTGCAGCAGGTGATTGACAAAATCAACCGTGCGCCGACGGCGGGGAATCCGTCAGAACGGCTGGAAACAGCCCTGAAAAGACAGGAGCAGGAACGATCCAGACTGATCGGCATTTCCGATTCCCTGTATGCCGACTGGAAAGCCGGTGACCTTACAAAAGAAGAATACCTTCGGCTGAAAGCGGACTACACGGAAAAAATCGAGCGGCTGCAAACGGCGATGGATAGAATTCAGGAGGAACTCAGACGGAGTCTTACAGGAGCAATGGCGGAAAACTCCTGCTTCACGGAGTTTCAGAGGCATCGGAATTTCATAAGGCCGAATCGTGAGATGCTGGTGGATTTCGTCGACATGATCTCCATACATCGCGACGGCTCGGTCGAAATCCGGTTTCTCTTTGCCGACCCATATCATCGTATGACCGAAGAGATCGAAAGCGGCTGCCCATCCGCGAAGGGATGAGCGCCTTATTTTTAACCCATTGGTTGTGCATAAACCGATGGTGACGTGGGTCCAGTGGGGCCGGTTGCACCCGCAGGGCCAGCCGGTCCGGTGGGGCCAGTAGAGCCGGTGATATTAGGAAAAAAGACTGCCTATAAAAATGCGGTTCATCTAAACCGCTTCGAACTGGGTGTTGATTTCTATATATTCCATAACCCGACGTAGTTTGTCAGCAAATTGAAACTTGACACTGATACTGCCATTCTCATGTACCTTGATGTGATCTACAAGTTCTATTAAAACCTCTCTTGTCAGCTTGTCGATATTTTCAAACTTCTTGAATGTCGCTAAAAAGGGATCCTCAGTATCAACATTATTTTGAAGTTGCTCCCGTTTTACGGTCAGGTTATCTAAAATTGTATTGATTACGGCAATTTGACACTCGTAATCTTCGCTCATGTGGTCGTAGTCGCTATGGGTAATTTCTCCGTCTTTCCAATCCTGGTAAATGGATTGCTTATAGCGCATAATTTTTGTGAGTTCCTTCTTTTTGGCTTCTATCAGTGCTTCTAGTCGGATGTACTGGCTTTTTTGAAGCGGCGCTGTGCGAGTATATTCTAGAGTGTTTGCGTAATCTACCGCAAGATATATCTGTTGCTGAATCGCATACAGGACAGCCGCTTCCAGTCGGTTGTGTTTTATGGAGTGTTTGGTGCAAGCTGTTTTTGACTGGTCTTTATAAGTGCGGCAGAAGTAGTACACTGTGCCTTTGACTTGACTGCGGCTCATCGCTTTGCCGCAATCAGCGCAACGTAGAAAGCCACTGAACAAATAAAGTTTCTTTTTCTGTGGAGCGGTGCGGGTATCGCGCTTTCGTAATTGCTGGACTTTCTCGAATACCGCCCGGTCTATGATTGATTCATGGGTATTTTCCACGATGTACCATTCGCTTTCAGGTACCTGCTCCTGTGTATGTATCTTGTAGCTTTTCACACGCTGGCGTCCCTGCACCATATCTCCGACGTAAAGGCGGTTTTTTAGAATATCATTCACCGTCTTAGAGCTCCACATGGGTCTCGTTTCCGCTGATGGATTTTGATAATTCAGGCCCTTGCTTTTCTTATATTCTGATGGGCACAAAATACCGTGACTGTTCAGAGTATGCACAATAGCGTTTTTACTCATTCCATCCAAAAACCATGTGTAAATATTTTTTATAACCTCGGCGGCTTCCTCGTCAACGATTAAAACGTTCTTATCCTTTGGGTTTTTCATGTAGCCATACGCTGCAAACCCGCCGATAAACTCACCGTTGCGCCGCTTATAATCAAATACCTGCCGTATCTTTTTTGAAGTCTGATAACAAAAATTGTCGTTGATCACATTGGTAATGGGCACAATCAGATTGGAAATGCTGTCAGGGTTTAAATAGCTATCGATTCCCTCTGCCAAGCTGATAAACCGTACATTCATTTGCACAAACAGATTTTCAATCAGGCTCCCTGCGTCCGTGTAGTTACGGGAAAGTCTGGAAAGGTCTTTGACAATAACGCAATTTACCTTTTTAGCATATATGTCGGATAGCAGCTTTTGAAATCCCTCACGGTTTGTATCTGTGCCGGTGTACCCATCGTCAACATAGGGCTGCTGAACGCTTTCAAACTCGTCCATGTGCTGTTGATAGTAATCATCGAGCAATGCTTTTTGATTGACAACGCTGTTGCTGTCGTCCTTTCCACGGTTTAAATCCTCTTTGGATAAGCGGATATACTCGCCAAGTTTCCAGCGGACAATTTGAGGCGAGAATGGTTTTTCCTCAAAGCCCCTATTTTTTGTTCGTGCCATGCGTCCTCCTTTCTATCATTACATCTATATTTACCATTTCGGCATAATGCGAACAATATTATCGCGGCCTGCAAACAAGTTTTACAGGCCGCTTTTCTTGCGTTTCAGAAACTCGGCAAACACAACCTGCAAAGGGCGAGCATTCTCTGAAAACTCCAGCTTTACACCCATATCGCCCACACGGAAACAATAAGGATTTTTGACCGCCGCTATAATATGTGACGCTCGTTGCTCCTGCGGTACAGTATTATCAAAGGTAAAGCCGCTAACGTCAACTAAATCCTCTTTGTTTACAGCTTCTATATCGATGTTGGCTAACTCCAAAATTGAGATACGTTTCTTCAATCACAGTCGCCCCCTCCTTTCCATGTATATGAATGGCTGGGATTGTCCCATGAAGAAATAGCAAGAAACAACACGAAGGTTGTCCTTTGCTATGCCCTCGTGGAATAATGACTTGTGGCCAAGTCCGAGGTATTCAATAAAGGCCGTTATTTTGGAAAGAAAAACGCAGAAAATTCGATGAAATGGTAAAAACAACACCTTGGGTGTTATCCCAGTCACTTCACCATACGCTTCAGGCTTAAGGCGGCACTGACAAGAGCCAGGGGTCTTCTATTGCCTCTATTCTCCGCCTGAACAGGAGTCTAAATTGTAAATCCATTTCTGAGCCGCAAAGCTGCCCACGTATCAGATCCGCCGTAGGTTCAGAATGCGCGTGGGTGAGCGCACCGTCCGTTTTACACTGTTTTTAATGATTTTTTTAAAGATATTTTTACGGGTACTCGGCTTCGGTGGCTGTCGCACCCACACCCCTCCAACATCGGGAAGACCCGGCAGATTCTATAATGCCCACGCTTTCAGGCGAATGTCAGTTTTTTCCGCCGGACAAACAAAGCTGTCCTTTTGCTGATGTATCCGACTCCTGCAGATCATAGCTGATGTGAATCCGTTGCCGGCATTTGCCATCTTTTTCGTCCTTAAGTTGCTGTCGAATTTTTTTCGCAGTTATGTTACAATATTGTATGTCCAGAAGGTCATTATTGAGGATAGGAGGGAGAGAACATACTGTTTTACAAACCGAAACACGCGGCTCCCCGTCAGATTCGTATTGACCGAATCGTCTTTGCTTTGATATTTCTTGCTGAATTTACCTATGGCGTATATTTAGGCTATTTTAAGGGTGTTCTTCTCGGAGACGCCGTAAGCCGCACTGCCAATGCGTTTTATGTGCTGTTTTGCAAACCGTATCGCTTCACCTCCATGGGCCTTGTGTGGAATCCGCTGCCCAGTGTATTACAACTTCCCTTTGTGGCGCTTGCACATTTTTGGCGGCCCATTGTCACCAAAGGAATCGGTGCGGCCGTGGTAACAGCATTCTTTGCCGCATGGCAGGGAAAAACGCTTCTGCGTACATTTGAACTGCTAAAGGTAGAACGTCTGCCTTCCCTCGTGATCACTTTGCTGTTCTGCTTCAATCCTTACATGTTTTTTTATGGAGCAAATGGAATGACAGAAATGATTGCTTCTGCCTTTGCCGTACAAGCTGTTTGTGCACTTTCCCTCTGGATGCGGACGGGGCGGGCCAGCCATCTGCTTGCTTTGGGCGTTGGCTGTGTGGGGATGTTCCTCACCCGCTATGAAGCGATTCCTTTCGCTTTGTCTCTGGGGCTTGGAATGCTCCTCCACATGCTGTTCAGTCGGAGGGAGCAGAGATATTACCCGGAAGGAAACTGGAAAGAACGATTTTTCTATGTGGAAGGAACGATGTGGGTTACCTTTCTGCCGCTCATTTACACGGTACTGGTCTGGATTTTATTTAACTGGACCATTACCGGGAATCCTTTGTATTTTTTGAACTCTGGTTACTCAATGAATGCCTATTCCGATTATTACACCGACTATGGCGGCATGGCCGGAGCAATATCCTATGTGTGGGCCAGAATCTGGCCGTTTCTGTTTGTCCTTGCCGGGCTGCTCTTGGTACGGCTGATGTCGGGAACATTCCTGAGCTCCGATACCGCTGTTATGATGACGGTAACGCTGGGACTTTCTATCTTTCAGTTTTTTATGATCGCCAGGGGCTCGTCGGGCGGCTATGTGCGGTATCTCTGCTATCCTTTGATGCTGGCCGCAGCGTGGATGCCCTATCAGTTTTCTGTGCTGAAAAAGGCGGCGCGACGGGCAGCCACGGTTATCCTCTGCGCGGTGCTGGCCTTTAACAGCGCCTATTTTGCCTGGGCGTTTGAGCATTCTTCCCTGATGAGGGAGGATACTCTGTACATGGTTCCGGCGCACACCGAGCAGATTGCGGATTATATTAATACCCACCTGCAGGATAAAAGAATTCTGATGGATTCCTATCTGACCTATTATGCCATTATGAACGTGGATGACGTGGACAATCTGGTGATTAGTTGTACACCGGAATTTGCCGAGGCGGTGGCGGACCCTGTGGGGCATAACATTGATTATGTGATTGTTCCGCAGATTGGCAGCTACGGAAATATGGATGCTCTGAATATCGCTTACCCCAACCTCTATTGGCATGGGGAGAAATGGTGTGAAGAGGTGACTTCTATAGAGGGGTATAAGATCTACAAAGTGCTGAAATGAAAGGGGAGGTGTTGGGATGGAGAAAAATCTGCATGGATTAGGCGAACGAATGGTGCGGGCCGGCCTTATCAACAAGGAACAGTTGGCTGATGCGCTTCTGTGGCAAGAGCAGGAGAACACCCTGCTGGGTGAAACTCTGGTCAATCATGGAATCATCACCGGAGAACAGCTTTTTCGTTTTATCTTCACCAGTCCCGGGGCGACGTTGGGCGAAGTTTTGATCGGCCACGGCTATATTGACCGTGAACAATTGGCCGAAGCGCTTCGCTACCAAAAAAAATATGGCGGACGATTGGGTGCGATCTGCGTTTCCCTTGGCTTCCTGACTGCCCAGCAGTTGGACTCTGCGCTGGCGCAGCGTGTTGCGCCCAAAGGCCGGCTGGGGGATGAATTGCTGCGTTTGGGCATCATTACGCAGGAACAACTGGACACCGCGCTGGAGACCCAAAAGCGCAGCGGCGGGCGTTTGGGAGAAATTCTGCTTTTTTTGGAATATGTCACGGAGGAGCAGTTATACCGTGCTCTGGCAACGCAGGGAGAAATAGGCCGGCTGGGAAGCGATGTGCGCTTGTCAGATGTGAAAGCTCTGCCTTACGGGCTTGCCAACCGGTACGCAGCCATTGTGATTCGCGAAGAAAAGCAGTATACCGTTGTTGCCGTAGAATCCAAGCTGAATGAAGCTGCCGTCAAGGACATTGAAGCTTATCTGGAAAAACCCATTGAGCAGGTTCTGATGACCAATGCGGAACGGCTGCGGTTTTGGGAGCAGGCTTATCGCCGCGAAGAGATTCTTGGAAGCGTGTTCGCCCTCTATGATGAACAGCCGGAAAACTCCGCCATTGAAACCTTTACCACCCCGCAGTTGGTTACGCTGTTAGCGCTTCTTGCTGTGTTTGTGGTGTCGCTGGCGGCAAACTGGTTTGTTACTCTGCTCGCACTGGTGATCGTTTTGCAAATTCTCTATCTTGCGATGGCAATCGCGAAATTTTGGATGGTAATCAAAGGCGCTCGCCACAATGCACAGCTGCGCTTTTCGGCGGAAGAGGTAGCCGCCGTGGATGAGACCAAGCTGCCGGTATACACTCTGCTTATTCCGGTATATAAGGAAAAAGAAGTGCTGCCTCATCTTTTGAAAAGAATCCAAAATCTCGACTACCCCAAATATAAATTAGACGTTCGAATTTTGCTGGAGGAAAATGACCCCGAAACCATTGAATTGGTTCGTGCGATGCGGCTGCCCAGCTACTTTACCCCCATCGTCGTACCGGCATCTATGCCGCAAACGAAGCCCAAGGCCTGCAACTATGGATTGCTGCAGGCAAAAGGGGAATATGTAGTCATCTACGACGCGGAGGACAGACCGGAGCCGGATCAACTGAAAAAAGCCTATTTGGCCTTTCAAAAGCTGCCGAAGGAATATGTGTGTATCCAGGCCAAGCTCAATTATTTTAACAGCCGGCAAAATTTGCTCACCAAACTGTTTACGCAGGAGTACAGCATGTGGTTTGAGCTGCTGCTGGTGGGTATTATGCAGATGGATGTTCCCATCCCGCTGGGGGGCACCTCCAATCACTTTAAAATGGACTTTTTGAGACAGGTCGGTGGTTGGGACCCTTTCAACGTGACCGAAGATGCTGATCTGGGCATCCGACTCTACAAGCATCGGTATAAAACCGCGATTCTGGATTCCCGTACTTGGGAGGAAGCCAACAGCGACGTCAATAACTGGGTTCGCCAACGCTCGCGCTGGATCAAGGGCTATATGCAGACCTTCTTCGTACATATGCGTGAGCCGGTTAAATTTTACCGCCAGATAGGATTTCGGGGAATGCTAGGGTATCTGGCCATGATTTTGGGAACTCCACTGCTTCCGCTGCTCAACCCCATCTTCTGGGGGCTGATGGTGGTCTGGCTGATCTTTCAGCCCTTTTGGGTACAGATGTTTTTCCCGGGGCCGATTTACTATATCTCAGTGATTCAGCTGATTCTTGGCAACTTTATCTTCGTCTACATGAATATCGTCGGTACGTATTATGTCATCCGCGATTGTGCGATTAAGAAGAATCAGCCTTTTTCCTACGGACTGATTCGGTCGGGATTGCTGACCCCGCTGTACTGGGTTTTGATGAGTGTCGCGGCCTACAAGGCGTTGTTCCAATTGATCGTAAAGCCTCATTATTGGGAAAAGACCCACCATGGCTTGACGGAGCATTCTGACGTTGATCATGAGCAATACATTGAACAACTGCTGATCGAAGAACAGGCCAGAAACAGGAAGGAAGAAAGTGTGTCAAGTAATTCATTGAAAAGTAAGGGGACATTGCATGAAACGAAATCGCATTAAGAGAATATCTCGTTTTCTGTCCGTATTGACAGCAGCTGTTCTTTTGTTTTCCGGAGCAAGCACAGTCTATGCCGCTCCCGAAACAGCGGCGCCTTACGCAGACGCGCAAAAGCTTTCGGCTCCTCTGTTTGACGAGCCGCAGTCCTTGAATCTGCCGCGCAACAGCACTTCGTTTTGGTTTCGAATACCAAATGGCACCAGTCTTGGCGATCAATGCAGCCTTTCCCTGGGTATGACCGCTGCGGAGACGCTGATCGATGACCGCTCCACAGTAACGCTGTTTCTGGGGAATGAGCAGATTGCTTCCGCACGCATTTTAGATATTGTGAAAAAGCAGGGGGGGATGTGGACTGTGCCCATCCCAGCAAAGAGTCTGAAGACAGACGGTTCGCTCAATGAGCTTCGGATCGTAACCGCGCAGCGCACCATTCTTGGCGATTGCGCCGATATTGATAACCCCGCTAACTGGGTGAGGCTGGAGACAACGTCCCGGCTGAATTTGGACGTTCTGCGGATGGGGGATCCGATTCTCGGTACCGCGCTGCCCTATATGTTCGACAAGGTAGATCAGGGCGATCGACTCGCCGCCGAGTTTATTCTTCCGTCCGGAGGGGATTCGGATGTCCGCTCTGCCATGCTGACTGCCGCTTCTGCCATCGGTGCGGCGTATCCGTCAAAAAGCACCGTCGGTTTTGTCGTGTCGCAGGACGGCTCCGCCACAACAGAGCAAAATCGGATTCGTATCGGGCTTGGCTCACAAAAGCCCCGGGATATGGCGGCGATACCGTCCTTAAACGGGGAGAATGGGTATCTTTCTATTGCAAGAAACAATCAGTATTGTGACTTGTCTCTTTACGGAGCGGATGCAGCGGGGTTGTCCAAAACGGCAGCCTTCTTCACTCATAGGGATTATCTCGCACAGCTTTCTGGCGGCACCGCCGTAATCTCTACCGATCTGCGTAATATCGGAACAGGGTTTGTTAAAAATGAGGACGGGTATTACAAGCTCTCTGATTTTGGCTACGATACCGCCAGTCTGGCGGGAGCATTCCATCAGGAGGTCAACTACACGCTGAAGCAGCCGCAGGGTGTTCGAAGCGGGCCGGATTCTTATCTGGAGATTCATTTCCGTCATTCAAAGGCACTTGTGGGGGATACTTCCCTGCTTACCGTCCATGTGGACGGAGCCGCGGTCGACAGTATTCAGCTTTCGGATTCCAACGCGGAGGTTGGCTCCATCAAGGTGAAAATTCCACCCTCAGCGCTGGATAAAAGTTCCTTTGATGTCAAGGTGGAGTGCTACAACTATCTGGGAAAGATAGACTGCTCGAAGGATTATTATGATGTTGCGTGGACGGTGATCGACAAAGATTCTGTCGTTTACTTTCAACCGGGGGATGCCGGAATTCCTCCCACCATTCAGCCGCTTCTAAGCTTTGGAGAACCTTCGGATGAAAGCTGGCCAACGGCGATTCTCTGTGCTCCCCCAAATACGTCTCAGACAATGATGGAAGTCGCGGCCGGGTTGGTTTGCCGAGCGGGACAAAATTCCGGTGCATACCGCTGGGAGTACGCCAATAATCTGGACTCCAAACAGAAAGAGTCTTCCGATATTTTAATCCTCGGTACCAATGACAACATTCAAATTCCGAAAGAAATCTCCGATCTTCTGAGTGTTGTTCCGCAGAAAGACGGCTTTGCGCTTTCCAAAGATCCTGTGGTTTCGGCAGAAGCGCTGCAAAATAAAATTATCATACAGGTGGTGCGTTCTCCCTGGAACTTCTATCGAAAGGTGTATGTCGTCACCTGCCCATCCGGTATGGAGGGTATTCTAAAGGAGTTCATTTCGGAACGCAAAACCTTGAATGAACTGAGCGGTACGATATCGTTGATTGATGGAAAAAAGGCAGTGACAAACGTTACGGCTGCCGACAGCACCGTTGGTAAGACGGCGGAAAATCTTCCGTTCAGCATTGATCGTTTCCTCGGTAAAATTGTCCGGGCAACGGGTATTTCCCGGGGAGGACTGCTTGCCATTTCGATTCTTCTCTTAATCATTATTCTCTTAATCATTAAGGTTTCCAGAACGCCCCGCCGCTTCGAGGAGGCAAAAAGGAAGATGGAAACGATCAACAAGGATGCCGGAAGGTCTTCGGAAGAGGCACCCGACGACGTCGAGGTTGATTTCAACAATGATGACAACGGCAGATAGTCTGCCTGAGTAGAGGAGCTGCAGTAAACCAGGCCGAAAAAAGCAGAGCCAAAGCGAGTGTAAAAGCACGCGCAATGGCTCCGTTTTTCATGTGCTTTAAGGTATGACAAACAAAAAACACGTGCCACGGAAAAGTGAAAGGTGCAACTGAAAATAGACGAGGTGTTTGTTGAAAAGATTCTATCGCAGTATGCGGCCCTGGCAGGATTTGGCGAAATCGCGACCATCTTTAGAATATAAAAAATGGGGGCTGCAGCAATTTTCATTTTGCTGCAGCCCTTATATTTTATATGGCAAAATCTTCACGAATTCCGATCGATAATACTCACCAATCCCAGTCAAAGCGTTCTATGTCTGTTTCGGTAAGCTCTGTACCGATCTGCACTTCGATCATTTGGATATCCGTAATGGCCAAAAGTGCGTGCAGACAGTCCTTCTCAATCTGTACCACATCCCCGCGGCCGACCGGCTTTCTTTGTCCGTCAATCACCAGCTCGCCCACGCCATCGATTAAGATCCATATTTCATCGCGCATAGCGTGCCGCTGATAGCTGATGGCTGCGCCGGCTTTGACAAACAGATGCTTCGTCAGACTTTTGGTGTCTGAAAGCTCGGTACTGTCAATCACGCGATATTCGCCCCAGCGGCGTTCCTCGTACATAGGACGCCGGGAGCGGGGAACATATTCCTTAAGAGAAGCGCTTTTTTCCTTGTCCGCAACCAGAATTCCTTCGGGGCTGGCTGCCACAATGAGATTGCTGGCGCCTATTGTCACAATTGGAATATCCAGCTTGTTGATGACATGAGTGTTTTGCACATCCTCGCTCATAAAAGTTTTTCCAATTTGGTTTGTAGAGAGCTCCTCCGTTAAAGAGTTCCATGTACCGAGATCTTTCCAAAGTCCATCAAAAGGGATCATAGCAACAGATTTGGCTTTTTCCACCACAGCGTAGTCAAAGCTTTCATTGGTCAACTCATGGTATCGGTGTCGGATATCCTCAAAGCTGACCGGATGAATTGCCGCTTCGGCAATCTTCATCAAGTACCCAAGCCGAAAGGCGAATACGCCGCCGTTCCACATAGCGCCGCTCGCAATCATCTCCCGTGCAACATTCGTAGCCGGCTTTTCCACAAATCGATCGATTTGGCTTACCCCGGCTGCTTGTCCGGATTTTGGAAGCATATAACCGTATTTTTCAGAAGGCTCCCATGGTTTGATTCCCATCAGCACCAAATCGGCGAAGTTGCTGCCGACAGTCTCCGCCATCTGGCGCAGAATATCAAAATACGCCGGTTCCGTATAGGTATCCACCGGCATGACCACAACTACCTCTTCTGGAGAACATTTCTTTTCAAAATATAGATAAGCAGCAGAAAGCACTATGGCGGGGAAAGTATTTCTACGCTCCGGCTCCGTGACAATTTCAATCTGATTCCCAAGTTGCCCCAGGATCGCTTGTTGCTGGGTAGCGGCGGTTGCCATCAGAATATGATTCGCTTCCAGCTTGGCATCCAAAAGCTGACGATAAACCCGCTGTACCATTGATTCCGGTCTGCCGTTCTCATCCTGCAAAAGCTTCAAAAATTGCTTCGAACGGGCGCCGGTTGACAGCGGCCAAAGCCGCATCCCCGAACCGCCGGACAACAGAATAATATTCATAACTCCACACCCCTTGGTTATTTGAGCCATTTTCCTTAACTAATTGTCAATGAACCATTTCTCTTTTTTAAATGGTTCAATCGGTCGAGCTCTTGTTCTTTTCCGTTTTCGGCCTATCGGACAAATAGTACACCTTCAATTTTGGCTCGGTTCCAAAGGAGTGGATTGCCAGCCAGAAACCATCTATGAATCGATACTTCAAAACATCTGTGGGGGATAGTTTGTCCACACTGAGAAGAAGATAATCAACCATTTTCGTGACATCCGGCATCAAACTAATATCGAGTTTTCGCAGGCCCCACATCGTTTCCACCATTAGAAAAGAAAACCAGCGCATCCATGTGAAAGTTTATATTTATTATAAAGCTCTTTTAAAATATAAGCAAGAAATTTTTCCCGCTCCTTATTTCGTAAGGGAATGGAGATTTTGGCGATGGCTCGAACTTGCCCCAATGCTATCCAGATACCGAGATACAGCCCATCTTGTCAACCCGGGTGATATCCCGTGTAATCTGATAGCTGCTATTTTAATATTCCCCTTATCCCACATAGAATAGTGGTTTTTGCAGTTTTCCTTAAATAACGGGTTCTGTAAGACCGGTTATATTCGGTATAGATGTCGTTTTCTCCATACCTCTGTTTTTGGTGCGTGCCATGTTTCCTCCTTCCAAGCAAATTGCAATAGAGTGTTCTGTTTTGCGTCATGCGAACAATGGTACCGTGGCCTGTAAACCGGCTTCACAGGGCGCTTTTCTTATGTTTTAGGAAGGCGATAAAGGTGTTCTAAAAGGCTGAGTGTCCTCCGGGCATTCCGGCTTTCTGTCCATATCTCCCACGCGAAAACAGGAAGGATTTTTAACTGCCGCTGTTATCCGGGCTGCTCTTTGCTCCTGCGGCACCGTACTATCGAATGTGAAACCCATTACGTCAAGCAAATCCTCCTTTTTAACTGTTTTCGATGTTGATGTTTGTAAGGTCTGATACCGATATGCGCTTTTGCATTCATTGTTGCCTCTTTCTTCCTATGTTTATGAGTTTTTCCGATTGTCCTATGAGAAAAACGTCAGGGAGTAGCTCGAAGGTTGTCCTCTGCCGTTTTCTGAACAAGACAGCTCAGACAGACTCAAAGTCGTTACAAAATCGCAAAAAGGAAAGAGAAGAATGACGCAGCACCCTCTGATGCAGGAAAAAAACGCATCAGAGGGTGCTGTTCTGTTGCAGGAAAATCAGCATGCCCGGCAGCCGCAGAAACAGGAGCAGAATAACAGCAGCATTGGAGAAATGCATGGGACTTTATGATGACTGTTCATTCTGGAGTGGTTAGTGTGGTGATCGATAAAAATTTCAAAAATTGTCATTGGGTCTCGTGTGGCTTTCTAGAGCCTTATATACTTCTCTAGAAAAAGACATCTCGCCACAAATGCCGTGCTGATATAAAACAAAGAGCCAGGCCCAGTATAATAGCTGTACAGTCCGCTGCACATAAAAATGCATGAATTCTATGTGAGTTTGTTATTCAAAAGAGAAAAATTCGAAAATTTTATTTGCTGAAATCGCGAAATAAGAAATTTAATGTTGTGCAAACATACAAAAACAATCATTATTTTACAGTTTACTTGATGAATCTGACCGACAGTGTTATAATAAAAAAACAGTAATATATACGTATATACAATTATACAATAGGGGGTTTAAAAATGGCCATTCCGCAAATCACTTTTGATAAAAGTGCAATTCGCCTGCAGCGGATTTACGAAAACATTCCTCCGGAAGAATACGGGAAAAAAGGGGTTCCCAGTGAAAAGGCAAATGAAATTTACGGACCATTGCTTTTTCGAGAGATGCCTGCGGAGCGTCCGCTGGCATACGCCTCTTATGTGATGTCGATTGACGGAAAAATCGCATTTGAGGATGACGAGGTCGGACCTTTGATCGCAAAGAAGAATTTACTTGACCCAACGGGGGCAGACGCGGATTTCTGGATGCTGAACCTGCTGCGCGCCAACTGTGACGGCATTATCATCGGCAGCGGTACCATGGTCAAAGAGCCGACCTATTCTGGCAGTACATATGATCCGGATCTGTTAAAGGCTCGGCGCGCGGCGGGAATGAGCGAAGCGCCCCGCACGGTGGTGGTTACCCGCAGCGGAAGAGGTATCCCATATGAAAATGAGGTTTTTCATTGCCCCGAAGTCTCGTTCCTGATCGTCACTTCACCGAGCGGGCTGAAAGCGCTTGTGGAAGAGATCCCATACCGCTACTATTTACTTCCCAAAGCAGACAGTGAGGAAAACAGGCGTGAAATTCAACGGATGATTCAGGAAAACCCGGACAAAATTGCCGTTTTGGAGACCGGCGAGGGAACAGAAACCGACGCGGCACAGATGATGGCTGTGCTTGGCGTGATGGGGATGAAGCGGGTGCTGGTGGAATCCCCCTCTTATTGCCACCTGATGATGCGTGAGGGGTTGCTGGATGAGATTTTCATTACGACCTCGTGCATCTTTGTGGGCGGCAAAGCCACGGGAATCGGCACCATGGCGGAGTCCTTTCCGTCGTTTCGTCACCCGCACTCCGAAATTCTCTCCATACACATGCACAGTCCGCATTTTATCTACACTCGCTATCGCATGCGATATGACGCAGAATAAAAACGCACACATGACTTCATAGAAAGAGGAGACGGAGTAATGGACAAGATAAGAAGAATGAAAAGGATTTTCAGGGAGGACGGAAAAACACTGGTGGTCGCAATGGACCACGGAACCTTCAACGGGGCCTCCGCCGGACTGGAGAATCCCGGGAAGACCATAGAGCAGATTGTCGCAGGCGGCGCGGATGCGGCGCTGGTCAACTTTGGCGTGGCGCGTCGGTTTGCCGCGGAGCTGTCGGGAATCGGCTATATTGCCCGTCTTGATCTGCCGCCTACCTATCTGGGGGTGGGTCACGACAGCAGAATCGCGTTCGATGCGGAATATGCGCTGCGCATGGGGGCCGATGCTGTCATGATCAATGTCGGTCAGGGGCAGGGAGTGGAAGAGCCGACTTATCCGCATCTGTCACACGCCATCCAGCAGTGCGATGAAATGGGGATGCCGGTATGCGCGGAAGCGGTTCCCGGCGGCTTCGATTCCGGCAAAGAGCTGAAAACGCTGGATCATATTGCCCGCGGCGCGCGGATCGCCTGCGAAATCGGGTGCGACTTTATGAAAATCGGCTTTGCGCCGGGTTTCGAACGTGTCGTTCAAGAAACGTTTGTCCCTCTGATCGTTCTCGGCGGAGCCAAAACGGACGATGTCAGGGAGTTCTTCGCTTCAATCCGCGAGGCGATGGACGCGGGGGCCAGCGGCGTGGCAATCGGCCGCAATATCTGGGGCGCAGGGAATACTGTGGGTATGACGCGCGCTCTGGCCGCGATTGTTCACGAGAACGCCGGCGCGGAGGAAGCGTATGAGATTCTGCAAAGTGTAAAATAAAATGCCGGCTTTGATTTCAGAAAAGAGGAAAGGAGTTCGGTTATGAAAGCAGCTATTTTTCCGGAACCGAAAAAAATTGAGTTTGTTGATGTGGAGCTTCCGCCCATTCAGGAGGATGAGGTGCTGGTTAAGGTCAGGGCGGTCGGTGTCTGCACCTTTGAACAGGGCTATTTTTATGGGAGGTCGAAGGGCTTTCCCTTTGCCGGGGGGCACGAAATCAGCGGTGTGGTGGAAAAGGTGGGTTCTGCGGTAGCGCAGAAGCTCGTGCCGGGAGATAAGGTGATCGTGCTCAGTCTGGCCCGCTGCGGGGAATGCTACTACTGCCGCCGCGGATACGACAATCAGTGTGAAAACGCAAAGGATGTGCGCAAGATTCCACAGGCGGACGGCCCCGGCGGCTTTGCGGAGCATTTTCTGGCCAAAGGCTACGAAGTGTATCGGATCGACGATGATATTCCGTTTGAAACCGCGACGCTTGGCGAACCTCTTTCCTGCGTGACGCACAGCCTGAATATGGCAAATGTGTGCCCGGGCGATTTTGCCCTGGTCTGCGGGGCGGGAACAATGGGAGCCCTGCATGTGCTCCTGGCAAAGCACCGCGGGCTGACGGTCATCGTCAGCGAACCGAGCGCGCTGCGCCGGGAGAAGGCGCTTGAGTTCGGTGCTGATTACGTGTTCGACCCCCTGACGGAAAATGTGGCCGAAGAGATTCAGAAGCTGACCGAAGGGCGGGGTGTGGAAAAGGCATTCTTTACGGCGGGGGGAAAGGCGGCCATCGAAACCGCGATTCAATCGCTTGCCATTCGCGGAACGCTCGTCATTTACGGGGGCACCAAAGCCGAGGACCTGATCACTCTGGATCCCAAGCTGTTTCATTATCGTGAAATTACCGTGACGGGAGTCACCAAACATACGAAGGAAAGTATCCGAATCGCTTCCCGTCTGCTGGCGGACCGGTCTCTTCATCTGGAAAGACTGATTACCTCGCGCTTCCCGTTTAAAAAACTGAAGGATGCGCTCTATGAAGCTCCGAAAGAGTCTTCTTACCGCGCGGTGGTGCTGATGGAAAAGGAGGAGCAGTCTTGAAAGGCTATTCGATGGGGTTTGATATTGGTACCCTCAGCTCGAAGGCTGTGCTGGTAGATCTGCGGGGGAATGTGGTGGCCCGGTATCAGCATGAGCACGGCATAGAGGTGGCAAAGCCGGGCTATCAGGAAGAATCGATGCAGCTGTGGTGGTGGGAGTTTTGCGAGGCGGCCGGACAGTTCCTGTCGGTTGTCTCCTCTCCCGAAGAAATTCTGACGATCGGCGTCACAGGGCTGATTCCGGCCCTATGCCCGGTGGATTCGCGGGGAGAGCCGGTTCATCAGGCGATCCTGCATACCGATACCCGCGCGGTCGAAGAAGTCGCTTTGTGCAACCGGGTTCTTCCCTCTCCGGTTTCTCACGGGCATCTGCTCCCCAAGCTACTCTGGTACCAAAAGCACGAGCCGCAGGCATATTCAAAAACATGGAAGGTATTTGTTCCGCACGGCTTTCTCGCTTACCACCTGACCGGTGTGCCCGCAATCGACTATGATGCGGCCTGCATGGTCGGCGGTGTGTTCGACGAAGAGGCGCTGAGCTGGAAAAGGGGAGCCCTTGAGGAATTCGGGCTTTCGCCGGAGCTGCTGCCGGAGCCGTCGCCCGCTGTGCGGGTTTTGGGTACCGTTTCCAGCACGGCTGCAGCAGAAACCGGCCTTTCCACCAAAACAAAGGTGATTGCCGGAGTAGGAGATACCTTTGCCTCCATGCTGGGCGGAGGCGCGTATAACGAAGCGCATCTGATGCTGTACCTCGGCACCTCCGCAACGGTGATTTACGCCGAAAAAAGTCCTCGCGAGTATACGGCCGTGCCTCATTACGGGCCGGGAAGGGGGCATTTTGTGGGCCGCATCCTTTCGTTTGGGGAGAGCATTTCCCACCTGAGAGAAGCGTTCCGCTATGATGATTGGGGCGAGATGGATCGGCTGATGAATCAGATCGAGCCGGGGGCGGAAGGCCTGTGGTATTTTCCGCATTACAAGCTGCAAACGGCAAATTCCTTTTTCGGCCCGGATTCCGAATTTATGCTTGGTTACCGCGGGCGGCACAGCCGGTTCCATATGTACCGTGCCATGCTGGAGGGGATCGCATTCAATGCCCGCTATAATATTTCAACGCTGTCCCTGCCGATCCGGCAGATCAATGTATTCGGCGGAGGAGCCAATTCCCCCGAGGTCTGCGGCCTGATTGCAGATGTGCTGGGAAGCGAGCTTTCAATCAATCCCAAAAGCTCCACCGCCCTCGGCATTGCGTTTCTCGCTCTGTACGGCAGCGGAGAAATCGGGGAGTATTCCGTATTGACCGATGTTTGGTTTGGCAATAACCGTGTGATCTCTCCCAATCCGGAAAATGCCCGCATTTACGATGAGCTGTATCATACCCACCGTGTGATGTACGAGCATCTGATGGATTGGGATAAGGCCCTGGCCGGACAAAAGGAGGGGAACCCTTGAACACAGTACCGTTTGACTATGAGCAGATCAGAATCCGTTCGATTTATCGGAGTGAGGATCTGGAAACCTTCCGGGAGATCCCGGTTCCGTCTCCTATTGTGGAGCAGGTGTACGGCGAGCCGCTGCGCTTTCCGCAGGCACCGGAGGAAAGGCCGTATCTGTACGCGTCGTTTGTAATGTCCGTCGACGGCAGAATGGCCTATGCCGACCAGCCGAGCGCTTTCTATGTGGCGGCAAAAAACGAACGGGGCGGGGCGGGACGCGATACGGATTTTTGGCTGCTGAACGCCCTGCGTGCAGTCGGCGACGCATCGCTCATCGGCGGCAATTCTTTAAAAACAGACCCGGATTACGCCATGTATTGTCTGGACGCCGGCATGCAGCGGGATCGCTTGTGGGCCCGGTATCCCCGTTACCCTCTGAATCTGGTCATGTCGCTCGACGCAAGGGATGTTCCACTGGACCATGCACTCCTGCGCAGCAGAGAGATCCCCGTGGTGTTCGTTACCTCCCCGCAGGGGCTGGAGTATGTTAGAGCTCATTTTGCCGGAGAAATTTCTTCGGCGGATGCTTCTCAGCCGGAGGAAGAACTCAAGCTGTGGCTGCCAAGGGGCGGGGAAACGCAGCTCCATGTGTTGGTCAGCGGGGAAAACTCCATGCCGGATACGCCGCTTGTCCTGCGCGCGCTACGCGGTTTAGGAATCCGCAGGCTTCTCGTCGAATCCCCCGGGTATGCCCATTATCTGGTTACGCAGGGGCTGATGGATGAGTTCTTCCTGAATCAGTCGGGGGTGTACATCGGCGGCGGTGACACCATGACCATCGGCAAAGCGGGAAAGGGATTTTCCTCGGAGCTCCATCCGCATATGCAGCTGTTGCAGGAGCATGTCTATAATGAGTATTTTCAATATTTCAGGTATCTCTTTCACTATCCGTCATCACTAAATTAGCCAGGAGGGAATCATCATGAACAGCAATCAACAGCAGATTTCTATCCCTTGGGTCAAAAGCGGAGATTTTGATGCAACCATCGGCGTATTCTTTGACGGCTTTACCAAAATCCTGGTTGGGGTAAGCGTACTGGTCGGCGTACTTAAAATGCCTCAAGAAATCGTTTTTGGTAAAATTGTGGTCGCTATTGGCTTCGCTGCATTTTTGATGCTTTTGTTCAGCACCCTGTATGCGCGCCATCAGGCCCGCAAAACAGGGAACCCAAACATTACGGCGTTGCCGGGCGGCATTTCGGGCGGTACGTTTTTTGTCTGGCTGAATGCCATTATTGTGCCGGTGTACTTTTCCACCGGAGACGCCATCACGGCATGGGGCGTTGGAGTGGCAGCCAGCCTGCTGTATTCCGCTTTTATGCTGATCTGCGCCTTTGCCATCAACTTTATATTGCGCTATGTGCCGAAAGAAGCGCTGATGGGTGCGCTGGTCGGCGGTTCGCTGGCGTGGCTGGTGCTGGCCTCTCTGGGACAGGGCTTTGCAACACCCTGGGTGATTGTGCCCACCCTGTTTGTGTTGTTTGTTTTTTATTTCGGCAGAGTAAACCTGAAAAGGCTTTCTCCGGCGTTTGTCGCCATCGCCCTTGGCACCATGATTGCCTGGGTCACAGGGGTAATGGGTGTGGCCGGTCTGCAGGAATCGTTTCAGACCGTAGGATTTTATGTGCCCTTCCCGCAGTTTGGCATCCTCAACGGGCAGGTGTTTGGAATTGCGCTGACTTATCTGCCTTTGGTCGTTGCTTTCGTATTTGCGGATGTGACTGCTGTCATGCAGTCCGTCGAGCAGGCTCTGCAGAGTGACGAAAATTATGAAGTGCGCACCTGCCTGCTTGGTCTGTGCGGAACGAACATACTGGGGTCCCTGTTTGGTAATCCGTTCCCCATGAATTTCTACTGGGGCCATCCCGCCTGGAAAAAAGCGCAGGCCGGCACCAGCTACCCGCTGTTTACAGGCATCATTTATTTGCTGCTTTGCGCCACCGGTTTGGTAGCGATCGCCACGGCGATCATCCCTGTGGGCGCAACGCTTGTTATGCTGATTTATGCCGGTATCTGCACCGGAGCACAATCCTTTGAAGTGATTCATAAAAAATACTATCCCGCAGTAATCGTGGGTGTCGGCATTCCGCTGTTCGAGCTGATCTGGGGCAAAATCGGCAGCGCGGTTTCCGCCGCGAAAAATGCGGCGCTTACGGCCGGATTCGCGGGTGCTTCCGATCTGAACGTGACGCTGTCTGACTATGCGAACGCTGGAATCCCCAGCGGGTTTGAATCTCTGGCACAGGGCTCCATGTGCGTTGCCTTGATTTACGTTTCAGCAATCGTTTTTATTATCGACCGCAAATGGCTGAATACCGGCGTAACATTTCTGGTCGGCGCGGGGTGCTCCTTCTTTGGACTGATGCATGCGCCCAGTGTGATGATCAATGCCGCCCCGACTTTTTCCATGCTGTATGTCGTCATGGCACTGTTCTTCTTTGTGCTGGCCTTTGCAGCGAAAAAAGCCGATCCCGACAGCAGCCTGCGCCCGGAGGCAGAGATGCACGAAGTGCCACAGGTGATGGAAAAGGAGGAAGTCCCGGTATGAAAACCCTGATTTTGTACGGATCACCCGCAAAGGACGGCCAAACAATGGCCCTTGTAAAGGAGGCGCAGTCTGTTCTGGAGGGCGACGTCAGGGTAATGGATGTTTACCGGATGAATATTGCACCCTGTAAGGACTGCAAATACTGTTTTCATAAAGCCGGCTGTTCAATTCAGGACGATATGCAGTCGGTCTATGAAGAGATTGAACGCAGCGACACGGTGATTCTGGCGACTCCGATGCATTTTGGCATTATGAGCGCGCCGCTGTTTACGCTGATTTCACGTTTGCAGAGCTATTGGTCTTCCCGCAATATTCAAAAAAACAGCCTTTCATCGCCGGATAAGGTCAAACACGGTCTTCTTCTGGTCACAACGGGCGGAGAATGGGTCAATATGCGCCTTGTGCTGGAGGGTGTTACAGACATTGCTTTTGACCATATGGGGGTTGAGGACATTGTCGGGAGTGTTTATGCCTGCAAGACAGACAGTTTCCCCGCTGCGCAGAATAAGAAAGCGCTGGCGCGTACCCGCCGGTTTTGTACCGAGTTAAACCGGCTTTGCCAATAAGCCCAAATGGTTTTTGGGAGGTAATTGCTGCCAGCAGGCGCGTTTTGCTTGGACACATTTCCCCGTTTCTTTTGCTTTCGCGCCCGCCGGCAGCAAAATGCCTAGATTAGACCCGGCAGGGTTTCTGGCTTTCAATCAAAAAAGACAGGCCCTGTTTGTGGCCTGTCTTTTGCGCTGTTATCCGTGGTATTCAATTTCCAGTTCGTACTGGTCGCTTCGGTAAATACTGCTGGTGCATTCCACTAGCACGCCGTTTTGATCGGAGGAAAGGCGCCGTGTGGAAAGGGCCGGGGTCTCTGCGGGGAGTTCCAGCATCCGGCAGATTTCTCCGTCGGGAATCAAAGCTTCCACACGGTCGACCGCCCGGGTGATAATGCAGTCATATTTGCTGCGCAGCGTCTGGTAGAGCGACTGAGTGGAAAAATCTTCTTTAAGCAGTTCACCGGCTGTGCCCAGTGCAATGTAGGTTGACTGCAGGACGATCGGCAGCCCGTTGACACGGCGCAGGCGTTTCAGATAGAATAGCTCGCGCGATACCGGAACCTTCATTTCCTGCGCAACGCTTTTCGGCGGGGTTATCATTTTCTGCTCCAGCACCTGGGAGGAAATACGAAAGCCTTTTCGCTCCATGGAGGTAAAGAGGCCAAGAATATCGCTGGATTTCCCTTCTTTTCTCAGCTTGCTGACAAAGGTTCCATGTCCCTGCGAACGGGTCAGCAGACCCTGATTGAGCAGCTCCGACAAGGCTTTGTTGACCGTGATGCGGCTGACTCCGTAAGCGGAAGCCAAAGCATCCTCCGAAGGGAGCTTGTCCCCGGCCTTGTATTCGCCCGAAACAATCTTTTCAAAAATTTTTTCGCGTATTTGTAAATAATAGGGGGATTTTTCAAACTGCGGCATCATTATTTCCACTAGCCTCCGTAAAATCGCCGGGAATAACCCCAAACGATGTATTGACGTTATGTCATTTTTATTATAGCAATGTAAAAAGGAAAAATCCAGAAAAATCATCGATGAAATCAATAACATTTTGGTTTTCATTTGCCGGTAAAAGCGCGGGACTTGAAACACTCTGCGGAAATTCCGGTAGCCGCCCGTTTTCACATAGAGAAAAACGGGAGCCGATTTGCAAAAAGGGAGGGGCAATATTGAAACAAGGGCTACAGAAGATGCAAAGGCCATTCTTGTCGGTTCTTTTCGCTCTGATCGTGGGAGCAGCCGTGATTGTACTGGTGGGAGAAAACTGTATTTCCGCTTATTCCATCCTGTTTCAGGGCGCCTTCGGCGGTCCGATGCAGCTGGGGGAGACGCTGATCAAGACAACACCTCTCATTTTTACGGCACTCAGTTATTCTTTCGCTTTTCGCTGCGGGCTGATCAACATTGGGGCGGAGGGCCAGCTTTACATCGGCGCCTTGTGCAGCACATGGGCCGGAATCCATTTTCAGGGAATGCCGGCGGCGCTCCATGTGGCGCTGGCGCTGCTGTGCGGTTTTCTGGGCGGGGCGCTGTGGGGTGGAATCGTTGGTTTTCTCAGGGTACGTTATGGTGCGAGCGAGATTATAACCACTGTGATGCTGAATTATGTCGCGGTGCTGTTTGTCAATTACTGTGCCGGCGGCCCGCTGCGCGAGCCGGGCGGCGCTTATCCCCAGTCGGCACAGGTTTATGAAAGCGTCCGTCTGATCCGTCCGTTTGAAGGCTCACGCCTGCATATCGGGCTGCTGATCGCCCTGTGTGCACTGGCTGTGTACGGAATCTTTTTTCGCTGGCTGCCGGCCGGCTACGAAATGCGGCTCGTGGGGCAGAATCAGGATGCGGCAAGATACGCGGGCATGAATGTAAAAAAAGATCTGATGGTTGCCATGCTGCTCAGCGGAGGGCTTGGCGGGCTGGCCGGCAGTATGGAAATCCTGGGCGTTCAGTTCCGCCTGATGCAGGATTTTTCATCAGGATACGGTTTTGACGGGATTGCGGTGGCGCTTTTGGGCGGCAACCATCCGGTTGGGATACTGCTGGCGGCGATTCTGTTCGGCGGGCTGCGCAGCGGCGGAAATATGCTGCAGATGATGACTCATGTTCCGCTCGCAATGATTAACGTGATCCAGGCGGCGATCATTTTGTCCATGCTGGTCAGGCTGCCCAAATATCCCGTTCTGCGGAAAAGGAGGGTATGACTGATGGAGCTGATAACTGCTTTTCTGATGACGGTGATCCGCTGTTCCACCCCGATTCTGTTTGTGGCATTGGGCGTACTGCTGATGCAGTCGTCGGGCATTGTCAATATGGCGGCGGAGGGGATGATGCTGGTGGGGGCGTTTGCCGGGGTAATCGGCACCTTTTCGTTTCACAGCGTTTGGGCAGGCTTTTTGTTTGCCATGCTTGTTACGGCGGCCTTCGGCATGTTTTTCGCGCTGTTTGCCGTCTGTCTGCCGATCAATCAGGTGGTGCTGGGCGTTGCATTCAATCTGTTGGCCAGCGGGCTGACAACGACGCTCAGCCGCGGCGTGTTCGGGCTGAACCAGAACCCGCCTAAGCTTGACCGGTTTGTGTCGGTGGTGTTTGGTCTTCCTTTCCCTGTATTTGCCGCGTTTCTTCTGGTACCAGCCGTTTCTTTCTTTTACCGGCGCACACGCGCCGGAATCCGCATCCGCTCTGCAGGGGAATTCCCCGCTGCGGTAGAGGCGGCAGGATACAGTGTCTGCCGTACGCGGTATCTCAGCTGTTTTCTGGGTGCCCTGCTGATCGGTGCAGGCGGTGCGTTTCTTTCTCTTGGCCAGCTCGACTTCTTTATTGAAAACATGTCCAATGGGCGGGGATATATTGCGATGGCAGCAGTTTCCCTTGGAAGATACACGCCTTTCGGCACCATGCTTGCCGTGCTGCTCTACGGTACGGGCGAGGCGGTTCAGTACCGGCTGCAGGCGATGGGCAGCAATGTGCCGTTCCAGTTTATCCTGATGATTCCATATTTACTCACTGTTTTTGCGCAGGCCGGGTTTGTCCGTACCGATTCTTCCCCTGCCGCGCTGGGTGTGTTTTATCCGCAAGAACATTGAAACTGAAATTTGGATAGGAGAAATGTTGTATGAAACAAAAAATCGTCGCTTTGCTGATGGCCTGCATATTGTGCCTTTCCGCCGCATCCTGCGGGCAGACAACACAGACCGCTTCCACCGGGGGAGACAATGGCGCAGCGCTGAAAATCGCACTGATCCTGCCCGGCACCGTCAATGACAAGGGATGGTCTTCTCTTGCGCTGAGTGCTATTGAGCAGCTTCACGAGGAGCTGGGGGCCGAAATCAAATACAGCGAAAGCGTTAAGGCATCCGACTGTGAGCAGGTATTCCGAGGGTATGCCAGCCAGGGCTATAAATTAATCATCGGCCACGGCTATGAATTCAGCGACGCGGCCGCCGTTGTGGCCAAGGATTACCCGAATACCTACTTTTGTATTTCAAACGGTACGAAGGTTGCGGAGCCGAACCTTTCCGCCACGGCCATCGACAATACGGCGTTTGGCTTTTTGCTGGGGGCTACCTGTGCCGTGCTGAGTGAAAATAAAAATATCGGATTGATCACGGGCACAGATAACCCGCCGATGAAACAGACGGTGGCCGGGTTTGAGGCTGGGGCCAGGTATATCGAGCCGAAGATTCAGCTGAATATGGTGTACAGTGGCACACTGGAGGATGCTGCCAAGGTCAAGGAAAACGCCCTGTCTGTGATCGACAAGGGGGTGGACGTTTTGTCACAGAATGCCGATCACGCGAGTCTGGGAGCCATCACAGCCTGCGAAGAGCGAGGTGTGATGAATGTCGGCGCAATTGGAGATCAGCTTGCCGCGGGTCCGAACAGCGTTGTTGTCAATGTGATGCAGGATCTGAGCCAGACAATTGTTGCAGCCGGGCACCTTGCAGCGCAGGGCAAGCTGGAAGCAAAAGAATACCGTTTTGGCATTGCGGAAAAGGCAATCTATCTCAGCGACTTTACGGGAGTTTATGAGGACCGGATCACAGAAGAGAAGAAAGTAGGGCTCCGGGAGCTTTCCGAACAGCTGGCGCAGGGGAAAATCGATGTGAATTCACTGGCTGCCGAAGCCTCGGCTCCCTCTGAAAAATAGACGAAAAGGGGGCGAGGGATTGGAACCTGTATTGGAGGTATGCGGTATCACGAAAAGGTACCCGCTTGTGGTTGCGAACGACGACATTTCCTTTTCTGTATCCGCAGGCAGTGTTCACGCTCTGCTGGGCGAAAACGGGGCAGGAAAGAGTACACTGATGAATATTCTGTACGGCTCCTGCCGTCCGGACTCCGGGGAAATCCGGGTGGACGGGAAAACGGTACGCCTGTGCTCCCCAAGAGATGCGATCGCAAACGGAATCGGTATGGTGCATCAGCACTTTATGCTGGTGCCCGCCCTCACGGTGCTGGAAAACATGGTTCTGGCGATGAACCGAAAAGATACCGGGTGGGTCTTCTCTCCGGCCGCGATCCAAAAAAAAATTGAAACGCTGGCCGGGCGGTATCATTTCAGCGTCGATCTGTCCGCTAAAGTCTGTGATCTGTCGGTCGGTCAACAGCAAAGAGCCGAAATTATCAAGGCGCTGCTGTACGACTGTCGTGTTTTGATTCTGGATGAACCTACAGCCGTGCTCACACCGCCTGAAACCGAAGATTTTCTGGAATTCGTACGGGAATTTGCACGTGCAGGCGGTTCCGTTATTTTTATCTCGCATAAACTTCAGGAGGTTTTGAGCGTCAGCGACACCATTACTGTGCTCAGAGCCGGCCGGGTGGTAGGCACTATCTCCGCCCAGGGATGTGATCCGGATACACTGGTACGCATGATGGTGGGCAAAGAACTTACACAGCCCCGGGATTCTTTCGGAAAATCTCTTGGAAATGAAGTTTTACGAGTGGAACACCTTTACGTTAATCATCACTCCCAAGGCCGTGCCGCGGTAAACGATGTCAACCTGCAGGTCCGCGCCGGGGAATTTTATGGGATTGCGGGTGTGGATGGGAATGGGCAGAACGAGCTGGCCCAGTGCATCGCTTCGCTGACCCGTCCGGTCGGCGGTACGGTTTGGATAGAAGGAATGAGGACCGAATCACTTTCCCCGGGCAGAGTTCTGGAATTGGGAGTAGCACATATTCCGGAGGACCGGCGGCGGGTAGGGCTGGTCATGCCCTTTTCCGTGAGTGAGAATCTGATCTTTCATACCTATCGGAATAGGTCTATGAAAAGCCGGTTCGGTTTCCTGTCGTGGAAAAAAGCAGACGCATTTGCGGCCGATCTGCTGAACCGGTACCAGATTCGTACGGGCAGCGTTCATACGCCGGCACAGGCTCTGTCGGGTGGGAATCAGCAAAAGCTGATTGTGGCGCGCGAGCTCGAGACCAATCCGCGCTTGCTAATTGCCGTTCATCTGACCAGAGGGGTGGATATCGGCGCGGTGGAATATATCCATGAGCAGCTGCTCTGCGCAAAAGAAAAAGGTTGTGCGATTTTGCTGATCAGCACAGAGCTGGAGGAACTGGTGGAACTGAGCGACCGGATCGGCGTAATGTACGGCGGACAAATCGTTCGGGAATTCTCCCGCGGAGCGTACGATTTGCAGAGCATTGGACGGTGTATGACCGGAAAAGAGTCATAAAGAAAGCATGTCCGATAGATGATTGATACGGTTTTTATCCGAGGATCAGGCCGCTCTTTTGCTGCATCGTTAGTACCGGAAATGATCAAGCGAAATGCAGCAGATTTCCCGAAAAGACCTCAAAGGGTGATAGCCAGTTGAAACATTTTCATGGAAATCAAAAAAAGCATACTATATCTGGACGGAGAACAGAATGAAAAAATCGAGCCGTTTGAAATGGATAAGCCGCTTGGATCTTACGTCACGCAATAAAAAATCGATGGGCCGAAATATACCGTTTACGGCGCAGTTTTCCTTAAATAACGGGTTCTGTTGCACCCGCAGGGCCAGCCGGTCCGGTGGGACCAGTTGCACCTGTTGCACCCGTGGAGCCGATAATTTATGCTCAAACAGTTCGGTTAAAATATAGAGAATTTCTTTTCGGCTAAAATCAACCTACTTTATTCTCCACCACTGTTAATGAATATTTGTTGTTTTCAATGAAGTCTATAATGCGTTTGTACTGGTTTTCCATCTTGAATTGTACCGTGATTTCTCCGTTCTCATGGATAAAGATGGTATTTACCAATTCCACCAATAACCCTTGCGAAAGCTCTTGAATATTTTTATGCTTCAGGAACGCTTGCAGATACGGGTCGTCGGAAGTAATCCCACTTTCCATTGTGCCGATTTCATCCCGGATGTGCTCAATGACCTCTTTTAGCTGTTCTTCCTGCTGTTCAAACTTCTCTTTCATCTTTCGGTACTGTCCACGGGTAATATCACCGTTCTTCCAGTCCATATAGAGCCCTGATATTAAGTCCTCGGTTTTTTCAAGCTCCTGTTCACGGAGTTTCAAAAGATGTTCTAACCGAGTGGATTTTGTCTGAACAACGGGCGCCTGATTGATGTTGTTAAGCACTTCCTCCAGGCTTTCCACAAGCTCAATATGCTTTTGGATAACCAGCAGAACCGTTTTTTCCAGTACATCAAGCCGCATAGTGTGTTTGGTGCATTTGTCCTTTGATTTCCTCTTGTAAGTGGAACAGTTGTAGTACACAAAACCATTTGACGCCCTGCGGGTCATGGACTTTCCGCAATCCGCACATTTGAGAAAACCTGAGAATAAGTAGGTTTCCGTTTTGCCCGGTGCGGTCCGTGTATCCTTTGCGTGAAGCTCCTGGGATTTTTCAAAGAGTTCTAATGGAATAATGGCCTCATGGGTATTGTTCACCTGATACCATTCTTCTTCGGGAACATTCACCATATCATGCACCTTGTAACTGATAACCCGCTGCTTTCCCTGTACCATTGTTCCAACATAGACCTTGTTTTTCAGAAGCCTTGAAACGGAAGTTCCCATCCAGAGCCCATCATTTTCTTTAGCATGGGGATTTTTGTACCTGTATCCCTTTTTCACCTTATACAGCGTGGGATTGGGTACACCCATTTCATTGAGCTTGCGGGCGATTCCCTCCTTGCTCATACTGCCTTTCAAGACTTCCTGTTCCACTCCATTTTCATCCACGACAGTTTCCGTACTCCCATCACCATATACAAACCACTGGAAAATATCCCGTACCACCTGAGCCGCTTCTTCGTCAATGACAAGAGCGTTTTTATCAGTAGGGTGCTTCTCATATCCATAGGGGGCGAAAGCACCGATAAATTCACCGTTGCGGCGTTTGGTGTCAAAGGTCCGCCTTACACTGCTGGAAGTCGAATAGGCGAAACGGTCATTCATCAGCCCGTTTATGGGAACCTCCATACCGTTCACCGCTTCGGGGTTCAGGTATGTATCCACTTTTGGTTCGCCAAGGGTAATAAAGCGGGTGCCGTGCAAAGGAAAATAGTTCTCCAGGAAATAGCCCTGGTCTGCATAGTTACGGAAAGCACGGGCCAGGTTTTTACAGATAACACAGTTGACTTTTCCCGACTCCACATCATGTATCATGCGCTGAAAATCGGGGCGGTCATGGTCCGTTCCTGTTCGTCCGTCATCTACATAGTAGTCAACAATGACGTATTCCCCTTGAAAAAATTTCTCCACATACTCCGTGAGAATTTTCTTCTGATTTGTTACACTGAGACTTTCATCATTTCCATCATCCTTAGAAAGACGGATATAGAGTGCAATATACCAAACAACTTTCTTTAATGTGGATTTTCCATCCGCTTGCGATTTTCGTATGCGTGCCATCTTACCCTCCAATCCCGCATAACCACAATACTATTATGCCGCGCTGTTGGTAAAATGTCAGCCTTGTTTTATGCGAATAAAATAATTTTCCAGGGTTTGGCCGAGCTTCGGGCCGTCATCAGTGAAGCAAACTCTCACGGGAACATCCCCGCAGAGAAAGCAGTAAGGATTTTTTATCTGCTCCAGGAAGTCCAGTATTTTTTCGACCTGGGGCAAATCCTGTCTTATGTGAATAGCGGATAAATCCGCCAGTTCTTTCCTGTTGATTGTTTCAATATTCTGCTTACTCATAACCTCCAATTCGCTGTTCGTAATCATCATAGTTCCCCCTTTCAAGGCAGGAGAAAACCACATCAGAAATAAAAGTTTCCTCTATCTCCATGATATGATGATTGATTGTCCAGTGTGAAAGGCATAAAAGCGGATGGCTGCTGGCGCAGCTCCACGGGAGTTTCACCCCTCCGGCGGTCTGCCGGAGCCCTACCCATTGCCTGCGACGCTTTGAACGCTCGGACTGTGGCTGTAAGGGAGTATCATTGTCCTGCCTGTACGTCTCCGCCCGCAAGCCGCCACGCCTGCTTTGCAGCCTGGGTGCTGATCGCTCGCTCATAAGAGGTCATGGCGCACCGGCTGTTTGGCTGGATACAGACAGAATGTATCCGTATGCCCTATGCTGCACCGCCGTTATTTTGCGGGCTTTCTTTGTCAAAGAGCAAAGGCAAGGCAGGGTTTACAATCTGCGGAAAGGGGAACGCAGAGTGCTTAACTTAAACCTTGAATGAAAGGACAGCCCGCATGAGCTTTGAGCGCAAGCGGTCCCGAATGTCCTCGTCTATGCCGTAATAGGTATTGCCGCGTTCATCGCGGAGTTTTCGCATAGACAGCGTGGCTATGTAGCTTTCGTACTGCTGTACGATAATCTTCATAGCCTCCGGGTCGCCCTTATTTGCGGCTATGATTACCGGGTAAGGCAGCAAGCCGCGCTCGTCGTTTCCGGTGTTACCATCTGTTTTCATCATAGGCGCGTTCCTCCAAATAGCGTTTTAGTAATGCGAAAGAGCTTGTCCGCCGATACTGTACGGTACTGCGTGGAATTGCATAGAGTTCAGCAATCTCCGCGTCGCTCATGTCAAAGAAGTAATACAGCAGGACAGCTTTGCGTTTTTCTTCCGGCAAGCTGTGCATAGCCTCGGCAAGCAGTTTTGCGGAGATTTCCTTTCCAGCCACACAAAAGGACTGTTCAGCTTTATCATCCGCAAAATAGCGGTCATAGGTGTAAAGCTGATTTTCCTCCTGCGGGGACAGGTCGGAAAAAATGGTCTCCTGTGACTGCCGCCACTTCACATGATTGTGAGCGTTGGCCGCTTCGTTTCGGAGCGTTTCCTTGCAAAACCCATTAAACGCACAACGGATTTGCCATTGGGTACGAGCAGGTTCATTCATGGTATTCACCTCCTTTCGCAGCCGCGAAAGCGGGTGATGATTTCCCCTTTCGTAAACCCTCAACAAACAGAAATTGAAAACTGCCAAAGATAGCAGAGGATTTTCTAAAAAACTTTTGAGAAAAACGCAAAAAAACCCGGCTGAAAAATACAGCCGGGCATAATTGGAAATATTAACCTTTAGTCGGTGATGTGTGTGTTCATATTGATAGCCGTAATATCCCGTTGGAGGATATAGACTTTTTTTAATAAGTTATAAATTGTCAGGTTTGTCGATAGAAAATTAACACGGCGATACCTCCTTGATACCGCCGTATCTTCCAAAAAGCGTTTACCACACGTTATCTTTTATTGAAAAAGAAAACGGCGGCTGTGTGGTTGAAATTAAAGCGACAGCAAAAAACAGAGCCAATAACCGTGATTTATCTCACGAGTTATCGGCTCTGCGTCTTTGCGTCTGGCTCTTTGATAACTGATATATTATGCTGTTTTACATTAACAATGTTTTCTTGCTTGCACTTTGGACAATATAGGGGGAAGTTTATTAGTATTGTGTCTGCTCGTATTTTTGTCCGTGTTTTTTGACCACAAACGGGACAGATTATCCATTCCGTATTATCCAAATCTATTCCCATTTGAAAAATTTTAGAGAAACAGCAATGCAGATAACAGCAAGAGCAGACATAACAATAATAGGTACTAAGACGCTATCAACTGCCAAGCCCAAAGAAGCAGCTTTAAGGAGTTTTATTCCCTGCGTCAGTGGTAAAATATCCGCGACCTTCTGAAGTGCTGCGGGCATGACTTCATACGGCAGCGTCGCCCCGGAAAATATGAGCATGGGGAAATACAATAGGCTTGCAATTACACTGGCGATTTTAATATTCGGAGCTATACCGCCTACCATCATTCCAATGCTGAACATGGATAGGATTACTAAAATATAACCTCCCAAGAAATGAAGTAGCGAGCCTTGAAGCTGATAACCAAAAAATATTGTTGCCGCGAGATACAGCAGTATCAGCGATACAACGGCATATAGCGTGTAGATAACAACTTGCACCAGTAAAATTATTGATGGGCTAACCGGTGTTACCTTAAAACGTTTCAGTATTTTCTTGTTGCGGTAGTCTGATACAACTAATGGCAGACCCATTACTCCGCCCGCACAAATTGAGATTGTGGCAAGCGCACCGAAAGATTGTTCTAAAAAACTATACTCCGCACCCTCAAACGCTGGCTTGTTTCCGTAAATGATACCAAGAATGACTAACACCACAAGGGGCACACAAATTGCAAAGATGAACATATCCATTCCTCGTAGCGAGAGCTTCAATTCTGTTTTTAGCATTGTCCTAAAAGTTTTCATGCTTGTTCCTCCTCGTCTGTGTACCAAAGATACGCGTCCTCAAATTTATCACAGGGGCTTGCGCTGATAGCTTCGGATACCGTACCGTAAAATACAATTTCTCCTTGTTTCAAAATGCAAATGCAATCGCATAAGGCTTCTACCTCATCCATAAAGTGAGAAGTTAAAAGGATAGTCAATCCCTTTTCTTTTAGCTCAGAAAGGATTTTCCAAACGTCCCGGCGTGCTTTGGCGTCAAGTCCGGTTGTCAACTCGTCTAAAAAAACGACTTCCGGATTAGGAATGAGAGCAAGAACGATGAACAGGCGTTGTCTTTGTCCTCCCGACAACTCTGTTACAGGGCTTTTGATTTTATCGGAAATTCCAAACCTTTGCAGAAAATCAAGGTAATTCGCTGCTTTCTGATACAACGACGCTGTAACTTCGCAAAGCTCCGATACGGTGATTTTGTCTTGATAGTTGGCTTCTTGAAATTGAACGCCTACTTTTTCAAATAGTTTCTTTCGCTCTATCAGCGGGTTCATTCCTAAAACAGACACTTTCCCGCTATCCGATTTTTTCGTGCCTAAAATACATTCAATCGTGGTGCTTTTTCCTGCGCCGTTAGCTCCGAGTAAACCGAATACCATGCCGCGCCTTACAGATAAGCTCACATTGTTTACCGCAAGCAGGTTGCCGTAAGATTTTGATAGCTGCTCAACTTTGATTACATCTTCCATATAGATACCTCCTTATTTGTACAAAAAAAGAATACCACCAATATAAACATTGGTGGTAAAATAAAGAGTTTATTAAAATCTAACTTTCATTTCTTGAAGCTTGTCAATCATTTTTCGGGCGTTATTTTCTGCTGCCGATAACGAAACAATCAATTTATCGCAGACGGTAATAATGTCATCGCCTGTCTTTGGTGTGTTCAACACTTTCTTTATATCAGCATTGGGGTTTAGTGATAATTGCCGAAGCATACGCAAAATTGCTTCAAGTGAATAATTGGCACATCGGAGAGAGCGAATGATTTTCAATCGTTGTATGTCCTCGTCAGTATAAAGACGATACCCATTTTGTTTACGTTTAATAGTCAACAAACCATTCATTTCCCAATTTCGCAGCGCGTCCATAGAAACATTCAAATATTCCGATACTTCTTTTCGTTTTAAGCAATATATGTTTTCTTGCATTCCGCCGGATAAAATTTGCTGCACGATTGTGATGGCTTCTTCCGCATTAGCACGTTCCTGTTGAAGTTGGTCTAAATACTCTTGTGTAAGGACAATAGCTTTATCAAAATCTCCTTTTGCTGCGATCTTTACCATTTCAACAATTTTCTTCCGCAATCCATTTTGCAATACCTCAATTTGAAAAGCTATGCGGGCAAGCTGAAATTGCTGTATATGAAAATCCGTAAAAATTCGATACCCATTCGGCTGCCGTTCCGGTTTTGGTATAAGCTCCAATTCCTCATATAACCGAACCGTGTTCGGGTGTATTCCGATGGTAGCCGCAATTTCGGCTGTTTTATATGTGTTCATGTGTAGTCACCTCCATTTCCGATTAAATACTAACATAAACGCAAAGTATGGTGTTATAATGGAGGGTTTTATTATATCAAAGAAATCAGTCTAATTCAATAAGTATAATGATTTATATTAGTCAAGTACATGATATTTGTAATCATATCCAAAGAAAAAGGTGAACAGTAAAATGTAATAGGGTGAAATATTATGAAACGAGAAGTCAAGAAATACGATTTTAAGGCTTTCGGCCAAGCTATAAAAGTAGCGCGAAAAGCAAAAGGAATATCGAGAAACCAGTTAGCAGACAAAATGCACATTGCCCCTCGGTATATTGCGTCCATTGAGAACAGCGGACAGCACCCAAGCCTACAAATCTTTTACGAGCTTGTTACCCTTTTGGATGTATCGGTAGACCAGTTCTTTTTTCTGAACAAGGAAACAGACAAATCCACACAGCGCAGACAGCTTGAAAGTCTGCTTGATGATATGAGCGACAAGGGATTGCGGATAGTCACCGCCACGGCGAAAGAGATTAAGGAAGTCGAAACAGAGGACGAATGAATGTCCATGACACAACAGAATAAGGAATGAGAAGCGTTACAGACAATACAGTTTGTAGCGTTTTTTCTTTGCATTATTTGGCAAAAGCAACATTTCCTTTGTTGTAGGAATTAGGGATAGAGTAACGTAGCAAGCACAGCAAGTGAGTACCCACTTGCGAATTTTTCTGTTTTTAGGTCCCTTGCCCGAAAACGAAAAATGCTTGTTGGGATAATCCCAAACCCTTATAGAACGGAGGAACGCCATGCCGAACAGGAAACGGAATATACAGATGAAATTCTATGTCACGGAGGATGAAAAAAAGCTGATAGAGGAAAAGATGAAGCTCCTGCCGACACAACGGTATGGCGCTTATCTGCGCAAGATGGCGATTGACGGATATATCATCTATACCGATACAGCAAATATCAAAGAGTTTACTTCCGAGCTCCAGGGAATAGGCCGGAACATCAACCAGATTGCCAAACGGCTCAATGCGGGAGCTCCCATCTATGAAGCGGATATAGTGGAAATCAAAGAAAGGCTGGACCAGATATGGCTATTACAAAGACACATCCTATCAAGTCTACGCTAAAAAAGGCGATTGACTATATCTGCAATCCAGAAAAAACTGATGGAAAACTTTTAGTATCCTCCTTTGGCTGTGCCGCCGAAACCGCCGACATTGAATTTGCCTGGACCCGCAAACACTCCATAGACAAGGGGACGCACCTGGGACGCCACTTGATACAGGCTTTTGAACCGGGCGAAACCACGCCGCAACGGGCCCATGAAATCGGTATGCAGCTTGCAAAAGAGATATTGGGCGGCAAATATGAGTTTGTCCTTACTACCCACATAGACAAAGGGCATATCCATAACCACCTGATTTTTAACGCCGTTAGTTTTGCGGACTATCATCATTACCATTCCAATAAACGCAGCTATCACTATATCCGCCGCGTCAGCGACCGGCTATGCAAGGAACATGGTCTGTCGGTCATCATCCCCGGACAGAACAGGGGCAAAAGCTATGCGGAGTACACCGCTGAAAAAACGGGAATCAGCTACAAGGCCAAGCTCAAAGCCGCCATTGATAAGCTGATACCCGTATCCTCCGACTTTGAGGATTTAATCCGCCGCCTGCAAAGCGAGGAATATGAAATCAAGCGGGGCAAATACATATCCTGCCGTGCCTCCGGCCAGGAGAGATTTACCCGCATGAAAACCCTGGGCGCCGATTATACGGAGGAAGCCGTTGCCGCCCGGATTGCCGGAAGGCCTCGCCCATCCAGACAGCCTAAAAGGGATAATAGGAGAATTAACCTGCTCATTGATATTCAGAACAACATCAAAGCCCAGGAGAGCGCCGGTTTCGCTCATTGGGCAAAAATCAACAATCTAAAACAAGCGGCAAAGACCATGAATTTCCTCACGGAACACGGTATCAGCAGCTATGAGGAATTGGAGGAAAAGGTCGATGCTGCTGCCTCCGCCAGCGATAAGCTGCTTGCCTCCATCAAGACCACGGAAAACCGCATGGCGGATCTCACTTTGCTGATGAAGCACGCCGCCGCATTTAGAAAGTTGAAACCCGTTTATGACAACTATCGGAAATCCTCCGATAAGGAAAAGTTCCTGAGAGGACATGAGAGCGATATTATCCTCTTTGAAGCGTCCGCCAGAGCCTTAAAGGAAATGAAGATAGAAAAGCTACCCTCCGCCGAGAAGATGAAAGCGGAATATGACACCCTCGCCGACGAAAAGGAAAAACTGTATAGCGAATATAAATCCGCAAGACAGGAATCAAAGGAATACAGCGTCATCAAGCAAAATGTGGACAGCCTGCTTACGCTCCCGAAAGAACAGGACCGGGAAAAATATACGGAAAGATGACGAAAAACCCTGGGCGCAGGAAGATTATGGGTGTATAATGAAGATGAAACCATAAAGCAGAAATTTACAAAAGGAGGTCAATCATGGCAGGGTTGTTTACATATGGGCTTGTCCTGGCTATCAGCATTATCATTGGCCTTATCTTTACCGTGATAGGGCTTTTCCTCGGACACATCATTTTATTTGACAGTATATTTCTTGCAGCAATCAGCGGAATAATCTGCAATCAAATATGGCACGTTCATCCCGCATTGTGCGTAGTAATAGCGATTGTATTGTTCGCAATTCTTTTTTGGCTGCAAAATACAAAAGCAGGATTTTGGATTATCGGAGTGCTGCTTTCAGCGTTTTGGGCGTTTGTGTTTGGCTTTTTCGCACATATTTTTACAGGTGAAGATATGGTATGGTTCTATGTAGTTATGGGGCTCGGATTTATTTTGATGATGGGGCTCCATCTGAAAGCAAGGGATAGTTAAACAGGAATTTGATGAGGTGAATCTATAATATGAAAAGATATATTGCATTTTTAAGGGGCATCAATATAAGTGGTAAAAATAAAATCTCAATGTCTGGATTAAAGGCAGGTTTTGAAGAACTTGGTTTAGTAGAAGTTAAGACATATCTGAACAGCGGCAATGTCATCTTTTCAAGTGATGATGAGGAGGATTTTTCCGGTCAGCTTGAAACAATAATAAAAGACAGGTTTGATTTGGATATACCGGTTTTTGTCATATTAAAAGAAGAACTGGAAGATATATTACATAACGCCCCTGACTGGTGGGGAACTGAAAACAAGGAAATATATGATAATCTAATTTTTATAATGCCGCCGACAACATTTACTGAGGTATTTAGTGAAATAGGAGAGCCTAAAGAAGAATTTGAAAAAATAAAGAACTACAAAAAAACAGTATTTTGGTCTTTTAGTCGAAAGGATTATAAAAAGACAAATTGGTGGTCAAAGACAGCTAGTGCAAACATTAGTAGCAAACTGACAATCAGAACGGCAAATACAGTTAGAAAAATAGTTGGGATGTAACAAAGCCGCAAATTCCAATTTGTTTTGCACTATGGAAATGTGCATAACAGGCCATTCCCCTAATGGAAAACAGCATTCACAGCCCATGGAAAAGCACAAGACTTTACCACAGCCTGCAAACACCGTTTCCCACAGCTCCATAACCCGGCCAGTTACACACAGTCCCACAGTGCCTACTACTGCAAAAGCAATCCGGCTTCTGCAATTCAACCAATTAAGAATGATGGGAGTATTTTAATAGCCTATTAAACGAATTAGTGGTATAATTTCCCTAACAAGTTGGGTTTTGAGGTTTAGCATTGGGAGGGTGTTCAATGAAGTTTGAAAATATAGAAATTAAGAACTTTAGAAACTTTGAAAAGATAAATCTTAACTTAACAAATAAGAATATATTCTTTGGCTTAAACGATGTAGGAAAAACAAACTTCCTATATGCTTTGCGCTATGTATTTGATAAGGATGTTCGGAAGCTGAATCTTCTGGACTCTGATTTTCATAATAAAAATTTGGACAAGCCGATTGAAATCTTGATAACACTCGATATAAGCGATACGATATGTACCGACTGCCAAAAACTACGCGCTCAATTAAAGGGTGCATTATCAAGCGAACACAAAAAAGTTTATATAAAGCTTCAAGCCGAATACGATAGGAAAGAAATGCTTGCTTTGCCTATATTGTTTTGGGGCGGCGATAAAGGCAAATTGCAAGAGATGAAACAGAGAGGCTATTTGTATGAGCTTGATTATGTTTTTAATGTTATATACATTGACTCGTATGTTGATCTGCATTCATTATTTAAGAAAAATGTAAATCTTCTTGTCAAAAATGAAAGTGAAACTGATAAAGATATATTATCTACCATTCAAAGTACGGTGGATCAGTTGAATACGCATATAGCATCACTATCTGGAATTAAAGATTTTGAATCAAGAATTGCTCCGGAATATCAAAAGTTTCGGAATGAAGGCATTTCAGTTTCGATAAAATCTGAAATTGCTGTAAAAGGACTGTATTCAAATATTATTCCATATATAAAACAGGATGACGACGATAACTTATATCCTACCGCCGGAGAAGGCCGTAAGAAGCTATTATCATATTCAATATTTGATTTGCTATCTGACGAAAGCGCAGAGAAAAAAATAAATTTATTTTTGGTTGAAGAACCGGAAAACCATTTGCATAAATCAATGCAGATTGCCTTATCACAGATTTTGTTTACTGACAGTAAATATACATATTTGTTTATATCTACCCATTCTCCCTTTGTTCTCTATGAAATGGATAATGTTAGTCTAATCCGTATTTATAGTGAAAGAAAAATTACCAGCGCCAGCACCTTTTATAAAGTACCTGATGCTTTTGAGAAAAATCGAAAAATGCTAAATCGCTCTTTGTCGGAAGCAATTTTTGCAGATAGAGTTCTATTGGTAGAAGGCCCCTCGGAACAGCTTTTATTTGAGAAAATTCTTTCTACAATAAACCCTTTTTATGAGGCAGACGGAATTTATATTCTTCCGGTCGGCGGTATTGGGTTTGAGGCTTATATCAACATTTTAGACAATTTGAATATTTTGAATGTAATTAAAACAGATAATGACTTGAGAAAAGTAAAGGGAAAAGATGCGTATAGCGTATTAGGCTTTTCGCGTTGTAATAATATCATTGGCCAAGTTCTTCTTCCGACAGACCAAATATCTGATAATAGCATTAAGGCAAAATTAGCTCTGTACAGTGAAAACCGTGAGATACTGGATAAAATCAGGGACGAGTATCAGGTGCATTTGTCAAAATCGGATTTAGAGCATGACTTAGATGAAATATTACATGATAGGCTGGTAAAGCATTTGGGAGATGAACCTGTTGAGTATTTGCAGGATGCAAAACACCACCATATGGTGGAACTAATAGAAAGGCTCTCCGATGCAGATTGCCGGATAATTTACGGTCATTATAATTTTGCGTGCTTAAAGGAGGTAGCTGAATGAAATTATCTCCGATACAGGAAGAAATTATAGGCATTTCTGGAAATTTAATTGTTCGGGCAAGCGCAGGAACAGGCAAAACACATACAATGGTTAATAAGATTGCGAAAGATATTGAAGATAATCACACTCATAAAGTAGTTGCAGCCATTACTTTTACGATTAAAGCCGCGCAAGAAATAAAAGATCGTCTATCTGTTGATATTATTCAACATTTTATCGGAACAAATAACAGCTTTGCTATTGAAGAAATCATTAAACCTTTCATGAAAGATGTATATGGTTCTGACTTCGATAAAGATATGAGCACGGATTATGCAATTAAGGTTGAAACTTTTCAAGATGGTATAGATAAAATCAATGTCGATGGCGTTCTCTGTTCGTATCACGATAATAAGAGAAATTTTATTTTCGATTTGGCTCAAGAAATTGTTGAGAAATCTTCTGCTTGTAAACTCTATTTACAAGCAAAATATTTTAAGATTTATATTGATGAATACCAAGACTGCGATAAATCCATGCACAAATTCTTTATGTATTTATGTGATGAATTAAGCACAGATACCTTTGTTGTGGGTGACGAAAAACAATCAATTTATATATGGCGCGGTGCTTATCCAGAAGCATTTAAGAGTATTTGGGACAAGCCGAATTTTGAAAAAAGATTTATGGGTGACAATTTTCGTTCTTGCCAGCAAATTCAGAATTACTCAAATTTATTATGTGAAGAGACCCGTACCCTCTATAACCCACTGGATAATCTGGATAATATAATTTGGCTTACTCCAACGGGAACAGATTGGGCTTCGCAAGTAATATCACAAATGGATGCAGATAAAAAATCAGCATTATTGCGGTTTAGTAATGATAATGCAAGATTAGGGGCGGATGGGCTGACCACAGCAGGGATAGAACATATTTATATTCCACAAACACCAATAGCTGATATTACTACGGATACTGCATGGCTATATTCTGCTGTTGCCAAATATATGATAATTGATAAGTATTCCGCTTATGACGTTATTGCAGAAATACCCGTTGAAGGAAATGAAAGCCGGAAAACTGTATCCACAATAAGAAAACTTCTCAACGACATAGAGTTATCCATAGACGATGAGCATTCTTTTTACACCGCCATCAATGAATTGGCTGAATATTTAGGATATGGCACACGGGCAGATCACTTAAAGAAATTATTTCGGACAATTTCTGACACGAGTTTTCATGTAGCTTTTGAACCCGAAAAATATAAACATATAGCAATTACTTTCCATTCTTCAAAAGGTTTGGAATTTGAACAAGTTATCGTATTTGCAGAGGACTACCGATTATCCGATATGCCAAGTATATATAATCATTACGTCGCAGTAACAAGAGCAAAAAGCAAACTAATCATTGTCAAGCTAAATAATTACAACGCAAATTGCTTTCAAACTAATTTGACAAAGATTTTTTCTGAAAGTGGATTAAATCTTAATGATATTGTTTCATATCAATAAAAAAAGAACGGGAGCGTACCCAAAGGATACGCTCCCGTTTCTTATGGAGTAAAAAGGTGCAAAAACAGACTTTTTTTCTTGTGTTTTCAAGGGGATAATCATATAAGGGGAAAGATATTACCCATCTAATTTGAAGCCGATACAGAGGATATTATTGCTCTTTTTCAACACTTTTTGGGGGTATTTTTCGCCTCCCTGCTGATATATTTAGGGCATTGTATCAAATCCGCCCGAAAACTTTGCTTGCAGTCATGCATACACCGCCTGCATATACGGTTATACTGCCGTCTGCCGTTTTTGCCCAGGAAGAAAGCCCATTCTATTTTCCATTTCTTGCTTCTGCTCATAGGTCATGCTCCGGGCCATTCTTCTCCGGCTTCTTTATTTCGGGCGGCTTGCGCTCGGCACATTCCCGTTTTGCCTCCGCCAGCCGGTCCCGGATGGAAGTCTTTTCATCCGTGCCGGGGGGCGTAACCTCTTTTCTGCCGTTGTTGATAATACCGTCAACCATGCCGTAATCATCTTCCATAGCCATTTCCGCATTTTTCAGGTAGTTTTCCGGCTTCAAAAATTCCGGCACTTTCGCAAAACCGAAGCTGTCGCAGTAGTGGGCGGTTTCCTGGCCGTTCTGCCGGATAACCACCACATCCGACACGGAAAGGGAATGCCCGGTAAAATCCTGGGGATGGTCCACATTGAAGCGGGTATAAATACTTTCCAGACTTTCGCCGGGGAACATGGCGCCGGAATACACCTTATCATAGTTTTGCATATCCACCTTGCGGCCCTGCTTATGGAGGCGGTCAAGAGGTTCAAAGGCATAATCCCGCCTGCCCGAAAAATCCTTTAGCTGATAAATGTCATAGGTACGTGCTTCTTCATTTACAATGGCAAAAGCACGTGTACCGTTACCCATGATATGAAAGCGGCCATCATCTGAGCTATGATGAAAGCCATATCCGGCAACCTCCATCTGCTCCTTTGACATATTTGTCAAAGAAAAGCTCCCCCGTGGTGTTTTAACTTTTCCCCCGGTTAAAAAATCATCTGGCGTGATAGGTTCTATCTCCGGCTCCTGGGCCTGTTCCAGCTTTTCACGGACAGCGGCCACATCCTTATCAAGATACGCCTCATAGCCAGTTGCCTGCTCATAGCTGCCGATACGGGAGGGAAGTTCATCCTCCACTGTCTGTGCCATTTCTGCAAGCCTGTCCTTGATGGCCGCCGTTTTCCCCTCCAGGAGCAAATCCGCAATCAGTTCCTTGCCTGCGTGGGCGTCCGGGTGGGCGGCGGCATACTGCGGGTCTTTCTGCCGGAAAAACTCGTCCAGGTCAAAGGCGAGCTCTGTCGCCATATCCAGTTTTTCGTCCTCGTCCTGACTCTGGATAAATTCCTGTTCCTCCGCCGTGGCGGTGATACGGTATTCCCAGGGGATTTCATCCCGGTTTCCCTCGTAATGCTCGGTGAAGCTGTCTCCCGTATCCCGGACGTAGCCCTGATCGGTGAAGTGGCCATTTTCATCCAGAGCAATATCCCGCCCATATGCCTCATAGTCGATATAGTTTTTCAGGTGGTCGGGGACTTCCATAGCGCCGTACTCGTCGATATACATCCGCCCCAGGTCGTCGTGGTCGTGAACATCCGGGTAAAAGTCATATTTATTCAGGTTTTCCGTGAGGTTGATAAGGTCTTTCACGCTGCCCGCATAGTCGCCTATTCCTATGGCTGCCTCAAACCTCTCAAAATCGGATTTGTCCATTGCCTCAATGCCGTTAGCCAGATAATTGAGTTCATCCAAACTTTCATATTCCCCAAGAATATCATGCAGACCGTCCACATAACAGTCGTAGTCAGTTATGAACCATTCCTCATAAACATTTCCAAATTCATCTTCCTTGCCGATACCGATACGCTCAAAGACTTTCTGCATTTCCTCATAGGTGGTGGGAAACTTCACCCATTCCCCGACAAGCTCACCCTCATTGTATTTGCCGAGATTGGTAATATACGCCTCAAAGGGGCAGTCATGGTCGTAGTTATACATACAAGCACCTCCTTAAAGTTCGGGCCCGTGTTTTTCCGGTTTATCCGGCTTCGTATCACGGGCGGCACATTTTTTCTTTGTCTGCTCCAAACGCGCTTTCAGGGATTGCTTTTCCTCCCGCTTTGGAAGCGGCCGCTCATGCCGCCACTTATCACCGGAGAGGGTAAGATAGCCCTTGTCAGTAAAAATTCCCTGTTCCTGCTGCCTCACATAACGGCCAAAAGGCTCCGGGTCAATGGCTCCCCTGCAGCTTTCGGGGATTTCAGTAAGCCCCTGCTGCTCCAGCCAGTTCCATCCAAGCGCCGCGTCATCCCTGAGTTTTGTGCCCAGGCAGAAATAATCCACGTTCCAGGGATATTCACGGAATTGCTCCAGGGTAGTAAAACGCAGAGAGGATGACTGGATGGCCTCCAGCTTGTCATATTCATGGGGCGGCAGGTCATAAAGCCCCTGGGCCAGCGCCGCCAGTTCGTCAATGTCGCCGTACATGGGGAGAAGCGGCTTTAAGCCCTCCACCTTGCAGACATAATCGTCCATAAAATACATATCCGGCGTTGCGTCATGGGGCAGCCCGATTTTCTCAAAGACAGCCTGAATATCCTCCGCATAGGGCGGGAAATACAGCCATGCCCCGGCGTCACGCTCCCCGGTGTCATAGGCCTGGGCGTTCACCACATAAGCCTTGAAAATATAATCAGAAGTGATATTACCGTTCATTTGCACGCTCCTTTTTCTTCTCAAACTCCAGCTTGAAATTGATATACTTACCGCCTGTGTCATCCAAAATCACCGTGGCGTCATAGGTAGTACCTTTCTTTTCCGAGTACATCCCCTTGACTTTCACACGGCCTTTTTTGAGCAGGTCGGCGGCCATCTTTTTTGTCAGTTCCTTTTTGCGGAAAAGCCAGAAACGGTCATTTTTCCATAGGACAAAACCGCAACCACGGTTCCCGCAGTAAAAATTCTTCTTTCCCTCATACACCTGTTCCCCGCAGCGGGGGCAGAGGCCCACCGGCTCCTTTTGGGGAGCGAACAGCTTTTGTCCGTCCTCCGAAATGTGGGAGTAAGAGTTTACAAGCTCCGCCGCCATTTTCTGTATATCCTCCATGAAGGTCCGCTGATCGGCAGCGCTCCTTGCAATTTCAGACAGGCCCTTTTCCCATTCGGCGGTAAGAAGCGGAGAGGTCAAAACCTCCGGCAATACGGTTATCAGATTGATACCGTCTTTTGTCGGCACAAGGCTTTTTCCCTTGCGCTCCGCAAAGCCGGAGGATACCAGCTTTTCAATGATAGCTGCCCTGGTCGCCGGGGTTCCCAAACCTTTCCGCTCCGCGTCCTCCGGCATATCGTCCTTGCCTGCGTGCTCCATAGCGGAAAGCAGCGTATCTTCGGTATAGGGTTTCGGCGGCGTGGTATAATGCTCGGCAATGAAAGCCGCCGCACGCTCAAAGATTTTCCCCTGGGCCAGCTCCGGCAGGTCGCTTTCATCCCCGGTGTCGTCCTCCGGCTTTTCTTTCAGAGAAGCACGGAACAGCCGTTCAAAGGTTTTCCAGCCCTCCATAAGCACCCGTTTCCCATTTGCGGTGAAACGGTATCCGCCGCACTCAAATACCGCCGTGACCGCTTCATAAACATGGGGAGAGGCCGCCCCACACAGCAGCTTGCAGCATATCAAGAAGAAAAGGGAACGCTCCCCAACAGGTAAAGCGGTGAGGTTCGCCTTTCCCGCCTCCATAGTGGGAATGATGGCGTGGTGGTCGGATACGTCCTTGTCGGAAATCAGCGCCGCCGCGTCCGGGGAAAAGTCCGGGTATCCGGCAAAGAGCGGAAGCCCCGCCGCCAGTTCCAGAACGTCAGCCGCCGTATCCGCCATGTCGGAAGTAAGATACCGGCTATCAGTTCGGGGATAGGTAATGAGTTTTTTCTCATAGAGGCTTTGGGCGTAATCAAGGGTTTGCTTCGCCGTATAACCATATATGCGGTTGGCCTCCCTTTGCAGGGTTGTAAGGTCAAAGAGCTTCGGTGGCTTTACTGTCTTTTTCTCTTTGTCCAGAGAAACGCAAACGGCCTGCCGTTCATGGCAAGCCGTTTGTATCTTCTGCGCTTCCTGCAAATTGGATATTCGTTCGCCGGAAGCCTCCAGTCCGTCCAATTTTATCCGCACAAGATAATATTTCTCTTTCTGGAAGCCGGATATTTTACCGTCACGCTCCACCAGCATAGCAAGAGTAGGCGTCTGTACCCGGCCCACATTCAGGGTTTTATGATAGAGGACGGAAAAAATCCGGGTGGCGTTTATCCCTATGAGCCAATCCGCTTTTGAGCGGCAAAGCGCCGATTGGTACAGGGTTTCATACTCTATGCTCGGTTTCAGGTTTCCAAAGCCCTCACGGATGGCTGTATCTTCCATTGATGAAATCCACAGGCGGGATATGGGTTTTGTGCAGCCGGCCATTTCATAGACAAGCCGGAAGATAAGCTCACCCTCACGGCCAGCGTCACAGGCATTTACTATCTCGGATATGCCGGAACGCTCCATCAGGTTTTTAAGAACGGTAAATTGTTCTTCCTTGCCGGGGGAAAGTACATACTGCCATTTATCCGGCAGAATGGGGAGGTCGTCATAACGCCATTTTTTGAAACGTTCATCATAGCTGCCTGCGTCGGCAAGGCCCACAAGATGGCCGATACACCAGGAAACAATCAGGCCGTTGCCCTCGATGTATCCGTTTTTTCTGTCCCTTGCGCCCAGGGCGGCGGCTATGGCCGCCCCGACGCTTGGTTTTTCAGAGATTATAAGTTGCATTGGTTGTCCTCCTTTTGGTTGCTACAAGTAATTTATTGTTGTATACTTATAAATGGATGGTGATAGATATGGGAATAAAAATAACTGGTATTGATACCCCGTTTGGAGGAGTATCATGGGAATTTACTGAAACGGATAAGTCAGGTATACAGGAGCTTTTCTTTTTTCTTGAAGCCAAAAGACTTTTAGTTAATCCCATCGAAATGGAAATTAAATCGTGGTGTGAGCAATCCGCTATTGAAATAAAAAATAAACTTACGCAGTTACTATCGCAATATAGTTTCAATGCTGAAACAATAGAGACCATGCGACATATGGTTAATGCCTGCAACACATTTTTAGATGACCTAAATAAAGTTAGTGAACAAGGCATTATTTATAAAAACAGTAATGGGGACTGGGCAAATGCCAATTTTTCTATTGCAATGAAGAAATTTCGCAACATCTTTCGTGAAAAAATAAGTTGGCTTTCAGACAAATATCAAATTGAGTTCGTCAAGGAAATTCCAAAAGAGTATTAGCTTATAAGTTTCCCGCCGCCCTGTTCATGGGCGGCGGGTTTATCATTTCTGCCGCTACTCCGTGTCCTCCTGTTCGTCCTCAAATTCCGCTTCTTCGTCCTCGTCATCCTCAAAATCGAAATCATCCAAATTCGAGTTACCCTTTACGGACTGTTTGGGCTTCATTACCTTAAAATAGTAGAACGCACCGCCTCCGCCCAGGGCAAGAATGAGGATAACCGCCAGGATACCGCCCGCGCCGCTCTTTTCAGGTTCGGGCTCCGGCTCCGGTTCAGGAGTGGGTTCCGGTTCCGGCGTAACAATGGGCTCCTGAGGCTTCACTTCTTCGTCCATCAAGTCCAGAAGGTCGGCCTCGTCAACCTGGTTCAGAAAGTGGACCGTGTTTTCTCCGTCCTCCGCCCGGTCAATGATGATGTAAAAATAGTTGCCGTTTTTGGTGACGACGGTAATAAACTGCTTATCGCCGGAAGCCTCACCCTGGGTGTCATCCACAAGGCTCATGTTGCCCTCCGGGGTAAGGGGTTGCGGTTCATATCCGCCCGTAGTTTCTTCCGCCTGTTCTTCGGGTAAGGCTTCCTCATATTCAGGTCCGCCGCCAGCAAAGGCGGTCAATGGAAAGGCCGCCATGCAGAGCATGACGGCCAGGAGAGCGGCAAACAACCGCATTTTTCTTTTATTCTTCATCTTCACTGTCCTCCTGTTCTTTCAAATCTGCCTGCATATCTTCAGGCAGAGAGATACGGCCGCTTGCATAGGCTTTCAGGAAAGCGGAAAGCTCCTTGTTGTCCAGCTTGACCGCTTTTACCATGCGGACGATTTCCAGGTTTTCTTCCTCCGCCGCTTTCTGCTCCAATTCACGGAGCCGCTTTTGCTGCTCCGCAATCTTCGCTTTGGTTTTCTCAATGTCGTTTCGGATTTTGTCAATCGCTGCCATAAAAAATTACCTCCAATTCATTTTAGTTGTACGGTGGCCTGGCAAAGGCGTAAAAATGGCTTTGCCAGTAACTTGTGTTGATGTTTGCGTAGGATATGGGATTTCCGCAATGTAGCATCATTCCGCCGCCCACATAGATACCCACATGGGAAACGCCTGGTGTGTCGTAGGTCCCCACAAAGAAAATCAGGTCGCCGGGTTTTGCGTCTGCGGAGGATACGGGCGTAGAAATGTTGTAAAGCCCCTGGGCTCCAAGCCTGCCTGTGTTGCATACGCCGCTGTTCGTCAGCGCCCAGGAAACAAAGCCGGAGCAGTCAAAGGAAGTTCTGGGATTGCTCCCGCCCCATACATAAGGAAAGCCCAGGTACTTTTCCGCCTCCGTAATCAATGCGGCAAAGGTTTCATCCGCAAGCGCCTCCGCCGGAATATCGTAATAGGTTGGCTCTTTCAGCGTGGAAGCGTTTGGATAGGCTCTCGTGGGAAACAGGTCCGGGCGGTTGCCCAGGGTGGACATATACGCTGCGTACAGGCCCAATGTTTCCTCGCCCATGATATGCACGGGAATATGGGAGAGGTTGAAGTTTTCAAGCTCCACGTTCAGGATGTAGTAGTTATAGGGCACTTCGTAGGTATCCGTATGGATGTTTCCCTCGTCATCCGTCCATGTGTCCGTTTCCGTGCGGTAGCGTACCTCCACTTCCTCGGTCAGCGTCAGGATGTACTGCTTTTCAAAGAGCATTTCAAGGTCTCCCTGTATCTCGTCTATGGTAAAGACGCCCTCATGGAGCGCCGAGAGAATGGAAATCAGCACATAGGGGTCGTGGCCGATCTCGTCCAGGTCGTAGCGGTATTCGTCATATCCGGGGTGCAGGCTTTCAAAGTTATCAAGCTCATGTTGAAGCTCCGCCTCCATAGCGGAATAGGCCGCCTCCGCCGCCAGCATATCCGAATCCTCCGAAAGATAGGAGGTTGCTATAATGGATGAGGAAGCGCCTCCGAATATGGAGGAACAGGATTGCAGCGCGCCCAATAGGAAGATGACGAACAGCCCCAAAGCCAGAAGCACCAATACGACTTTCCAGTTGCGGACGATAAATTTAACCGTCTTTTCCGCCGCCTCTTTGGTTTTAATGACCGCTGATTTGACCGCACCGCCCGCATTTTTTACTGTTTTTCCGGTATCCCGTATCTGTTTGGCATAGCTTCGTTTGATATGCTGTTTCTGCAAAAACCGGGAGAGAGGGTTGCTTGCCACAAGCTGCGGATTATCCCGGAGAGCCTTTTGATACAGAAAATCCGCATTGGCCTTAATTGCGGATTGTTCCGCCTTTGCCGCCGCCCGGTAGGGTTTCAGTTTATGATGGCGGATACCGCTTTTTACAAGACGGTATCCCTTGCCCACAGCCTTTTCCCCAAGCCTCTCAGCCGCATGACCGCCCTCAACGCCTGCATTTTCTTTTTCCACTTCACGAATTTTTCCGTGGAGCTTCCTGCCCACTTCCTGTACAGGCCGGGAAAGGGGGGTGTGCCACATTTTATCCGCAAAGAGTTTTTCCGTTTCCTTGAAGTGCAGGCGGGTTTTACCTGTGCCGGCGGTTTCATCAAAAGCGCGCTCACGGACCAGCTTCTTTTTCTTCGGGATATTCTCCTGTGCCATATCCAGCTTATCCGCCGCCTTATCCGACTTGCGGATAGTTTTTTGGAGTTCAGGAGTAGCTCGTTCCTCGTCGGTAAACTGCAAGCGGGAGGATGGCCGCTTTATTGCCTCCATACCCTGTTCAGCGGTCTTGCTGGCCTTTTTTGCCGCCTTTTTGGAGGTACGGCGTGTATGCGACCTATCCAGACGGTCCAATACTTTACCGGCGGTGTTCACCGGCTGCTCGGAAATATTGCCATCATCAGGGCGGGAAGAAATATTCTCCGCCTCACCCGTGGCAAAGTTCTGTACCTCCGCACCCGCACGGGTCATTTTCTGCACGATTTTATCCGGTGCTTTATACTCTTTCAGATTTCATCACCTGCCTTTCCAAAGACGCACCAATTCTTACAGCGCCCGGTTTCTATGTCCGCAATGTACTTGAAAACGGGGAACGCCTGGGGCGGGCAGACCGCATTCCCCAGGGTTTTTAGCCTGTGCGCCCGGTTTTTGGTTTCCTCCGTCATGCGGGGGATGTGCTCCGGTTCCTTTCCCCACAGGATACGTCCGTCCATTTCCGGGGGAAGCCCATCAGCCATTCCACCCAATCCGGGTTCAAGGCCGCCGTGTCCGCCGCAGGGTTCTCCATTGCGATAACCTGGGCCGACAGGTTCCCGTTTTTCCTGTTCGGGTCGTAGGCCGATGGTTTCAGCGTGGAGCGGAAACCATCCGACGCTACCGGGGTCAGATAGAACACCGCCGCAGACAGGGGCAGGCTCCAGATGGAGCCGTTCCTGTTCTTCTTGCGGAACACGCCGTTTTCCGACAGGTACACATCCAGGCTTTGCGCGTCCCGGTTCGTGCCCTTGTCGGAAGCAAGGGGTGTGGGAAACATCAGCCGCGACGATAAAAGTTCGCTGGCGCTCATGCCACGCGCCGACGCCGCAAGCCGGAAATACGAATGGGAGAACAGCGTATCCCGCTTTTGCCAGGTCAAATATCGTTTTGTCGAGCCCCATATCGATGAAGCCAGCAACATTTTCCCCAAGCACCCAAGCGGGCCGCAGTTCTGCAATAACCCTGCACATCTCCGGCCATAGATAGCGTTCATCCGCAAATCCTTTCCGCTGTCCGGCGGTTGAGAACGGCTGGCAGGGGAAGCCGCCGGATAATATGGTGATTGTTTCAAGTCCTGTTTTTTCAAAAAATGCCTCCTTTGTGAATGTGGTAATATCCCTGAATTTCGGTATGTCCGGCCAATGCTTTTCAAGTACGGAATAGGGATAGTCCGCCCATTCGCACTGGCAGACCGTTTCAAAGCCCGCAGCCTCCGCCGCAAGGTCAAGGCCGCCGATACCGGAAAACAGGCTTGCATGGGTAAGCACCGCCATAGGCTTTATTCACCGTCCAATGCGTCCAGCTCCGCAACGGCCTCCGCCAGAATTTCCGCTTCTTCAAGAAGCTGTTGACGGTAATCCTCCAATGCGTCACGCAGGGAAAGTTCTTCCTCGTCGTCATCTTCCATGTAATTCTCCTGCTCAACCTCCACAAGCTCAATGTCTTTCAGATGATGGAGGTCTGCCTTGTCGCCGTAAACAAGGTATCGGCCGGGGATATTCCAGCCCTCAAACAGTTCCTCCGCAATCTGTCCGTAGCGGAGGGCGGTATCTTTCAGGTGCTCCATATCCTCCGGGTCTTTTACTTTGGAGGCCAGAAAAGCAAGCTGGTGAAGCAGGCCGTACAGATGGACTTCCTCGGCAATATGCTTGTAGTAGGTGTCCTCGGCAATCAGGTACAGTTTTTTATTTTTCATATTCAGTTTTCTCCTTTCACTTCTTCGGGTTTTGTCGTCATAATGCGGTAAAGCTCCGTATCCTGGGGGAAACGGTCAATGAACGGCAGAATGACATTGCCATAAAAAATGAGGCCCTCTCCGGCCTCTGAATGGGTCACATAGGATAGCTGCTGCGGTGAAATGTTAAGCTGCTTCGCTAAAATCTCCCTGTCGCCCGCCGCCTGGTTGAGCATATACACAAAGTCGGAATTCTCAAAAATGTTCTCCACCTCACGGGAGGCCAGGAGGTCCTTGACATTTTGTGTGATACCTGTGGGTATGCCGCCCCACTTCCTAAAACGCTTCCAGATTTCAACGGAATAGGCGGCGGTCTGTTCTTCCTTTAGGAGCAGATGAAATTCATCCATATAGTACCGGGTCGCCTTGCCCTCCGCCCGGTTGACGGTGACACGGTTCCATACCTGGTCCTGGATAACGAGCATACCAAGTTTTTTAAGCTGCTTTCCAAGCTCCTTAATGTCAAAGCAGACAAGGCGGTTTTCAATATCCACATTGGTACGGTGATTGAACACATTGAGGCTGCCCGTTACATAGAGCTCCAAAGCGGAAGCGATACGCTGCGCCTCCGGCTCCGGCTGCCGCTTCACTTCGTTGTAAAGGTCCTGCAAAACCGGCATGTTCTCCGGCTTCGGGTCGGCCAGGTATCCACGGTACACATTGCGGGTGGCACGGTCAATCACGGTTTTCTCCACCGGCTCCAGCCCGTTCTTGCCGCCCACCACCAGTTCGCACAGAGAAAGGATAAAATCGGATTTCAGGGCAAGGGGGCTGTCGTCCTCGGAGTAGTTGAGGTTTATATCCATAGGGTTCACATGCTGCGTACTGGTTGGGGATATGCGTATGACCTGGCCGTGGAGGGTTCCCACCAGGGAAAAATATTCTGCCTCCGGGTCGCAGATGATAATATCGTCCTGGGTAATCAGGAACACATTGACGATTTCCCTTTTTGCTGAAAAGGATTTGCCGCTGCCCGGTGTGCCCAGGATGAGCCCGTTTGGATTCTTTAATTTCTTGCGGTCCGCCAGTATCATGTTGTTGCTTAAAGCATTCAGCCCGTAATAAAGGGCTTCTCCGCTTTGAAAAAGCTCCTGGGTGGTGAACGGTACGAATATGGCGGTGCTGCTTGTGGTGAGGCCCCTTTGGATATGGATTTGATTGAGGCCCAGGGGCAGGGATGACATAAGCCCCGCCTCCTGCTGGAAATCCAGGCGCACAAGCTGGCAGTTGTATTTCTGCGCCACACCGGAAGCCTGAAATACCGCATTTTCCAGTTTCCGCTTCGTATCCGCAAGGTTCAGAACAAGGAATGTCAAGAGGAACATTCTTTCATTCCTGCTTTGCAGTTCATGGAGCAAATTCTTTGCTTCTCCGCCGTAAGTGGCAAGGTCAGAGGGGATTATATCCATGTCGTAGCCAGAGCGGACGGCTTTTTTCTGCTCCGCTATCTTCATGGCGTCCAGGTCTGTAATTTTTCGCTTGATGGTTTTGATGGCCTCGTTCTGGTCGATACTGCGGACATGCAGGTTCACAATGATACCACTGTCCGCCTCCATGAAATCCGCAAGCATACGGTCGTTGAGTTCCGGCGCCAGAATTTGCAGGAATGAAACGGCGCCCAGCTTTTTACCCATACGGAATGTGCGGCTGTTTCCGAATTGAAAAGAGGACGGAGCGATAAAATCTTTCACCGACAAACCGCTTTGCGGTAGCCAGCCCCATTCAAAGGTAAATCTCTCACCGTCCGGGTGGAAAATCCCATGCAGGAGGGCAAGGCGCTGTTTGCCGTTCAGTACCCTTGCCGCCGCCCCCATCACCTTGAAATGATTGAGGCTGTCCGTTTCAATCCGGGCCAGCCTGCTTCTGGCAGCCTGGATATTGTCCGCCTCTATGGTGAGGGTCAGGAATTTTGTTTTAATGAGCCCGTTATTTCCCCTTGCAAGCTGCCCCCTAAGCATGGCGGTGTACTCCGTCCGGATACTGTCAAAGTCATCCCCCTGGGGCGGTATCTCAATGGACTGTTCAAAATCCTCCTTGTTGGCGTACCGGCTGATAAGGGAAAGCTGAATACCGATAGAGGCGTCATAATAGTTGTAGAAATCGCAGAGATTTTCAAAGGTTGCGGTTTTATCGTCCGCCCCCGCAAGCTGGTAATTGATGTCCTCAAACTCAATGCACTTTGAGTAGGATTTTTCATTCAGCCTGCAAAGTCCATCCGGGTACATCATTTCAAAAGGGATACTGTCCTGGGCCGAATGGGGCTTTCCGTCGCCTTTGGCCTCACGGATAATTCTTTCAATTTCCCGCCTTTGCGCACGGGTCAGTTTTTGCCGTGAGGTGGTTCTTTTTGTTTTTGACAATGGCTTTTACCTCCTTTTCCAATCTGTTCTGCCGCATAAGAACGGCATAGAAATTGTTGGTTTGATAGGGACGCTCTTTGGGAAGCAGGAATTTTGTACGGATAAAATGCTTCGCAATGACTTCCAGAGGCTCCCCGTTCCGCTCATACATGCCGAGCAGGAAAAAGGGAAGCATGACAAGTATCATGCAGAAAGACGCCGCACTCGTTCCGGTGCTGCCTTTGAGCAAAAAGAAAAGCGGCACTCCCATAAGCACCGCCGGGGAAAAACACGCAAGCTGCCGTTTGGTAAGGCCGAACAGCACCTTGCTTTTTATTTTGGTTAGGTCTTTCGGAACCGTTACATAGGCCAATAAAAAAACACCTCCTTTAATGGGCGGCAAACAGGCTTTTCGCCAGGCTGCCCGTTTTGAACAATGTGTAGCAGAGAAGCACCGTGTACCCCATGCAGGCCCATATCGCTCCCGTTATGTCGTCGTCCACGGCGATAGTCTGTACCAGCACCGCATAGATACCGACGCACACCATGATAAGGAACGCCTGAAACCCCAGGGCAAACAGTGATTTCAAATAGTTCTGCCCCATGCCGCCCCATTCCCGGTTTACCATTGTGGCAAGGGGGATAGGCCCGATTGAGGTCACAAGATATATTTCAATCATGCGCCCGTAAATCACAAGGAAAATACACACGGAAAGGATGTTCATGGTAAGCCCCACAAAGATACTCTGGAACCACAGTCCCAAAAGGCTCCCGATACTCCAGTCCGCAAGCCTTGTTTCCAGGTCGGCTATGGTGCTTGTAATGTCAATGCCCGCGTCGGAGATAATCACCCCGGCGCTTTGATTTACCACATGCTGCGTCAGGTCGAAAATTCCCATGACGATATTCCAGGTGTTCGTTACCAGCAGCACCGCACACATTGTCTTGAAAATCCACTTAAAGAATATCCAGGTGTCTATGTCATGGAGATTGTTTTTCTCAATGACAATCTGTATCAGTTCGTAACACATGACAAAGGTCAGAATGATACCGGCTATGGGGAGGATGACGGTTTCCGAAAGGCTTTGTATCATGGAAAAAATACTGCCGTTCCATGCGGAGGGCGTCATGCCTACTTCACCGGCGATTTCTCCCACTTTGGTATTCACCGTATCGAACATTCCCGACAGGTTGCTGATGATACCGTCAATCAAAAGTTCCCGGAACCATTCTTTAATCATGTCTAATATCAATCAAAACCGCCTCCTTTCCCGCAGCCCTCCCGCATGAAGCGGGAGGGTACGGAAGAATGTAAGCCCACGGAATTAACCGAACAGGCCGGAGAGCAGAGGCACAAGCACAAGCCCGATAAGGGCAACGCCACCGCCCGCCATAAGTTGCTTCATGCCTTGACTTTTCGCACCCGGATTATCATTTCCATATCCCTCCATCAAATTGATTGCGCCCCAAACCGCAAGGCCTGCGCCCAATGCGATAACGAGGGTTTGCAGTACGTCAACTGCGGAATTAAAAAACGCCATATATTTTTCCTCTCTTTCATGTTATAATTTTTTCAGCATGTTCCTCTGTGTGGGTTCAATTCCCGCACTTCCCAACATTGCCATTACACCGCTTGTGTTTACGCTTTCTGCTTTCGCAGAAGCAATAATACAAGAAATTGCAACTAATCTTTTTCCCAAATTAAAGGAGTGGATGTCTATGTTAGCAATATTTCTCGTTGCCCTGCTTGGAACCGCGGGGAGCTTTGGTAAGCAGGGTTGTATGGCAACCAGCAGGGCAACAACCACAAAAAATGAGCCTCCGGGCTCTTTTTATATTTCCAGTTCGTACAAGTCAAAAGGTTCATCCTGCCTTACGACAGGTATTTTCTTTTTCATGTACCGTTCAATATTAAATTCATTTTTCTTGTCGGCGTCGGCAAGGTATTTGTAGTTCGGGTGGCGCATTATATCGTACTTATCGCTGAAAAACGGCCTCACGCCCCGCACCTGCAAAATACACTTGCCGCCGTCCATTACCGCCAATTCGTCCTGGGTCATCAACTCCTTTCCTAATTTCTGATAGTTGAGGCCGTGGGAAACCTGCGTGCCCCGGTTTTCGGAGGTATTGAAGCTGTCAATGGTTTCCTTTCCCAATATCTCCGAGATTTCTTTCAAGGTAGATTTCTCCTTGCCTCCCAGAAACAAGGCCGTGTCGCAGTTACCGGCTATGGTATCCGCGGCGTCCTTGTAAATGGACTTTAATTGTGATTGCGACTGCAAAATAATAGAAGCCGAGATTTCCCGACTTCTGATGGTCGCTATGAGTTTATCGAAATTGGGTATCTGCCCGATGTTGGCAAATTCGTCTAAAATGCACCTCACATGAATGGGCAGCCGCCCGCCGTATACGTCATCCGCCTTATCGCAAAGAAGATTGAACAACTGGCTTTGCAGAATGGCTATGACAAAGTTAAAGGTCGTATCCGTATCGCTCATAATCAGGAATAAGGCGGTTTTTCTGTCGCCCAGGGTATCAAGTTCGAGCTCGTCATATTCCAGCAGGTCACGGAGTTCTTTTATATCGAATGGGGCAAGGCGGGCGCCGCAGCTAATCAAAATGGATTTCGCTGTCTTACCTGCCGCCAGCTTATATTTTTTATACTGCTTCACGGCAAAATGGTCCGGGTCCTTTTCTTCCAACTGAGAAAAAAGCAGGTCAACGGGGCTTTGGTATTCCTCGTCATCCTCTTTTGCTTCGGAAGCGTTGATAAGGTCCAGCAGGGTAATGAAGTTCTTTTCTTCCTCCGGGGCCTCATACCAGATGTAGCCGATAAGGGCACAGTACAAAAGCCGTTCTGCTTTCACCCAAAAATCTTCACCGGCTTTCTCCCCGTCCCCTTTGGTGTTCATAATAATGGTATTTACCAGCTTCAAAATGTCCTTTTCGGAACGGACATACGCAAAGGGATTGAAGTGCATGGATTTCTTGAAATTGATGGTGTTCAGCACTTTTATCCGGTATCCGCTGCGCTGTAAGAGTTTTCCGCACTCTACAAGGATAGTCCCCTTTGGGTCGGTAACTACATAGCTGACAGGAAATGCTTTAGAGTTACATTGCATTAAATTCGGCTTACAGAAAAAACGGGTCTTGCCGCTGCCGGAGCCGCCGATCACCAGGATATTCTTGTTCCTGGCGTACTTCGGGTTCTTCGGGCGGCTGGACATGGTAAGACGTTCCGTCTGCGTGAGAATGACGTTGTTGAAAAAATCACTGTCCATGTACGGGGCAATATCCTGGGCATTTCCCCACCGGGCGGAGCCGTACTCCATGCCCTGGCGGTACTTCTTAGCATTTTTGCCTTTGAAATATACTACCAGCCGGATAATCACTGCACCGGCAATCCCGATACAGAGGTCAAGCAGATGGAATGAGGGCGCCATGCTTTCAAAGGCCGCTGAGAAACCGCCGCCCAGGTTCAGGATTTTAGCCGAGAGGTCCGCGCCCTGGGCCAGCCGGAACGCCTGTCCGGCTTTATCAAACAGCCATACAAACAGCACATAGGGCAGGTTCGGCAAAATAATTTTCTTGATATTTATGTTCATAGCTCCTGCCCCCTGTCTTTGGTTTTCACTTTTTCCCGCTGCCTGTGCTGCTTCGCTTTCTCCCGCATTTGAGAGAGCAGCTTGCGGATGGAGGGCTTTTTCTCATGGTCAAGGTTCTTTGCGGAAAACTCCTTGAATGCCGCTGTCAGCACATCCGCGTCCCGGCCTTTGAAAAACACCAGGTAACGGGGCGGGTGTGTGGAAATATCTTTTTTCAGGGCAAAGTCGATACCGTACTTTTTCGCCGTATGCTCAAAGGCTTTGATATTGTCATTGGTGATTTCGATATTGGAAACGCCTGTGTTATGCTTCATAAGCTGCCGCAAGGTCTGTTTACCCCTGTTCGGCTGAGCGAGTTTATTCCTGCCTGATTTCAGCAGTTTTTTTAATGCTTTCTGTAAAACAGAGGCGGTCAGCCTTGTTGCCTGAATGGACAGGGCTATGGTTTTTTGCGTCACTTCTTCCTGCATGGGCTATCTCCTTTCTCCGCTGCCGTACAAGTCATGGTTTACCAGGGCAGAGTAATAATTTCCGATAGTGGCCGGGGCATTGAACAGCGCCGCCAGCAGATATTTTTTGATATTGCGGACATAGGTGGTATTGCTTGCCATACAGTCAAGCACATATTGGATATGGCTGCTGTCCAGCTTCAAAAGCCTGGATTTCACGACTTCGGCGGGGAAGTCATCCCCGGATATGCAGATGGTCTGCCTTGCGGAGCATACCGTATCCACAAGCAGTTCCACGATTTCATTCAGGCGGTCACGGTCAAGTTTACGGTCCTGGATGAGAGTGCCATACTCGATATTTTCTAAAATGATTTCACGGTATGTTTCTCTCGTATCCATTCCTATCCCAGCCGCCGCCTGCGGCTCATATGGATTTGATTGGATAGGATTTGATGGTTCCGTACTTGATAAATCAGTATTTGATTTTTGGTTACTTGATTTCTTCGTATTTAATTGTGCGGGATTTTCCTGTTCAGGGGAAACCTGTTTAGGACTGCCCAAGATTGGATTATCCAAAACTGGATTTTCCTGTTTAGGTAAAGGCGGTTTTGGCTGTTCTAAAATGGTATATTCAATCGTGGTGAGTTGTCCTTTGGAATTGCGGATACGCTCACGAATGATATATCCCTGTTCCTCCAATTCCTTAATCGTGGCACAAATGCTGTCCACGCCATCTTTACATATCCGGGCAAGCCCTTTTGTGGTGTAGTCCCAATCTTCCGGCAGGGACAGCATGAGGGAGAGAAGCCCCTTTGATTTGAGCGACAGCGCCGTATTTCGCAAATGGTGATTTGCCATTACGGTATAATCCCGTGTCTTTTCTATGCGGAATACCGCCATATTCCATCAACTCCTTTCCGGGCGGCAGACCGTTAGAGGTCACGGTCTTTATGGTCGTAGTGCAGATGACCGGCTGTTACCCTGGCATGGTTTCTGATTTTAATTTCATTGCGCCCTTGAGAGGCCAGGGCTTTCTTATATCCCTCATCCGTCAGAAACAGACGCATACGCTCACCCTTGAAGCCAACAGGAGACTCATGGGAAAGCACATCAAAGACAATCATGTGCCGGGTATCGGGAGCGAAACGCTCCAGGTCCATAATGTCGTGCCCTGCCAGTTTAGGTGCACCGGATTTCTTCCGCGCTTCTTCCAGCAGTTCACCGATGGTTTTTTCTTTGTTCATATTGCAATAGCTCCTTTCTTGAAAATGGGTATAAAAAAACGCTATCCTTAGGCTTGTCTGCCTTTTAGATAGCGTTTTGTGTGGTTATTCGGTTATTCGTAATATTTTATTGTTGTGCTAAACCCTTGTAAACAAAGGCTTTTTCAGCTTTGAGCATAAATGTATGTAGCCGTAGCGCCAGTCGGTCCAACGGGGCCAGTTGCCCCGGTTGCGCCCGTAGCGCCGGTAGGTCCAACGGGCCCAGTTGCGCCTGTAGCGCCCGCAGGTCCGGCAGGGCCGGTTGCCCCGGTTGCTCCTGTTGCCCCGGTAGGCCCGGTAGGTCCAGTTGGCCCGGCAGTACCACAGCAGCATACTACATTACTTGGCTGACTTGGCTGGCAAGGATTACAACTTCCGTATATTCTCATCTCCGGTTCGAAATATGCCATTATGCTACCCTCATTTTTTTTATAAAGTTACCCAAGGTTTTGATCAAAGCAGTAGGGTACATACTATCATATGAGAGCTTGGGACAGAGGTCACAATACTATAAAAAAATTTGGCCAAGCATCGTCTGAAGAAAAATTTCAGGCCAGTTGGTCGAAAATAACTTATAATCTAGAATATTTAAGTCGAAATTTACAAATAATTGCGAAACATTCCTTGTGAAGGTGAAATATTTCTGATACAATGTGTAAGGAATATCGAGAATCACTCCAGCAGCCAAAGAGATGGATATACATATAAGAATGGGAGAGCGTGGAGGAGAAGAATGTGTTTGATGAGGGTGCTGAGAAAACAAAATATAAAATACTGATCGTTGAAGACAGCCTATTCAATCAGATGGTTCTGCGAAAGATTCTGGAGAGCCGTTATACGATTGTGACATCGACAACAGCAGAAGATGCGCTGGCAAAGGTGCATATCTTTGAGCCGCATCTGATTCTGCTCGATATCATCCTGCCGGATGCAAATGGATTTGATGTTCTTGTTACATTGAAACAATCTGAAGACACCCGTAATATTCCGGTCATTATTATCACAGGGCTTGACAGCGATGAAGACGAGGAAAAAGGCTTTCTGCTCGGAGCAGTGGATTATATCAAACGGCCATTTAAAAACGCGATTGTTTTGGCCCGTGTGAATACGCAGATTCATATTATCAGGCAGATTCAGACGATTGAGCACCTTAGTTTGATGGATGGCCTGACCGGGATCGCCAACCGGCGTGCGTTTGATATTCAGCTGCAGTATGAATGGAGCCGTGCGGCACGCGAGCGCAGCAGGCTGAGCATGATCATGCTGGATGTTGATAAATTCAAAGAGTATAATGATACTTATGGGCATCGGCACGGGGATTTCATGCTGCAAATAGTGGCGCAAACTCTAAAACAAGAGCTAAAATCCGTCACGGATTTTTTTTACCGGTATGGTGGCGATGAATTTGCCATATTGCTTCCCGGTCTGCCAGCAGAAAGGGCGAGAGGCCTTGCACAGAGACTGGTGACGAGCGTAAACCAAATGCTGCTTTCGGCTGTGAAGTGCCAGAGCCCTTGTGCTCATAGTATCAGCCTCGGGTCGGCGTCTATGCAGCCTCAGCCGCAGCAGAGCCCGGCCGCGCTGGTAGAACGGGCTGACAAAAAGCTGTATCTGGCCAAACAGAATGGACGCAATCAGGCACAGTGTGAATAGGGAGAAGTGTATGAGAGAAATCTTGTATGCTTCTTTTTTTATTACTTTGTTTCTATTTTTTATTTTATAGAACTCACTTATCAGCCGACAAAAGCGCGTTAAAAAGGGGACCGCCACTGGACAAAAGTACAAAGCTTCTGATCTGACTTCTGAAGTGGGGAAGAGAAAAAGAAAAGGCAGACAGCCGAAGCTGTCTGCCTTCTCAATCCCGTTTCCGGGTAAGCTAAATCAAGTTCGAAAAGAAAGTCAATTACTGGAGGAGCTTCAAGATGCTCTGGGGCTGAGTGTTGGCCTGAGCCAGCATGGACTGCGCAGCCTGAGTCAGAACATTGTTCTTGGTCATCTCCATCATTTCCTTCGCCATGTCGACGTCGCGAATGCGGCTCTCGGCGCTGGTCAGGTTCTCGCTGGTTACACCCAGGTTGTTCACGGTGTGCTCGAGGCGGTTCTGCAGAGCACCCAGGTCAGCACGAGTACCGGAAACAGTGTTGATAGCATTTTCAATTGTGGAAATTGCTTCCAAAGCACTATCCTGAGAAGCAACACTAATGTTGCTGATGCTAAGGCCTTTAGAGCTCATATCACCAATATTCAGAGAAACCTGCTGATCTTTCGTAGCTCCTGCACCGATCTGCAATTTTAAGCCTTTATCGCCGATCTCAGAAGCATTAATTGTTACTGTACCAGCGGTAGTAGTACCATCAGCAGAAGTAACGCCGTTAGATTTCAGAGCTTCTTCCAGATTTTTACTCGTGTCAGCAAGAGCAGTAGCACCAGTTCCGATTACCACAGCAGTATTACCAGAAGCAACATTATTTACTTTATCGGCTGTCTGGAATTCATACACTTTGCCGCCGATAGTGATCGTATCACCGGCAGACAACTTAGTAGGATCAAGCTCAATACTTTCCTTGCCGGAAGTACCAGCAGTATAAGTAGCGCCTGCTGTAGTTATGCCAGAAGCAGTTGCATTAGCAGTAACGGAAAGCATCTGAGGTGCACTAACACCTTTTTCTTTGGAAACGAAAGAATGAGTGGTAGTATCATAGGTAAAGAGAGAACCCAGATCACTCGCTTCAAATGCTGTCTTGAAAGCTGCCTCATTACCTGTAGCGCCAGTAGAAGTATAACTAATAGTAGCTTCTTTTACTTCAGAACCAGAAAGGTACTTAAAGGTAATGTTCGATGCACTTCCATCACCATCGCCCATCGCACCGGCCAATTTGGCCTGGCTTGCAGTAGCAGTTGCAGCCGTCACAGTGACAGCATCAGCAGTTGCTGTTGTTGCACTGGAAGCTGTATAGGCTTTAAGGCTGCCATCCAACAGGTTAATCTTATTGAAGTTGGTGGAAGTAGAAATTCTGTCGATTTCACTCTTCAGAGCATCAACTTCCTTCTGAATGTTCTCACGGTCTACGTCATTCTGGTAAGTACCGTTGGAGGACTGAGTAGCCAGTTCCTTCATTCTCTGCAGAATGCTGTGAGTCTCGTTCAGAGCGCCCTCAGCGGTCTGTACCAGAGAGATACCGTCGTTGGCGTTGTTGGTCGCCTGATCCAGGCCGCGGATCTGGGAACGCATCTTCTCAGAAATCGCAAGACCGGCAGCGTCGTCACCCGCACGGTTGATTTTATAGCCGGAAGAAAGCTTCTCAAGGTTCTTCGCAACGTTGTTGTTGTTGATGCCCAACTGTCTGTTCGCGTTAAGCGCGGAAATGTTGTGCTGAATACGCATAATTTTTTCCTCCTGAAATTTTGTTTTTATTCCGCGGGTGAAATCCCTGCGGTATAGGGAAAGGGCGTCCGTGCCCTTGCCTTTTGATTTATGCACCACTCCCACTAGAGCGGGCCCTGCCCTCGGGGAAGAGATACCAAGTGAATGTGAGAACCGTTTTTGTTTTCGGTTCTAATCTATATTTCGGTGCGGATCTGGAAAAGTTTAGTACCAAGATGAGAAAATTTTCATTCTTTTTGTTTTAATAAATCTTTCAATTCGGCTAAAGTTTGCGCCTGCAGTTTTTCGCCCGCCTCGCGATTGATAGAAGCGGTTTCCAGCAGCTCTTTTCGCGTAATGCGAACCTCTTTCGGCGCGCTGATCGCCAGCTTGACCCGGTCGCCGCTGATTTCGGAAATGCGGATTTCAATATTGTCGCCGATCAGGATGGATTCCGATACTTTTCTGCTAATCACCAGCAAAGCGGTTCCCTCCTTCTCATCAACGGCCGTCAAAAAGCCGGTAGCGCAGAGGATATTCCGCATCCTCCAGAATCACCTGCTTTGCATGCTGATTGTAAATATTAATCACAATCGGGGCTTTCAGATTCACCACGGAATCGGAAAGGGGAGAACGGATCACAGCAATGACCAGAAAGCACAGATCCTCCGGCTGAGGGTTGCCCAGCAGCTCCAAGTCCCTCTCAGAAAGGCTTGGATTATAATCCTCACGGATCGTAAAAGGGTCTATGACAATAAAAGACGGAATCTGGCTGTCATTGGCGGCCGTCAGGCTCCACAGAACGTTCTCTTCGTCCTCATGAAACAAAAGGTACTCATGAATCTCCTCAAAGCCCAAAAGGCCCTCGGGAAAAGTTATAATATTGCGGGATTCCTGGCTCGTTTCCATATCCGCTTACTCCTGTCAGGTCATAAAGTCGATAAACGATTTGCTGAGTATTTTGGTACCCATTGAGAGAGCCGCATTATAAGCGTACTGCTGCATGTAGAAATCCATAATAGCGTCTCCGGGGTCTACATACTCGATGTCTTCCGCGCGCTCCAACAGAGAATCACCCATCGATTCCAGGTTGGTTTTCATTGTGCTTAAAAAGTTTGATTTCGAACCGGATTTCGTAATTTCGCCCAGCAGAGCGTCGCTCTTCTCACCGAACTTGTCCAGGTAAGGCTGGATATTTTCCATGGAGAAATCGTCGCTTTCCAATTGGTCTGCGATCTGTCCCATCAGCGTGTAAAGGTTGCCCGAAATCCCCGAGCTGTCCTGCCCGTAGCCCAGAAAAGAGATGCCGGGGATCGCAGAATTGAACGCGCTCTGCGAGTTGATTGTGGTGCTGTTTGCTCCGGCGGTAGTTTTCAGACCCAATCCCAGATTGACCAGAACTTCTTCATTTGCAAGGGCAGAAAGTCCATCCTGACCAATGGAGCTGGTCAGAGAGGCGGAAACAATCTCCTGATATCCGCCTGCGCCGTTGGAAACGGAAATAGAACGGTTCATATCGCCGGAGATGCGAATTTTTGAAAAATCTATTTTGTCATATCCTTTAATCAAATTCAGCAAATCCTGATTCGTTTTATATTTCGACAGGTCCGCTTTAATTGTAATATAATCATCTGAAATGGAAATGTTGGTTTCGCTGCCGGCACCGCTGTCTGCTATCTTTAAAACAATTCCATCTTTAATGGTATAGCCGGTGTCGGGATCAGTGATAGGGTCGGAAGACGAGGAATTGAACTCGATCAGTGTTCCGTTGAAATTGGCCGCTGGGCCGGTTTCTATTTTCCCGGTGTTCACATTAATTCCGCGATATAACAGCTCCCCGCTGTCATTGACAGAAAAAGGCGCTTCGGTCATTTCAGTGCCGCCGAACAGATACTTCTCTCCAAACTTTGTATTCAGGGGAGAGAGAAATGCCTGCTGCATCTGGCGCATTTTATTTGCGATGATCGTACGGTCACTTTCCGACATCGTGCCGGTAATGGCCTGAATGACGTCGCCGCTTTCCGCACTGCTGACAATGCTGTAAATAGACTGCATCGCGCTCTGAGCCGTCATTAGCTGGCTGTCCACATCGCCCAAAGAATCCTGATAGGTTTCGTTTTCAGCCATCTCCCGGCGAAAACGATACAGCTTTGTGGCCGCGAACGGGTTTTCAGAGGTTCTTTCAAAACTGCGGTATGTGGTGGCTCTTCTGGAGGCCACGTTAAAGTTGTTCAGTGAGGTGTTCAGATTTTTTGAATATTGACCGGCAATCATGCCCATTGTAATTCTCATAATGCATTACCCTCCGTTCGTTCCATATCAGCGGCCAACGACGCCCATTTTGTTGATGATGGTATCCATTGCTTCGTCCATAGTCGTCATGAAGCGTGAGGAGGCCGTCAGGGCTTGGTTGAACATGACCAGATTGATTCCTTCTTCGTTCAGATCCACAGAAGAAATGGAAGCTCTCTGGGTATCGATGTTATTCAGGTTTGCTGAATATGTTTCATTTGCATTGGTAGCGGTTTTAATATCGAGGCCAAGTGTGGTGGAAACCTTCGATACATACGAGCTCAGGGAAGACGTAAACAGTGAAATCCCATCGTCGGTAGAAAATGTCTTCTCTTTTGAGAATTGAAGCACCATGTACAGGATGTTTTTTCCGCTGCTGGAATTGTCCACACCATCCAGTGTTTCATCCTTAGTAGCGGTGATATAGTTTCCTGTCGCCTTGCTCCACTCGTCAGAAATGGAAATGTTCGCCGCGGTAATGGTGGTTCCTGCTCCGTCGCTGGAAGAGAACAGCGGCTTCTCCACCGTCGTGGTCGTCGTCTTTGTGGGATCGTCCGGGTCGGTGATGGTCGTGGTGACCGCATTGACGTCATTCAGGGTCTTGGCCAAATCCTGCGCGAGCTTGTCCATGATCTTTTCATAATAGCCAATTCCGCGGGTAGTGGTCGGCAAAGCGCCTGTTGTTACGTCTACAGACGGATTTCCCATTTGAATGGTGCCGCCAGAGTATGCGTCGAACTCGCCGCTGTCGTTCAGCATGGAGAGATATCCGCCGAACACGCCGGTTGTCAGATCATCGTTAAAAACATGAGTGGAGCCGTCTGTATTTTTGATCAGCTCACCATTATAGTCACGCATATAAACGGAAACATTCAGTTCCTTTGTTTTATATACATAAGAATTGCCGTCCGTGCCATCGCCGGTGTATTCAATCTGGTCCTGATTCTGAGCGGCCTCAAACTGCATATACTGATCGTTGTCAATCAGCTGAATGGAGTCGTTTCCGTTCACCAGATGTACCTGCAATTCTTCCACGGTGCGTCCCGCACCGATCGAAACGGTGGAGCTCGAAACCCTGATATTGAACTGCTGGCTCAGCTGGTCGAGCAGCTGATTGCGCTGATCGCGCAGCTCAAGGGCCGGAACCTGAGAAATATCGCAGCTTTTAATTTCACGGTTCAGCTGAGCAATATTCTGCAGCAGGCTGTTGGCCTGGTCGATGCCGGAGCTTAAAAAGGAATCCGTCTCCTGCTTGCGTACCTGTGACAGCTGTTCGGCGGCATTGTGAAAGGCCTGTGTCAGCAAAAGGGCCGAGTTTTTCACAATCGTTTCAAGGTTGGTGTCGGCAGGGGAGCCGGCCAGAGTGTTCAGCTGCTTGATCAGATCGGTAATCTGGCTGTTGATGCCGTTTGTGCTGATTTCATCATAAATGTCTTCGATGCTGCTCAGCGTGTTGACTTCCGTACCGGATTTCGATACCTTTCCGCTTTCCAGACGATAGCGTACATCCAAATAAGGGTCGCGCAGCTGAGAAACGCCCTTGGCATCTACACCTCCGCCAATCGCCAGATCCGACACGTTGGCATACCGCATATTGTTGCCGGAAGAACCGACCGCATAGGAATCCAGACGCTGCCGGGTGTAGCCGGTAGTATTTACATTAGACATGTTTTGTCCGGTGATCCGCAGATTGTACTGCGCATTCTGGATACCGCTTCGTGCCACATAGTAAGAAGAAAAGCTAGACGCCATGATTTTGCGCTCCTTATACTTTTTTCGAAATAAAGCCGGCGGAATTCAATTCCTCTCTGGCTTTCGCGTCATATTTTTTTTGCAGCTCAGGCTGCTTTTTCATTTTTTTCAGCGCCGCATCCACTCGTCGAAGCCGCAGCTCAGTCAAATAGTTGCAGCGCAGGTTCATTTCTTTCAGCTCTATGATCACAGCGGAAAAGTCGTCGAAGAGTTCTTCCGCCTGCTGCCGTATGTCAGGATCAAAGTGGGGAAGAAGCTCGCGGAAGGTGGACACCGAAACCTGTGTGCGCTGCATCAGCCGTTCGCGCTCCGCCTCCATCCCTTTGGATCTCAGCATAAACACTTCTTCTACTTTTACATGATCATTCAGCTTGTCGATCTGTCCCTGAGAGATGTCCTGATATTTTTGTGTTTCCAAAGCGAAGAACTCCTGAAAAAGTACCAGATAACGACTCAGGAAGTCCACAAATTCTTCCGATAATGCCCGATCCATCCTATCGCTCCTTGCTGTTGGGGGTTCAGCGGCCCTGAAGGTCGTATTATTGTAATAAAGAAGCCCGGCCGATCAGATGCTTTCGTCCAGCAAAAGGCCAGCCAGCTCGTAAGGATCTATTTTGTAATCTCCGGACGCGATTCTGGATTTCAAGTCTTCCAGAAATTCCGTGCTTTTTTCCTGATGCAGGCTGGTGACGATCTGTTCCTTGGCCTGTACAAGAGTGGGGCGCTCTGTTTGAGAGCGCTGAGAAATTTCAATCGTGTCGCGTCTGGACGGGGCAGAGATTTTATCCAGCTTTGCTCCGTTTGTCTGCTGGCGGTTCAGCTCGCTGTTCTGTGACGCTTTATTCACATAGCCGCTGCTGGCCGTATTTGACACGTATCCTTGATTCTCAATTCTCATCTCATTCACCTCATAACCATAATATCGGCACAAACACATAACAGTTTAGTGGATTTTTGGCAACTGCAAGATTATTTTTATAGGGTTCTGCCAGAAATAGCCGTATTTTTATGAAACAATTCTTGCATTTTTAACCGTGGCTTTTTTTCCATTTTCTTTTACATTAATAGATGTGGTTTTTCAAAGGCAAAAGTTTGGAAAATAATGTAGGAATAATAGGTTAAACTTTGCAGAAATAAGTTGACTATTGTCGATTCGATGTATATAATTAGTTTAAATCCGGTCACAAAAACTTAATAGTTTATACAAATTTTGGAGTCGAATAAGACTCAAATTATTCTTCCTTTTTTAAAGTTTTTTTAGAGAATTTTAATAAAATTGGGTCGGAAAGTGAGAGGTGTATCTATGGACTGGCTGAACAGTGTTCCCATCAATCTTTTAACCAAGGATTTGAACGGACTTTGGATGCGTCAGCAGGCGATTTCCGGTAATCTGGCAAACTGGGAAACCCCCGGCTACAAAAGCAGGGAGGTCAGCTTTGAAGAGGAATTGCAAAAGAGCTTTTCTTCGCAATCATCGCAAAAAAGATCGGAGCAGTTGCAGGCGATTGACAGTACGCAGCCGCAGGTAACGGTTTCGCAGGCTTTGTCCCAGCGGATGGACGGCAACAATGTGGATGCGGAGCAGCAAAATGCAGAGCTTGCGAGAACACAGATCAATTATATGTATTCTCTGCGGGAGCTTTCCGATTATTTTTCACGGCTGCGTTATGTGATCACAGACGGCAAGGGTTAACAATTACAGAAAGGACTGAATGTGTTTGGCTTTTTTAAGTTCTTTGGACATCAGTGCTTCTGCTTTGACGGCGGAACGCTTCAGAATGGATGTTATATCGGAAAATATGGCGAACTCGTCAACCACCCGTACGGAAAATGGCGGTTCGTACCGCAGAAAGCTTGTCGTACTTCAGACGCAGGGGGAAGATCAGTCCCGTTTTCGCCGCATTTTTCAAAATCAGCTTCAGCAAGTCGGCCAGGGCGTGCAGGTTGCTCAGGTCGCGGAAGACCCCAGCGATTTAACGCCGGTGTATGACCCGACACACCCGGATGCCAACGCAGACGGGTATGTCATGATGCCTAACGTGGACCCGGTCAAGGAAACTGTGGATATGATGGCGGCTACCCGGGCCTATGAAGCGAATCTGACAATGTTCAATGCGGTGAAAAACATGGCTGTGAAAGCTTTGGAGATGGGGAGATAGATCATTATGATGATAACACCAATACAGCCGATCCAATTGCTGGACGAGCTTAACCAGACCACCAAGGCTGCGGATCAGGCGGAGCTGCCCTTTCAGTCCCTGTTTCAGGACGCGGTAAACAACGTGAAGGAAACGGATCAGGCCGTACAGGACGAGGTTTATAAGCTGGCGACCGGTCAATCGGATGACCTGCATAATATCATGATTGCATCACAAAAAGCAACCATGTCCGTTCAGCTTTTGGTTCAACTGAGAAATAAGGCGCTGGATGCTTATAACGAAGTTATGAGAATGAGTGTTTAGATTTCGGACTTTTTCGTCGCATTCTTACTACATTTGTTTGGAAAGGCGTCTGTCAGGGTGAACCATGAATGAACAACTAAAAAAATATATCGAACCGATTAAAACCTTTTGGAGCAATCAATCGAAAAAGAGAAAAATTATTTGGATCAGCGGCTTGGCGGGAGTTGTATTAATTGCCGTATTGGCCGCATATTTACTGAATCGCCAGCCCTATGTCGTGCTTTACCCGGGCCTGGAGCATCAGGAAGCCGTTGAGGTAATGACCGAGCTTGGGAACCGCGGCGTCAATTATGAGGAAAAGAACGGCACGATTATGGTGCCGAAGGATGAAGAGAATGCCCTGCGCATGGACCTGGCGAATATGGGTTACCCGAAATCCGCACCGAATTACGATTTCTTTACCTCGAACACCGATGTGATGACTACGGATTACGAGAAAAAGACGATCGAGAAATACCAGCTCAATCAGAGGCTGGAAGCGGTCATTAAAACACTCGACGGCGTGAAGAACGCCAACGTAACCATCAGCATCCCGGAAGAAAACACCTATGCCTGGAGCCAGGATTCCGCAAAGACCACGGCGTCTGTTTCCGTCACTTTGTACGGCGAGAACTCGCTCAATACAAAGCAGGTCAACGGCATCAAACAGCTGGTTTCCAAAAGCGTACCGAACCTTACCGTCGACAATGTGGCGGTTATTGATACCTCCAGCGGTGAAGAGCTGGGCAGCGAAAGCGACGGCAGCAGCCAGGTGGATCTTTCCCAGTTCAAAAGAACCATCGAAAAGGCTTATGAAAGCGATGTGGAAAACAGCGTCATGAAGGTGCTGGGCCCCGTTTTCGGAGCCAATAATGTTGGAGTCACCGCGAAGAGCGTGATGGACGTTGATAAAAAAATACAGGAGATTATTACCTATAAGCCGTCGACGGAAGACGGAAATACGGGTGTCGTCAGCGAATCGTCTCAAACGACGGAGCAGGAGCGCGCAGGCGCCGGCTCGGGCGGCGCAGCCGGGGCAGAGACCAACTCCGACATCACTACTTATCCCGGTGTAACGGTGGACGGAAACACCATATATACAAAGGACGAGAAATCGTATAAATATCTGGTCAGCCAGGTGAAGGAACAGGTTCAGGGCGATGCGGCCAGCATTAAGGATTTGACGATTTCAGTCGTGATCAATCAGGAGATGATGAACGATACCCAGCGCACGCAGATTGCGTCTCTGGTGGCCCATGCGGCTGCGATCGATCCCTCCAAGGTTGTCGTGTACAATGCTCCGTTTGCGGAGAAGCCGGCCACAGAAACAGCGTCGAATGGGCTGATTACTCCCGAAATGACCCGGATTCTGATCTTTGTCGGAATCGGCGCAGCGGCTTTGCTCCTTCTGATTATCATTCTTCTGGCGGTTTCCAGGGCCAGAAAGAGAAAAATGGTAGAAGCCGAGGGCGAAGAGATTCCTGTGCCTGAAGACTTCTACGAGTTGACACCGGTCAGCGGCCAGGATCCGGAGGAAGAAGAGGAGGAGGATCCGGAAGTTGTGGCGAGAGAAAAGGCGAGAAAAGAAGCCGAGGATGCACTCCGGAGTAAAAGAGAAGCTCTGGAAGCTCTGGAAAAATCCCGTGAAGCGCGGTCGGGTAAAGAGGAAGTTCTGCGCGGCAAGCTGAAAGATTTCGCCGCTCAGAATCCTGAAATCGCGGCCCAGTTGATCAGAACATGGCTGAGGGGTGATGACTTTAATGAGTGAGACAAAACTGGCAGGACCTCAGAGAGCCGCATCCGTTATTGTTGCGATCGGCGTTGAAAATGCCTCGAAAATCTACAAATATCTAAAAGAGGACGAGGTTGAGCAGCTTACTTTTGAAATTGCGAGGCTCGACCAGCTTGCCGCCCAGGACGTGGAGGACACGCTGGATAACTTCTATCAGGTCTGCCTGACACAGAAGGTGATTACAGAGGGCGGCGTGGAATACGCGCGCAATGTTCTGGAGAAGGCGTACGGCCCGCAGATGGCAAGCTCTTTGCTGGAGAGGGTCACACGCAATTTAAGGACAAAGGTGTTTGAGTTTATCCGCAAGGCGGATTATAAAAACATTATCGCAATTATTCAGAATGAACACCCGCAGACGATCGCTCTGATCCTCTCTTACACAAGTGCGGATCAAGCGGCCAGTGTCATCGGGGAGCTGCCCAAGGATGTCCGCCTTGAGGTCGTCGAGAGAATCGCGACGATGGACCGGACTTCGCCTGAGATCGTTAAAATTGTAGAGCAGAACCTTGAGAAGAAATTTTCTTCGCTCATGTCTCTGGATTTTACCGAGATCGGCGGTGTCAATTACATTGCGGATATCATGAACAACATGGACAGAGCAAACGAAAAGTATATCTTCGACGAGCTGACCCGCAAGGACGCGGCTTTGTGCGAAGAAATCCGCAAGAGAATGTTCGTATTCGAGGACATTACCGCTCTGGACGATATGTCCATCCAGCGTTTCCTGCGCGAGGTGGATTCCAAGGACCTGGTGTTTGCGCTCAAGGGGGCCAACAAAGAGGTCGCCGAAACAATTTTCAAAAACATGTCTACGCGTTCCAGCGAAAGTGTTCGCTCCGATCTGGAGTATACACACAATGTCAGGCTGCGTGACGTGGAAGAAGCGCAGCAGCGCATTGTTGGTATCATCCGCCGCTTGGAGAGCGAAGGCGAGCTAGTGATTGTGAAGGGCGGAAAGGATGAGTTCATTGCCTAACGTCATCAAAGCTTCGCAATATACCAATTCCGGGGTGCGGGAGGTCAAGCTTTCAGAGCTGGCCTCGAGCCAAAGGCACAATGAGCCGGCGGGGGTTCCCGCGGTGCGCAGGGATGCCGGACAAAGTCAGGAAGCCATTTTGCAGGAGGCTTTGGAGCAGGCAAAAAACATCGTGGAAAACGCCCGCAGCTACACCATGAATCAGCTGCGGGAATCTACGGCGCAGATGAATGAAGAAGCGTCCCGCATCAGAGCCGCAGGCTACCAGGAGGGTTTCTCCAAGGGCAGTGCCGAAGGCTTTGAGAAGGGGCATAGCGAAGGCTATGAAAAGGGCTATGAGCAGGGCCTGCAGGAAGGCCGCGAGGCCGGAATCCAAGAACTGCAGGAGCAATCCGACCGGCAGCGTGTGGAAATCGCACGGCTGATCGAAGACCTTGAGCAGAGCAAACTGCAGATTCTGGAGGAATTCCGGTCGGGGATCGAAGCGCTGTCCATGCAGATTGCCCGCAAGGTGCTGCACCAGGAGGTCAGCGACGGGATCGCAGTTCCCGCGATCGTGTCCGGTGTGCTGGAGGAATATCACGATCAGGAATGGGCGTGCATTCATGTTTCTCCCAGGGCCGCAGAGCTGCTTCAGGCGGATCCTCAGCTGATGGAACGTTTGCAGTCGGTTTCAAAAAATCTGCGCATTGTGCCCTCTGCTTCACTGGAGGATTCGGATTGCCAGATCGATTTGCCGGATCGTCAGCTGGATGCAGGGGTAGAGACACAGCTGAAGGAAATTTCTTACGAGCTTCACTTATAACAAAACGGAAAGGGGGGAGAGCAAATGACGCTGGACGAACGGCTGGAGCGCCTGTTGGAGATGGACTCCGTGGTTTGCAAGGGGAAGGTCACCAATATTGTCGGCTCAATGATTGAAGTCAGCGGCATTTCTGCGAACGTCGGCGATATCTGCACCATCGACGGCACACAGGACTCTCCTCCGGTTCTGTCGGAGGTAGTCGGCTTTAAAAACGGGAATGTTCTTCTGGTCGCCTATGGCGATGTGAAAGGGGTAGGTCTTGGCAGTCTGGTTCGTTCCACTGGCCGAAAGCTGTGGATTCCGGTTGGGGATTTCCTCATCGGGCGAATCATCGACGCGACCGGCCACCCGATCGACGGCAAGGGCGAATTCCCCATGGGAGAACGCTACGGGGTCGATTCAGCTTACATTAATCCGCTGGAGAGGCCCCGCATCAGTGAGCGGCTTACCTTCGGCATCAAGGCGATCGATGGGATGCTGACCATCGGCAAAGGCCAGAGAATGGGGATTTTTGCGGGCAGCGGCGTTGGAAAAAGCACCCTGATGGGGATGATCGCCAAAAACGTCACCGCGGATGTCAATGTGATTGCTCTGGTCGGCGAGCGCGGGCGCGAGGTTGCCGAGTTCATGGAAAAGGATCTTGGCCCCGAGGGTCTCGCGCGTTCCGTTCTGGTGGTGGCAACGTCGGATCAGCCGGCAATGTACCGCCTGAAATGCGCGATGGTGGCTACCGCCGTCGCGGAATATTTCAAGGATCAGGGCAAAGATGTCCTTCTGATGATGGATTCCCTGACCCGATTTGCCATGGCCCACCGTGAAATCGGGCTGGCAGCGGGGGAGCCCCCCATCGCACGCGGGTACACGCCCGGCATTTACTCAGAGCTGCCAAAGCTCCTCGAGCGCAGCGGCAACTTTAAGCAAGGCTCCATTACAGGCATCTATACGGTTCTGGTAGAGGGTGACGATACCAACGAGCCGATTTCCGATACCGTACGCGGTATTATAGATGGACATATCGTGCTCAGCAGAGAACTGGCACACAAAAACCATTATCCGGCCATCGACGTCAACGCCAGTATTTCGCGCCTGATGAACGATATTGTGCCGGAGGATCACCGCCAGGCCGCGGGCAAAATCCGCAACTGGCTCTCTGTTTACCGGCAGAACGAAGATCTGATCTCGATCGGAGCGTACAAGCCGGGGCTGAACTTCCGCCTGGATGAGGCGGTCAAAAAGATGGATTCCGTCAATCAGTTTTTATGCCAGCAGGTGAATGAATGTTTTTCTTTTGAGGACACCATTCAAATGATGAAAGAGATGTAGCAAAGAATGAAAAAATTTGTGTTTACATTGGAAAAAGTCCTCCGTTTTCATGAGCAGGAGCTGGATGTCAAAAAGCAGGAGCTGTCCGCTCTGCGGGCCGGTCTGCGTGACCTTGATCACGAGATTCAGCGCCTGAAGCTGGAACTGTCTCAATTGAATCAGGAAATGTCCCGTGCCATGGTTTCCGGCCTGAACGCCAGAGACATTGCGGTTTATAAAATGTACTTCCGCTCTATGGAGCTGAATATCCGACGCCTGGAAACGCAGCGGGTTGAGCTGCGAAATAAGGTGGAAGAAAAACAGGCAAGCGTCGTTCAGACGAATCAGGAGATATCCGGTCTGGAAAAACTGCGCGACAAACAGTTCGATGAGTACAACGCCGGCTGCCGCAGGCAGCAGGAGCTGGAAATCGAAGAATTTGTTTCGCAGGGGATTAAAGTTTCCTGATCCTTTCTGAAGTTTATTTGATATAGTAATATTTGGAAGGAGGTGAAAATCAATGGTGCAACAAATCAGTGTACAGCAAATCAGCCTGCCGAAGGCAGAGCCCAAAGAGAAAATTCAGCCGGAAACAGCCAGCTTCAAAACCGCTCTGAAAAAGGCCGAAAATTCTCTTCCGTCCAAAGCGCCCAAAGCGCCGAAAGACGAAACCGGAAAAGCAGTTACACAGACGTCGGGCGAAGAAGCGCTCCCCGCAGAGAAAGAAGAAAAACTGCCGGAGGCCGGCCCGCAAAACAACATCGTTTCTCCGCTGATGCTTTGGCTTCTGATGGGAAATGCCTCTTCCGCAGAACAGGGTGTGCAGTCTTCGACAGATCCTTTGACCGCGACCGTCCCGCAGGTGCTTTCCGCTTCTTCTGAAACCGTTCAGACAGCTCTCACAGCCATCGGTTCCGCAACGGGAAAAACGGGCGTGACGCTGCAGCAGCTTTTTCAGCAGCAGATAAGTTTGCAGACGCAGCCCACCATACCGGCAGCCCAGACGGCGAATCCCCCTGCCGTGCAGCAGACAATCCAGCAAGTGCAGGTGCAATCACCGGTACAGTTCCTCACTCCGCAGCAGACGGAAACGCCCGTACAGCCGATCGTACAGGAAACGGTGCTCCCGCAGTTTGCGGTACAGACAGCCGATCCGCTTTCCGCTTCTTCCAAAACGGAGCAGAAAGGGAATCAGGTGGTTCAGGGAATTCCCTCTCTTTCGGCAGATGCTTCCGGCACAGCCGCCGCAATGCCTGTTCCAGTGCAGACCCAGCAGAATAATCTCGGCTCCGCCTTATCCGGCCATATGCAGGACAAGCCCGCCGATACAATGGGGAACACTTCCGAGCAGCACAGCGATTTCGCTGCTCTGTTCGTCAGCCAGAACGATTCCGTTTCCGCACCCTCTGCGGCGCATGCTTCCGCTTCGTCCAAGCTTTCTGCCGGTACGGCCGCACATCTGACGGAACAGATCGTCAAAAATGTTCAGGCCAGGAACAACAGCTTCCGCATGGAGCTGTTCCCGCAGGATCTCGGCAAGGTTTCTGTTTCTCTTAAAATGGAGCAGGGCCTGTTGGTAGTGGATATTCTGGCAGACAGCCCCAGAACACAGAGCTTGCTGGCATCCGGGTCCGGTGAAATCCGTTCTTTGCTGGAGTCAGCCGTAGGCCAGCCCGTTCAGGTGACACAGCCGCCGCAGGACGCCCCCGCTTATTACCAGCAGGAGCAGGAATCCTCCGGTCAGCAGCAGGATGAGCAGCAGAGTCAGCAGCATCAGGAACAGGAAACGACAGAAGATTTCCTCAGTGTTCTTCAGCAGATGAAGGAACAGAGCAGCATCCTATAACGAAGGAGGTGTCCCATTGGATATCAGCCAAATCAACAGTTACAGCAGTGCATCCACCAAAAGAAGCAGTGCCAATTCCTCGTCTTCCCTCAGCATCGAGCAGTTTTTAAGCCTGCTTGCGGCACAGCTTTCGAATCAGGATGTTCTGAACCCGACGCAGGATACCGAGTTTGTGGCTCAGATGGCACAGTTCACTTCATTGCAGGCTCTGGAAAACCTGAACCAGTATGCAAGCTATCAGTATGGCAGCTCACTCATTGGAAAAAAGGTCAGCGTCGCGATGTATGATTCCACCGGCAAGTACGTCTCCGACATGGGTGTCGTCACTCAGGCCGATTATTCGTCCGGCGATACGACCGTTACAGTCAACGGCAGATCATACGGGATTGCCAATATTATGGAAGTGTTCAACGACGCAAGCTACGGCTCTTATCAGTATGCAGCTTCTCTGGTAGGTAAAAAAGTTCAGGTCACCGGCTATGATGTGAACGGAAACGTGGTAGAGAACACGGGAATCGTTTCTTCCTGCACCTTTGCTTCCGGCGAGGCCATGGTGGTTGTCGACGGTCAGAAATATACGCTTTCGGCTGTGCGCCAGGTTCTTTCGCAGAATGCAGATCCGGAACCGACCGATCCTGAAACCTCCGATGATACGACGGTTCCCGATACAGATTCATCAGGTTCTACAGATCCGGACACCGAAGGATGAGCTGCTTTTTGAGTCTTTCAAAAAGGAGTCGCTATGAACGATTTAGAATTTAAGAAAAATTATTCCGCGTTGATCCCGCCAAGCTACGGTGTGACGAATCCGTCGCCGTCTCAGGCGCAGAAAACACAGGAAAATCCCCAGAACAGTGAATTTGCTGCGCTGGTACGCCAGTCGCTTTCCAAAAACAGTCAGCTGAATTTCTCAAAGCATGCTGTTCAAAGACTGGAGTCCCGCTCTATTGAGCTTTCGCCCGAACGGCTGACACAGCTCAGCGGTGCGGTAGAAAAAGCCAGAGCCAAGGGCGTGCGCGATGCGCTGATTCTGGATGGAAGTACGGCATTTATTGTGAATGTCCCGAGCAGTACCGTTGTTACCATGTTGAATGATCGGGAAATGACAGATAACGTGTTTACCAATATTGACGGAGCCGTTGTATTGTAACCGGACCTCGCAGAGGAAGTTACCGGGCTTTGACCGACAGATAAGCCCGACGGCGCCGGACACAGAAAAGGAGATTATATTATGCTGAGATCACTTTTTTCCGGTGTTACCGGTCTGAAATCCCATCAGACCAAAATGGACGTCATCGGCAATAACATTGCCAACGTCAATACTTATGGCTTTAAATCTTCCCGCACCACCTTCCGCGACGTGTACTATCAGACCATTTCCTCTTCCACTTCCGCCAGCGGCACCCGAAGCGGCAGCAACGCCTCCCAGGTCGGTTACGGCACCTCGGTCGCGTCGGTGGATATCCTGAATACCCGTACCGGCTATGCGGCTACCGGCAACTCGATGGATTTGTACATCGACGGCGAGGGCTATTTCGTCGTGCAGGACGGCAACGGCAACGAGCACCTGACGCAGGTGGGTACCTTCGGCTTTGATGGCGACGGCAACCTGACTGACGGCAACGGCAACTTTGTGTGCGGCTATTCGGTAGACAAGCTGAAAAGCACGGTTTCCGTGGGTGGTGCGAAAGTCGACTTCGACTTTATCTCCTCTACCGACAGCACGAAGAATGGCAGCTATACAATTGACGGAAAAAACACGAGCTATATTGAAGGCTACACCTTTAAGGTTGTGGATGGCGGTGCGTCTGCAACAGAGGGAGTGGAGCTGGATCCTACCCAAAAAACCATTACCGTCACTTTGCAGACTACAAATATGACTAAAGAAAAGCTTCAGAATATGCTGCAGACGGGCACTTGGCAGGTCACTGGCGAAACCAGCACCGGCTTGGGTTTTGCTATTAAGGATTCCAATGGCAATGCTCTGAAACAGGCCGATGGCACCACAGACCTCCAGTGGGCTGACGTGCTGAAGCTCACCCAAATTAAAGTAGACGGCGCTGCTGATGCCTCCACTAAGGATGATGTAATCAAAGCCACCACCGGCAAAATTGCGGAGGAGGCGACTTTCGAGGGGAGCGGCTCCGGTTCGGCAGCCCTGAAAAAAATCATTAATAACAAGGGCGAAATGAAGAATATCGCTGTTGGTATGGACGGCACGATCACGGGTGAGGACGTTGACGGTACCATCCAAATCATCGGTAAAATTGCCATTGCGAACGTTCCGAACCCCGACGCCCTGCAGCACGAAGGAAACTCCTATTACAAGGCGGTCAACAACACCGGCGTGATTACCTACACCACACCGGGCGAGAGCAACACCGGCGTGCTGAGAAGCGGCGGTCTTGAGATGTCCAACGTAGACCTGGCAAATGAATTCTCTGATATGATCATGACCCAAAGAGGATTCCAGGCCAACTCCAAAATGATTACCGTCAGTGATGAAATGCTGGAAACACTGGTCAACCTGAAACGATAATTAAAAGCGGCTGCCGTTCCTGAGCCGGGGTCGGTTCAGGAACGGTGGTCCCATATCAAAGAGGGATGTGCATTATGGTAGAGCTGACGAATATGAATGGCGTAGCGTTTGTGCTCAACAGCAATCTGATCGAAACCATTGAACTGATTCCGGAAACAAAAGTGACGACGACGACCGGAAAATATTTTCTTGTGAAAGAAAAGCCGGAAGAAATCGTTCAAAAGGTCATTGTTTACAATCGAAAGATTTTCCAGAATGTCATTCGCACTTTGTAGTGCGGCACATGCCCAGGCTTCCCTGTGGGAAGCCGTCCGGATCCTCCGGAGCTGTCCTCGGGTGTTTCGCGAGGGTCAGGACTTGTTTTTATACCGCAGATTTTAACTTGACGAGGGATTGGTGGTACTATGGCGGAAATATTGTCGCAGCAGCAGATCGACGAGTTGCTGGGCAGTTTGCAAAGTGGAAATGTCGATTTTAAAGATGTAGAAACCCAATCAAACGGCCCGAAAGTAAAAGAATATGACTTTATGTCGCCCAAAAAGTTCTCTCGGGAGCAGCTGAAGTTATTGGATAATATTTTTGATAACTTTGCGCGAATGTTCAGCCTGCAGCTGGCCAGTATGCTTCGTATCTCGTGCCAGATGGAAATTTTGCAGGTAGAGGAAGAGGACTACAAGGAATTCAACAATGCGCTCAACGATTCCGTTTTGGTCGCAATGATCGGAATGCACAATCAAGAGCATCGCATCGACGGAAAACAGATTTTGATGGAGCTGTCCCGCCCGATTTCGTTTTCCATTATTGACCGTATGCTGGGCGGCAACGGCTCCGGATACAACGTAGACCGAGATTATACCGATATTGAGCTTGCGCTCATGGAGTACCTGTTTAAGCAGATGCTCACTATGATGAAAAATTGCTGGTCCAATTATATCGAAATTGATCATACGCTCGATATGATCGAAACAAATTCGCGCTTAATGCAGTCGATACAGCCCGATGAATCCGTTGCCATCGTGGTCATTGAGATCACGCTGGAGGATAATTTAAAAGGGAATATGAATATATGTCTGCCGGCCGCTTCGCTGGAGGAGATTTTTAAAGTCTTTAACTCCAAATATATCAAAATTCCGCGTAAGGATGACCCTGAGGTGGAGCAGGAACGCAAAGAGATCATCATGAAAGGCCTGAAAGCATCGCCGCTTTATGTCTCGGCCGTGCTTGGAAAAACGCAAATCACTCTGAAGGACTTTTTAGGTCTTCAGATTGGGGACGTGATCACCCTGAATACACCGCTTGAAGAAAACCGGATCACGGTATGTGTGGAAGATCTTCCATGGTTTACCGGGATGATCGGAACCAAAAAGAAAAAATACGCGGTGAAAATCGATCAAATCTTATAATTTTCGAATGGAAAGGTGATTTCTATGGAGCCTAACGGGTCTAATCACGAGGAACTGATGTCGCCAATGGAAATTGACAGCATTGGCGAAATCATGAATATCAGCCTGGGGTCGTCTGCCACTACAGTTTCTACTTTGCTGGATCAGCGCGTGAATATTACCACACCCCGGGTAACCATCGTCACAGCGCAGGAATTTGAGTTCAAGGGCCTTGAGCCCGCCGTGGCAGTCGAAATCAATTATGTCAGCGGTTTGGACGGAACGAATGTGATGGTTCTCAAAGAATCGGACGTTCGCATTATTGTCGGGCTGCTGCTGCAGACAGAATACTCTGAGGAAGATTTTGTCCTGGACGAAATGAGCCTTGGTGCGATCTGCGAAGTTATGAATCAAATGATGGGCGCTTCGTCCACTGCGCTCTCGCAGCTTTTGAACCGCCCGATTAACATATCGCCGCCGGATTCTTTTAAAATAGAGAATCCCGAGCAGTTCAAGAAGAAATATTTTAACGACGACGAGCCGATTGTCACAATTCATTTCAATTTGATGATCGGAGAGTTGACAAATAGTGAATTCATCAGTATTATGAGCCTTGGCTTGGCAAAGGATTTAATTTCCAGCTTTGGGTTCGGCAGTTCCTCTTTGGAAAATACACCTGAGTCTGCACCGGTTCAGTCAGCGCCTCCTGCGGCGCCGGCCCCGGCAGCTGCGGCTCCTGTGGCATCCACGCCTCCTCCGGCAGCAGTACCCGCTCCGGCGCCGTATCCGGCTCAGCCGGCTTATGCAGCTCCGGCCGCGTATCATCCCGATCCGCAGGCAGGCTTTGTGCAAACGGCCTACGGTGTTCCGGCCGCGGCGTACAGTGCACCGCCTGTTCCCATGGCATCGCCGATGCAGCCCACGCCTGTCATCCGCGGCGGAAATATGCGCCAGCCCGAGAGCCCGTCATACGAGATCCAGAGCGCGTCGTATCAGAACTTCGACGAGCAGGAAACAGTATTGACCACCGATCAATCCAATAACCTGAACATGATTCTGTCGGTACCGCTTGAGGTAACGGTAGAAATCGGCAGTACCAAGCGTAAAATCAAAGAAATCCTCGATTTTACCGCCGGTACGATCCTGGAGCTGGACAAACAGGCCGGTTCACAGGTGGATATTTTTGTGAATGGTCAGCGGATTGCCAAGGGCGACGTTGTTGTTGTGGATGATTACTACGGAGTCCGTATTACTGAAATATCAAGTAATGTTGATATTATCAATGCTTTAAAATAAAGAATAAGGATTTCATCTTATAGGAGGAACGATCATGGGAAAGAAAATTATGCTGGTGGATGATGCTGCATTTATGCGGATGATGATTAAAGACACCTTGCAGAAGAACGGCTACACCGAAATTGTGGAGGCCGGCAACGGCGAGCAGGCTCTCGCAACTTACGCGGCTGAAAAGCCGGATTTGGTTCTGATGGACATCACCATGCCGGTGATGGACGGTCTGGAGGCGCTCCGCCGCCTCCGCGAGATGGACAGCAGCGCCAGGGTGGTTATGTGTTCGGCGATGGGCCAGGAAACCATGGTTGTGGACGCACTCAAGCTCGGCGCAAAGGATTTTATTGTGAAGCCCTTTAAGCCGGACCGTATCATGAAGACAGTTAACAGCATTTTAGGCTGATGCATATTCAAAGGGGGAGAGCGCATGGGTGACGACTTTTTCTCTTTGCTGTTCTCTCTGTTTGGCATAGCGATCATTCTGTTTGGCTGCTATGCGTTCAGCAAGTATGCCGCAAAGAAGATCAATACATTTTCCAATTCCCAGAATATTAAAATTCTGGAAAAGGTTCCTTTGTCGCAGGACAAAGGACTGGCCCTGGCGCAGATCTGCGGTAAGTATTACTTAATCGGCTTTTCCAGCCAGAGTATTGAAATTTTGCAGGAGCTTTCGGCCGATGAGCTGAAGCCGGAGGAAGAAAGCAGGCCGGCGGCCAGCTTTGTGAATCTGTTTCAGCAGGCCAGAAAAAACGGATGGAGCGTGAAATCGTTTGATGAGTTCAGGGGAGCCGAAGCCGGAAAAAGAAAAGGTAGAGGCCAAAACAGTGAAGACGAAGAGCCGTAAAAAAATTCTGGTAACGGCGCTGCTCTCGCTGGTGCTGATGGCTTTTCTCCCGATTCAGGCGTCCGCCGCCTCCACCGGAATCCAGATCAACGGCAACGGGGTAGATACGCTCGAGATGATCCAGATGTTTTTGATTCTGGCTCTCGCACCGTCCATTCTGATCATGACGACGTGTTTTACGCGGATCATCATCGTGCTGTCATTTCTGCGCAATGCGCTGGGCTTGCAGCAAACGCCCCCGAATCAGGTGCTGATCGGGATGGCCCTGTTCCTGTCGCTGTTCATCATGTCGCCGGTGCTCACGCAGATCAATGAGGACGCTTACCAGCCGTATAAAGAAGAGCAGATCACGCAGGAGCAGTTTGTTCAGAGGGCAGCTGTACCGATGAAGGAATTTATGCTCAAGCAGACCAAGAAGGATGATTTGAATCTGTTTTTGAACCTTTCCAAAACGGAAATCAAGTCCGCAGAGGAAGCGCCCCTTACGGTGGTGATTCCCGCGTTTATGACCAGCGAGCTGCGCCGGGCTTTCCTGATCGGTTTTCTGATCTTTATCCCGTTTTTGATCATCGACATGGTGGTTTCCAGCACGCTGATGTCCATGGGTATGATCATGCTGCCGCCTGCTATCATTTCTCTGCCGTTCAAGCTGCTGCTGTTCGTGCTGGTAGATGGCTGGGGCCTGCTGTTCAAGACTCTGGTCGCCAGCTTTAACATGTAGCGTTGGCGCCACACTATTCGGAAGGATTTTTATTTCATGACGACATCTGAGATTATCGGGGTATTTCAGGCGGCGATTCTCGCCACCATGAAGCTTGCGCTGCCGATTCTGGTTTCCAGCGTGCTGATCGGCCTTGTGATAGCGGTGCTTCAGGCGGCGACGCAGATTCACGAGCAGACGCTCTCGTTTGTTCCGAAGCTCTTGATCATCGCCGTGGTGCTGATTCTGCTGGGGCCGTGGATGATGGAGGTCATGAGCGATTTTGTTACTTACATTTTCAGCTTGATCGCAAGCCTGAATTAGGGACTGTTTGATCAACAAGTCCAAAAAAGGAGCAGAAAGGGTTCGGAATGTTAGATCTTGTCACTCTCAATTACAACGTAACTCTTTTGCTCCTGATTTTTATGCGTATGACGGGCTGTGTGGTATTCAGCCCGATTTTTGGGCGAACCAGCATCCCGGTGGTGATCCGGGTGGGCCTGACGCTCATGTTGTCACTGTTTTCCTATCAGCTTGTTCCAGTGCGGACGGTGGTGCTCCCGAGCTTTCTCATCTTTTTTGTCACCATGCTGCGCGAATTGCTGCTGGGCTTTCTGATCGGCTTTATCATTCAGATGTTTTTATCGGTGATTCTGATCAGCGGTGAAAATATGGACATGCAGATCGGTATCTCCATGTCGAAGATTTACGATCCGCAGAGCAACGTTTCCATGCCGATCTCCGGCTCCTTCATCAACGCGATGTTCTTTCTCCTCTTTTTTGCAACTGGTGCTCATCGAACGCTCATTCAGGTGTTTGTGCAGCTCTGTGTCATGGTTCCATATGGGGAGCTCGCCATCGATCGGCAGATTTTTTCCCATCTGGTGGAGCTGTTCCGCCTGATCCTGATCTACGCGGTGAAAATGTCGCTGCCGATCATGGCGTCGCAGCTGATTACGGAATTTGCGGTTGGTCTGGTCATGAAGGCCGTGCCCCGGCTGAACATTTTCATGATCAATATACAGATCAAGGTACTTCTGGGTTTTGGGATTCTCTTTCTGATGGCCGGGCCTTTGGCGTCCTTCCTTGAAAGGATGATCGACCTGATGTTTGATCAGATCGGCGGGGTTTACCGGATGCTGATGTAGCGTGGCGCCATTCCCGCTGATTCTGAAAGCGGTGCAAAAGGGGGGATGACAGTGCCGGACAGCAGTAAAACCGAAAAGGCGACCCCGAAAAAACGGGAAGACGAACGAAAAAAGGGTAATATCTTTCAAAGCACAGACATTGTCAGCGCTCTGAGCCTGCTGGTCATTTTTATGATTCTGCGCGCGACCCTGCCGCACTCCTACGAATTCATGCAGCAGTTTCTGACCCGCTATTTTTCCTACACCTCTTCGATGGACAGGATGACGCAGGCCACGGTCATCGATATTGCCAAGGACTGCACTGTGGCTATATTTTCTCTGGCGGGGCCGATCATGCTCGCCTCTATTGCGGCGGCGATTATCGGTACCGGCATACAGACGAAGCTGAAATTCTCGAAAGAAAAGATCAAGTTCAAATTCTCCAATATCAGCCCGCTGCAGGGGCTCAAACGTATTTTTTCCCTTCGCTCTGTGGTGGAGCTGTTTAAATCCATCATCAAAATCGCGATTATGCTCTATTTGCTGTACACCTCGCTTCTGAGCATTTCGAATGATTTTACAAAGCTGATGTTTGCGGATGTCTACCAGGGAGTTCTGTTTATTCTGCGCAACATCATGAGCATTGTTTTAAAGCTCTGCGTCGCGTTTATCGCGATCTCCGCGCTGGATTACCTGTACCAGTGGTGGGAATACGAGCGGAATATCCGCATGTCAAAACAGGATTTGAAAGAAGAATACAAGCAGATGGAGGGCGACCCGTTCGTCAAGAGCCAGCAGCGCGAGCGCCGCAGAAAAATGTCGATGCAGCGCATGATGCAGCAGGTTCCCATGGCGGATGTGATTGTCAGAAACCCAACGCATTTTGCCGTTGCCCTCCGCTATGACATAGAGAAAGACGCCGCCCCGGTGGTGGTGGCAAAGGGGCAGGACTATTCGGCGCTGCGCATTATCGAGATCGCCGAAAAACACCATATCCCCATGACGGAAAATAAGCCCCTGGCTCAGGCACTGTACCGAGAGGTAGAGGTAGACCGGCCCATCCCGGCGGAATATTATGTGGTTCTGGCAGAAATTATGGCTTGGGTGTATTCCATGAAAAGAGGTTCAGCAGATATTGAAGGTTCTAAATAACGTTATAACAGTTTTTGTTATCATTATTATCGCTTTTATCATCATACCTCTTCCCACATTCTTTTTGGACATGATGTTCATTCTGAACATTACCTTGTCGATTCTGATTTTGCTGATGACCATGTACGTGAAAAACTCGCTGCAGTTTTCGGTTTTTCCGTCCATGCTTCTCATTACGACGCTGTTCCGGCTTTCGCTGAACATTTCCTCCACGCGTCTGATCCTGAGGGAATCCGGCCATGCCGGGCAGGTGATTTCCACGTTCGGCACGTTTGTTCTGGGCGGTAATATCGTCATTGGCTTTATTATCTTTCTGATCATCGTTCTGGTCAATTTCCTCGTCATCACGAAGGGCGCGGAACGCGTTTCCGAAGTTTCGGCCCGTTTTAAATTGGATGCAATGCCCGGCAAGCAGATGGCGATCGACGCGGATTTAAGCTCCGGCCTGATTTCGGAGGAAGTCGCTCTGACCCGCCGCAACGACATTCAGCGCGAGGCGGAATTCTACGGCGCCATGGATGGTGCCACCAAGTTCGTCAAGGGCGATGCGATTGCGTCCATCGTCATTACGCTTATCAACTTTCTGGGCGGCACCATTATCGGTATGGTGCAGGGCGGGCAGGATTTCGGCACGGTGCTGACGACCTACACGATCGCCACCGTCGGTGAGGGCCTGGTCTCTCAGCTTCCCGCACTTCTGATCTCTACCGCTACCGGTATGATCGTCACCCGCGCGGCGTCCGATTCCAGCCTGAGCGTGGACGTGGCCCGCCAGTTCTCATCGCAGCCTTTGGTTCTGTTGATTTCCGGTGTCGCGATCTCCTTTCTCTGCCTGATTCCCGGAATGCCGAAGCTCCAGATTCTGCTGGTCGCCGGCACCATGATCACTCTTGGGATCGTGCTTCTCAGACACGCCCGACAGACGGAACAGGAGCAGGCGCTGGCTGTGGCAGGCGCAGGGCCCGGTGCGGCAGTTGGTGCTGAAGTGGAAGATGAAACCGCTTATTACAAGAATATTGATAACATATACGGTCTGCTGCAGATCGACCTGATCGAGATGGAGTTCGGGTACAGTATTATTCCGCTGGTCGATGAAAACAGCGGCAGCAGCTTTATCGACCGTCTGGTCACGTTCCGCAAGCAGTTTGCCGTTGAGATGGGCATGGTGATCCCGGCGGTGCGCCTGCGGGATAACGGGATGCTCAATCCCAATCAGTATGTGATCAAAGTCAAAGGGGAGGTCGTCAGCGAGGGTGAGGTTCTCATTGACTACTACCTGGCGCTGGACCCCGGCAACCTGACCGGCACGATCGACGGCATAGAGACCATTGAGCCCGCTTATGGAATCCCGAGCAAGTGGATCACTACCGACAAAAAGGAACTGGCGGAGATTTACGGCTACACGGTAATCGATCCCCTTTCCGTTGTCGTTACCCATCTGTCGGAAACGATCCGCAAGCATGCCTACGAGGTTCTCACTCGTCAGGATGCCATTCAGCTTCTGGAATCCGCGAAGAAGGCCGATTCCGCTCTGGTGGACGACGTGGTTCCGAATCTGGTGTCTTACAGCCGCCTGCAGAAGGTGCTGTGCGCCCTGCTCAAAGAGGGTGTGCCAATCCGCGACATGGAAACGATCCTCAGCACGCTTTCTGATTATGCCGCTACCGTGCGCGAAACAGAGGTTCTAACCGAATATGTGCGTCAGGCCCTGAAGAGAACCATCACCCGCAAATGGTCCGACGGCGGTCAGATCCGCGTCATTACGCTGGACAGCGAGGTGGAGCGCGTCATCGCAAATTCCATCAACCGCAACGATCAGGGCTCGTATCTGTCGATGGATCCCCAGACAACGCAGACGATTATTACGAAGCTGCTTGACAGCATCAAGAAGGTCAAGGCCGTTATCAATGTGCCGATCATCCTGACCTCGCCGGTGGTGCGCATTTATTTCAGCAAGCTGCTCGAGCAGTTTTATCCCGGCGCGGTGGTGCTTTCTTTCAGTGAACTGAATTCCGACGTGCAGATACAGGCCGTGGCGAATATTACTCTAGAGCCGTAAACCGGTGTTTATCAGACGATCGAACCCGATCAAGGAGGTGAAACAGCTGGATGGAACGAGTAATCACGAAGCAGAAAACGACGGAAGACCTGTGGGAAGAATACCTTCAAAATAAAGAGGAAGATGTCCGCAATACGCTTGTCATCCGCTATGGGTATATCGTCAAATGCATTGCCCTGAAAACAGTGGGAGCCTACCAGCATTTCACTTATATGGATGATCTGGTCAATGAGGGACTGATTGCCCTGCTGGACGCGGTGGAAAAATTCGACCCGGAAAAAAAGGTCAAATTCGAAACCTACGCCTCCATTAAGGTGCGCGGCGCGATGATCGATTACATACGCAAGCAGGATTGCTTTCCTCGGCGCCTGAAACGGATCGCCAAGAACATCAGCGATGCGGAAAACACGCTCAGCTATGAGCTGGGCCGTTATCCCACAGAAAGCGAAATGGCGGAGCATCTGAACGTTTCCGTTGAGGAGTACCAGAAAATGCAGGCCGAAACCTGTGCGCTCTCCATGCTTTCTTTTGAAGAGATGATCTACGAAAAAGGCGTGGAAGATGTGCGGTTCAGCGTATCCAACGATTCCATTCAGGGGCCCGAGCAGGTTGTAGCCGAAAAAGAGCTGCAGGTTGTTCTGGCGGAATACATTGAGAAGCTCAATGAAAAAGAGAAAATGGTCATTTCGCTTTATTATAAGGAACAGATGAAGATCAAAGAAATCTCGGCGGTCATGGGAATCAGCGACTCCCGCGTATCGCAGATTCACTCAAACGGATTAAAAAAGCTCAAGCGATTTTTGACGGAATACAATTCGTAAAGGAGACGATTCCTATGGAGAGAGGGTTTTACACACTGAGTTCCGGGATGCTGACCCAGTCCAGAAAGCTGACGGCGGTCAGTAATAACATTGCCAACGTAGAGACGGCCGGATATAAAAGGAACATTGTGACCTCTTCTACCTTCGGCAACCTGGTGATTCACCGCCTGAACAATCAGGGCGATGTGCCGATCGGTGAAATGAGCATGATGACTGCGGCGGATCAGACGAATGTGATTCATTCCGAAGGGAGCCTGAAGGAAACCGGCCGCACGCTGGATTTCGCGATTACGGGCGAAGGCTTCTTCGCGGTTCAGAAGGACAACGGATTGGTATATACCCGCAACGGCAGCTTTAATGTGGATGAAGAGGGCTACCTTGTCAGCCAAGACCTTGGCGGCCGCGTCATGGGCGCAAACGGCCCGATCCGCGTGGGAACAGACCAGTTTGATGCGGACGCGCAGGGGAATATCAGTGTTGGCGGCACTCAGGTTGGGTCTTTGGCTGTTTATCAGTTTGCGGATTACAATGACCTGAAATCTGCCGGGCAGGAATCCTTTACCGCAGCGGGAGGCGCTCAGCAGATGCAGTTCCCTCAGCTCAAGTGGAAATATGTAGAAGGCTCGAATGTAGACGCCGCTCAGGAAATGACCGACGCCATTGCAATTCAAAGAGGGCTTCAGACCTGCACGCAGGCGCTGAAAATGTACGATCAGATTTTATCCCGCACCGTGACGGAGATCGGCAAGATATAAGATCGGTTTCATCGAAAGCAGCGCTTTCGATGCGAAATGAGAAACGGGTTTATTCGGAAAAGGGGAGAGGTACCCATGATCAATTCATTTTATACGGCGGCCACCGGCACCATTCAGATGCAGAAGGGAATGGATGTAACGGCCAACAATATTGCAAATGTTTCCACCACCGGCTTTCAGGCGCAGAAGGGCGCCTTTGCCGATCTGGTGTATACCAATATCCATGCGGCTGAAGGAACGGATTCTGACCTCGTTTCCGGTCACGGGACGAAGCTCGCAAAGACAGATACCCTCTTTGCCGCCAGTGCGCTGGAAAACACCTCACGTTCCCTCGACTATGCTCTGCCGGAGGCGTATCAGTTTTTCGCCATTCGCTCCGGGGATACGGTAAAGTACACGCGCAACGGTAATTTCCATCTTTCCATGCAGGGGAACGCCAATTACCTGGTGTCTTCCGACGGCGGCTATGTACTGGGAGCGAACGGGCAGCCGATTCAGGTGACGGACGAGAGTGCGGCGGCCCCGGTGGGGGTGTTCACCTTCTCCAATTGTGACGGCCTGCAGAGAGAGGCCGGAACTTATTTTGTAGAGACAGAAGCCTCCGGCCAGGCTCAGGCGGTAAGGGACGCAGAGGTGCGGCAGGGATACCTGGAAAACTCCTCCGTGAGCCTGCCGGATGAAATGGCGACAATACTGGAAACGCAGCGTGCTTTCCAGCTCAACTCCAAAATGGTGCAGATTTCGGACGAAATTATGCAGACTGTCAACAGTCTGAGGTGATTTTATAGTCAATTCACTTTGAAAGCAGTTTTCCATAAGAACGGCAATTTCTTCCCTCATCGAAAACGGGGGAAGAAATCAACTGCTTTTTAAAGTGGCATTACTATATACTGTCAGAAAAGGGTGATGATTGTGTTTCCCAAGAGTTTGGCAAAGTTTTGGAACAAGAAAGAGAAGACAGATCAGGATGCGGTTCGATCCACGGAGGGCATGACAGAACAGCCCGAGGACCCTGACGAAGCCATACCGGCTTCCGAACCGGAACAGACGGCAGAACCGGAACAGGCCGCGGAGTCGGAACAGGCGGCAGAATCGGAGCAGCCCTCTGAACCGAAAGAGATGACCGCGCTGGATCACATCAGGGAGCTGGAGCAGCTTCTCGGCATGGAACCGGAAAAACAGGAAAACCAGGTTCCGGAACAAAAAGCACAGGGAGAGGTGCCAACAAAGAGTGACCCGTCCGCGGAGGAGTCCTCCGAACCTCCGATCCTCGATTTGAAGGTTTCTTCAAACGGCATGCGCGCTGTTTTAGAGGTCACACTTCATTCCCTGAACCAGAAGGTAACCCCCGAAGAAATTCTGGCGTTCTTAGAAAGGAAAAAGATTTCTTACGGGATTCTGGAGGAGGAGATTCGCGAGTATTGCAAACAGGCTAATTTTATGCAGTCTCTGGTGTGCGCGGTCGGAAAGCAGGTGCTGGACGAGAGCGACGGCCGCATCGAATATTATTTTGAAACCGATAAAGTGCTCCGCCCTATCCAGCGGAAAGACGGTTCCTTGGATTACCGGGAGCTTGGGCTGGTCAAAAACATTTCAAAGGGAGATTCTCTTTGCGCGTTGATACTGCCAAACCCGGGAAGCGACGGTATGGATGTTTTCGGCAAGGTTGTGCCTTATCACAAAGGGGCGGTACCTGTTTTGCCCATTGGTGTGAATACGCAGGCTTCTGAGGATGGACAAACACTGATTTCTATGGTGGACGGCACGATTGAAATGCTGCCGAATGCGATCAACGTCAATGAAATTTTTATTGTCAAGGGCGATGTTGGCAGGGATTCCGGTAACGTTTCCGCCAAGTGCTCGGTTCTGATCCAGGGCGACGTAAAGAGCGGATTTTCTGTCAGCGCTGGAGGCGATATCACGGTTCGCGGAATTGTGGAGCACGCACACCTCGAGGCCGGCGGGAACATCGTGATTTCCCAGGGAATGAACGGCGGGGGAAGAGGTAGCCTGAAGGCCGGCGGCAATATCTCCGGCAAATTCTTTGAGAATGCGATTCTGGATGCACAGCACGAAATCTATGCCAGCATTATCATGAACAGCGTTGTTCGTGCCGGCGGATCGCTGATTCTGAATAAGGATATCGCAACGTTAGCCGGCGGTGAATGTACGGTGGGTTGCGGTGTTTATGCAAAAAACGTTGGGAATCCATCCGGAAGTGTCACCAAAGTGCGAATTGAATCCCGGGAACTGAATGCTCTTTTAACGGAAAGCTCAAAAAAGCTGAAGAACCCCGAGGTTCTGCTCCATGAGTTGGACAATGCCCGCCGGGAAATGCGCGAATTTGAAGATCAGTTCGAGCGGCTGCATCAGCAGTTTATCCAGCAGCACCCGGAAGATGACGGCACAAAATTTGAGCAGGTGAACAAAGCGGCTGAAAAGAAGCGTATTCAGTTCTCCAAAAAGATTGAAGAGCTGGAAGAGCAGCATCAGCAGTCAGAAGCTTCTTTAAATTCCTTCCTGAGCTATTCCATCATTGCCAAAGGCATGGTATACCCGGGGGTGAAGATGGAGATTGCCGGTTATACCTATAATGTGATCAAAGAAACAAGCTGCGCAAAATTTTATCTTACATATGGCAAGATTGAGTGGCGGCCTGCGACGCCGACTGATACGCCGGATACCATTAAACATTAAACATTAAACCCATGAAAAACAGATTCCGCTTCCAGGGTAGCACAGCGTTCCTGAGGCGGCGAAAGGAGTTGGAATTTTATGTTGAGCATTGACGAATTAAATGAAATACATCTGGACGTACTAAGAGAAATCGGAAATATCGGCGCTGGAAATGCAGCTACATCGCTCTCTCAAATGCTGAACGCAGAAGTCAACATGTCTGTGCCCAAGGTGCGGATTCTGGATATCAGCGACGCGGCCACCGCTCTTGGCGGCCCGGAAAACCCGGTCGTCGGGATTCTGACAAAGATTTCGGGGGAAATTGACGGGCTGATGATGTTTATCGTCGGACAGTCCTTTGCGGGGGCCGTGCTGGAAAGCCTGCTCGGCGAAAAGCAGGTCAGCTATGCCGCTCTTACCGAGATGCAGCTTTCCGCTATTTCCGAGATCGGCAATATTATGATTTCGGCGTATCTCGGGTCCATCAGCACCTTGTCCCAAATGTCCATCAAATCCTCCGTTCCGGCCATTGCGGTAGATATGGTCGGCGCCCTGCTGAGTGTGCCTGCCATTGAAATGCGCACCGTTTCGGATAAAATCATCTTCATTCAAGAGGATTTTCTCAGCTCTGCGGATGATATTACCTCCAATATGATGCTGATTCCGAGCATGGAATCGCTGGATAGATTAATGCAGAAATTAGGGATCCAATTATGAGCAATATGATAACCATCGGCATTTCCGATATGAAAGTAGTGAAGGGTGGTGAGCAGCTTGTCACATATGCGTTAGGTTCCTGTGTGGGTATTTGCCTGTACGATCCTCTGCGCAAGGTTGGCGGTCTGGGTCACATTATGCTTCCCAAATACCCTGCGGGAAACCCGAAAGAAAACAAATATCGGTTTGCTGATACCTGTATCACTGAAATGCTTCGGGAAATGGAACGGCTGGGCGCTTCTCGCGCCCAGCTCACGGCCAAAATCGCCGGGGGCGCCAAGATGTTCGAGGTTTCGGGGGACTCGGCCTTCGGCAATATCGGCCAGAGGAATGTAATGGCTGTTCGTGCCATGCTGGCCTATGAGAAGATTCCCATCAAAGCGCAGGACACCGGCCTGAACTACGGCAGAACTTTATATTTTACAACGGATGACGGCGTGATGACAATCAAATCCTTTGCGAATGGCGTGAAGGTGTATTGATCCCGGCGAAAAAAGCTTTCTATAAAATCCTGTAACGCGGATTTTAAAGAAAGCTTTTTTCCTAATCAAATTCCATTTCAAATGATTGCATGACTTCTCATGCGGGCAACAAAAAAGAGGAAACGGAAGATCCGTTTCCTCAATCTGTATCTTTTCAGATCAGTCGCTGCTGAAGGGCAGCAAAGCGATATGACGGGAGCGTTTGATCGCAACGGTCAGTTCACGCTGATGATGTGCGCAGGTGCCGGTGACTCTGCGGGGCAGAATCTTTGCACGCTCTGAAATAAAGCGGCGCAGCTTCGCTACATCCTTATAATCGATGGTGTCGATCTTTTCTACGCAAAAACTGCAAACCTTTTTGCGTCCCTTACGTCCGCCGCGACGATTGTCGCGCTCGGGCCGATCGTTTCTATCAGCCATGCCAAAAGCCTCCTTTTCTCAATTCAAAAAATAAAGTAAATACGTGAGAAAATCAGAACGGCAGATCGTCGTCTGTCGGGATTTCCTCAAAATCACCTGTGTTTCCGCTGGTGTAGGCGGGGGCAGAGGGCATCGGCGCATCGGAACGGCTGTAAGAGCCATATCCGGGGCTCGGAGCTCCACCTTCGCGTTTGGACTCCGCAAAATGCACGTTATCCGCCACGATTTCAAAAGCCTTGCGCTTGTTTCCGTCCTTGTCCTGATAGCTGCGGGTTTGAATCGAGCCCTGAACTGCAATTAACTGTCCCTTGCGGAAGTACTTGCATACAAACTCCGCGGTAGAACGCCATGCGACGATATCGATAAAATCCGCCTGACGCTCCGCGCCGGACTTAACATAAGACCGATCCACCGCAATCGTGAAGCTGGTGACGGCAATGTCACTGGTAGTGTGACGAAGCTCAGGGTCAGCAACCAGCCTGCCCATTAATACAGCCACGTTGAGCATATCGATCACTCTCTTTCAGCAGTTTCAGTTTTCTGGACTTCAACAGCCTTTTTCGGCTTTTCTTTCTTTACTTCTTTTTTGACAATGAGAGAACGAAGAACTCCGTCGGTGATCTTGTAGATACGATCCAGTTCCGCGATGAAGTCGGGAGCGCTGGTGAAGCTGATCAGGGTGTAGTAACCCTCGGTCTGCTTCTCAATGGGATACGCAAAACGGCGTTTGCCCCACTCGTCCACAGAGTCGATCACAGCATTCTTTTCGATCAGAGTCTTAAACTTCTGAACATTTGTCTGAACTGCCTCTTCACCCTGTGTTGTAGACAGAATGAATACGGTTTCGTAAGAATTTTTTACATCTGGCATTTTAATTGCACCTCCTTCTGGACTTTGGCCCCAGCAGGACGCTGGAGCAAGGATTATGAAAAGCGCTGCCCGGTTGGGGCAGGCCTAACAGATTAATTATATCAGCGAGGTTAAGGGGAGTCAAGCTATTTTTTCGCTCCGCAAGAATTTACTGGAAAAGTGATTCTTTCAAATAACGTGAATCAGAGAAAATCAAGCGATTATTCTCAAGCGATGGCATATCCCGCTTTTTATAAAGTATCTGCAATTTCCTTGATATACTTGCGAAAGCCTTCTCCAACCTCCGGATGCTCCAGCGCCACTTCCACCGTAGCCTGCAGAATGCCGAGCTTATTGCCCATATCGTAGCGTTTGCCGGTGAACTCCACCGCGGTCATCCCCACGGTTTGGGCCAGCACGCGCATGGCGTCGGTCAGCTGGATTTCTCCGCCGCTTCCGGGCGGGGTACGGTCAAGAATATCGAAAATCTCCGGCGGCAGCACGCAGCGCCCCAGAATGGAGTAGTACGAAAACACCTTATCGGGCGAGGGCTTTTCAATCATGTCGGTGCAGCGGAACAGGCGGTCGCGAACCGGTTCCACCTTCAGCGAGCTGTATCGGCCGATCACCTCGGGTGATACCTCGTTTACCCCCAGCACGCCCTTGCCGAATTCCTCATAGGCGCGGATCAGCTGGCCGCAGGCCGGGTCTTTTCCGATGATCACGTCGTCACCGTAAAGTACGGCAAACGGTTCGTTCCCAATAAAGGAGCGCGCACAGTTTACCGCGTGCCCAAGGCCGCGGGTTTCCTTCTGGCGTACAAAATAAATATTGGCCAAACGGGAAATCTCCACAATACTGTTGAGGACAGCTTCTTTATTAGCGCCGCCCTTCGCCAGATGGGCCTCCAGCTCCGGAGCGCGGTCAAAATGGTCTTCAATCAGCCCTTTGCCGCGATTGGTAATGATCAAAATATCGGTAATGCCGGAATGAACGGCTTCCTCCACAATATACTGGATTGCCGGCTTATCCACAATGGGCAGCATTTCTTTCGGCATGGACTTTGAGACAGGAAGAACACGTGTGCCAAGCCCCGCGGCGGGGATGACAGCCTTCGTTATTTTCACAGAATTCCCTCCTACCGGTTATAATGAATAGAATAATTTTAGAATTAGATAACCCGCATCTAAAATAGGTAGCGGGTATTTCCCTCTTCGAGTTTCAAGGTTCTCTCAGCCGTCGGCAACTTGTTGCCATTCACGGCGTGAGGTTGTTATAACGAGAATGAAATGGCTAATCATTTTACCCTCAAAATAACGACATATCCCCGTTCGAGGTTCTTATACAAAGAAATTCGGAAGATAAATAATAATAGAATAGCAGATGAGAAGGCATAAAGCCAGCGAAACATTCACGCCGCCGTTTTCCTGCAGCGCTTTGTCGTACTCGGCTGCTATAGGGTATTCTGTTTTCAGCTTGCGGATACCTTCCACACAGTGCCGGTAATACAAACGGTTGCCTGCAAAACCGCAGTACATCATAATACCAGCCTGAATCAAAAGCGTAAGCAGAGGGGTGAACAGCAGGATAATGCTGCCCGGGTCAAGCAGGTATACAAGCTCAGTGACTTTCATCAGCTCTTCATAAGAAGGGTATACGCTGGTGCTCACTCCCGCCTGCTCATACAGCTTCATCAGCAGGGGAGAGGAATAGTTCAGGGACACAAATGTGCTGATGACAAACAGAGCGGCCATCCACGCGGTAATGATCGTGCCGATCCGATACATTTTGCGGTACAGCATCCATCCGCCTGAGAACAAAAAGGCCGAAAAACTGAAATGCCCACGGTTTGTCCTCTTTTTATGGAAGAAAACCGAAAGAAAATAAGAGGAATTGTTCTGAACAAATTTCGCGATTTCCCCGGCAGTGATGTCGTCCTCGATCGGTTCGTCGGCCCGGATGGTAATGGGCGAAAAGGGGTTCGGCGCACTCTGGTACGGCGAATCGCCCTGCGCGGGGTCGAAAGGCGCATTGGGCGGGATGGGGCTGCCCGGATTCTGATACCCCGAATTCTGGTATGGATTCTGGTAGCCAGGCGGATCATTCCGGAAGGGCACCTGACCCTGGTGAGACGGCGAAGCCGTGTCCGACCGGTTCAGAGAAGAACCGCACCGGCTGCAGAACAGCGCGTCCGACGGATTATTTCTGCCGCAAACCGGGCATACAATCTCTGAATCCTTTTTAGGGGCGGCAGAATCCTCCGCGGGGGGAGTCCAGTATGTTCCGGTATTGTGCGTATCTGAAAACAGGCATTTGCCCTCTTTTTCATAACAGTGCCGATGGTAAGGCGCCCCGCAATCCGGGCAGACAACAATGTCATCGTCAGCCTGAAAGGGAATGCCGCAGACCGGGCATTTGATGCCAGTATACTTCATGCTTGAAAGCCTCCTGTAATAGATCGCCGGTGATCCATCCCCGGCGAGAGGATCTTTATATCCTTAATACAATTATTGTACCTAATTCTGCCGGAAACTGCAATCATTTCTTGCATAAGTTTTCAGTACGTTCACAGACTGACCAGGGGCAGAAAGATGGTTTTTCTTTACATTTGACCAAAAATAACTTATAATATTTTATTATTGTGCAGAAACAAAACTTTGATTTGTGATAGAAGGATGGTACGGATGCTGCAATTTGAGGAATTAAGGCTGGCGCTGGAAAAGCTCAGGCCGGACATTAACGACCTGGCGGATGCGCTTGGGCTGCAGGGCATGAAGGAAGAGATTTCGCAGCTGGACGAGCGGGCCGCGATGCCTGGTTTTTGGGACGACATGGAGCGTTCCCAGAAAATCCTTCAGCGTTCCAGCATGCTGAAGAATAAAATCGCTAATTATGAAAAACTGTGTTCTTCTCTGGAGGATGCGCTGGCTCTGGTAGAGCTGGCGGATGAAGCCGAGGATCTCTCTTTGCTGCCGGAGGCACAGCAGGAATACCAGAAAATACAGACGGAGCTGGAAGCGATTCGCCTGACGACCCTGCTCAAGGGGGAATACGACGCCAAGAACGCGATCTTAACCTTTCACGCGGGCGCGGGCGGAACAGAGGCGCAGGACTGGGCCTCGATGCTGTACCGCATGTACTGCCGCTGGGCGGAGCGCCATGGCTTTCAGGTCAAAACGCTGGATTATCTGGATGGGGAAGAAGCCGGCTTGAAGAGTGCTTCCATTTTAATTGAAGGCATAAACGCATACGGCTTTTTAAAGAGTGAGGCGGGTGTTCACCGTTTGGTGCGCGTGTCTCCCTTTGATGCGTCGGGCCGCCGCCATACTTCTTTCGCTTCGCTTGAGGTCATGCCGGAAATCGACAGCGATACCTCTGTGGAGATCAGCCCCGATGATATTGAAATGCAGGTATACCGCGCGAGCGGCGCGGGCGGACAGAAGGTCAACAAGACCTCCTCGGCCGTGCGTCTGACGCATAAGCCCACCGGCATCGTTGTTTCCTGCCAGGTGGAGCGCAGCCAGTACCAGAACCGCGATGTCGCGATGAAAATGCTGATTTCAAAGCTCGTTGAGATCAAAGAACGCGAGCATTTGGAAAAGATTGAGGATATTAAGGGCGATCAGAAGGAAATTGCCTGGGGCAGCCAGATCCGCTCTTATGTTTTCATGCCCTATACGCTGGCGAAGGATCACCGCACCGGCTTTGAAATGGGCAATATCTCCGCCGTGATGGACGGCGATCTGGATGGCTTTATCAACGCATATCTCAAGGCGCAGAATCTTGGCACATTGGGAGAAAACATCGAGTAAACAGGGGGCCGTGTCTTGTCTTTTGTGAAATCTAAGATGAATTCCCTGAAGAAGAACCAGTTTTTAAAAAACGTAGCGGTTCTCACCGGCGGCACAGCCGTGGCGCAGGTATTGCTGCCTTTTGCATTTATGCCGATTTTGGGGCGGCTTTACGGGCCGGAGCTTCAGGGTATTTATGGTATCTATGTGTACATCACCAGTATTACGCAGCAAATCGCCTGCTTCCGTTATGATTACGCCATTGTCGTGGCGGATAGTGATGAGGAGGCAGGCGGTGCCTTTGTGCTCAGCGCTTTGCTGGCAGTTTTGTTTTCGGCACTGTTAGGGCTGATCATGTGGCCGTTTATTCCGCAGATCGGCACGCGCTTTCACCTGACGGGCGGTGCAGAAAACACTTTATGGATGGTTCCGCTGACAACATTAATCTGCGGCCTGACCACTGCGCTGAACTATTTTAATGTAAGGCATGAAAAGTATAAAGTAATTTCGGCTTCTAATATTATTCGTGTTTCCGTGATGATTGCGACCCAGCTTGTTTTGGGCTATCTTGGCGCGGGATATTGGGGCATGATTATTGGGCAGTTCCTTTCCTATTTCTTTGGTAACTTCCGTATGGTGATGACCCTCAAAGGGCGGATTCACCGTTATATGTTCCGCCTGCCTTTTTTAAAGAAGATTGCGCGTAAAAATGTGGCGTACCCCAAATATATGTTGCCCAGTGCCATCGCGAACAGCCTTTCGATGAATATGACGGGCCTGTTTGTTCAGATGCAGTTCGGCGGAATAATGAATGGCTATTACAGCCAGATTAACCGTCTGCTGGGTAATCCGCTTACACTGGTTTCCAGCGCGGTGTCCCAGGTGTTCCTGCGGGGCGCCTCGGCGGACAAGCACAACGGGGAAAAGCTGAGCAAGACCTTTTCTACGGTGACAAAATGGCTGACCATTTTGTCTATTTTCCCCTTCGGCTTCCTTTTGCTGTGGGGCGATCCGATTATTCCCTTGTTCCTCGGTCCGGAGTGGAAGCCGATTCCAGAATACCTGAAATATCTGATCCCGCTGTTCATGGTGCGGTTTGTTGTAACACCTTTGACCAACAGTGCAATTGCACTCGGGCGGCAGAAGGCCACGATGGTCTGGCAGTTCTTCCTGCTGCTGACCGTGTCAATCCCGTCGCTGCTCACCTTTGTGATCCCCATGACGTTTGAACAGTATCTGCTGGCCGCATCCTTGCCGATGGCCGGTGCTTATCTGATTTTTTACCGCTTCTGCCAGACGATTGTCAGAAATGCAAAATAAGTAAAATGTGGAGAGGTAACTGAAATGCAACAAAAACAGAGTAAGCTGCGCCTGAAAGAGCGCTTCAGACAGATGACAGGCTACATGAAAAGCAACAAGCCTTTCTCCTACACGCTGGCCTTGCTGCTGGTTTCCCTGTTTTTTCTGGGGGTCAACACGTATCAGAATGTTTACAACGTTCTGATGAATGACGACGTGATCAATGAAGACGCCGTTAAGATTGAATTCCACGATAAAAACCTGGAACGCGAGGTGCGTAATCTGCTCGAGCGCCCTAAGGATGACATTTACGATGTGGATGTAGAGAAGATCAGTATTCTGACGATTCAGAATGTGCCGGTGAAGGATATTCAGGATTTGAAATACTTTAAGGGCCTTTCCAAGCTGACGATTTCTTCCGCAAAGATCACTGATGTCAGCGCGCTGAAGGATATTCCGTATCTCAAAGAACTTGACCTCTCCAGCAATCAGATTGCAGACGTCACTCCGCTGGGGCAGATCAATACCCTGCAGCGTCTGACACTGGCGGGCAACTATATTCGCGATATGTCTCCGCTGTACTCGCTGAAAAACCTGACGGAACTGAATCTGTCCGGCAACTCGATCATCGGCGTCACCTCGGATATCACAAAGCTGACGAATCTGAAAAGCCTGAATCTGTCTCGCAACCGCATTACCGATAACAGCGTTTTTTCGGGGATGCCGCAGCTGAATATTCTGAATCTTACCTCCAACCGCATCATGGTGGCCAAGCCCCTGACCGGTATGGATCAGTTGTACGAGTATTCTCTGGAGAGCAACTCTTTGACCACAATCGGTGATTTGGGCGATCTTCCTGTGCTGGAAAAGCTCAGTGTGGCGTCTAACTGTTTAACGGACATCAACTTTGCCTCAAAATATCCCTGGCTGCTGGAGCTGACGATCAGCCTGAACAACATTTCCTCCCTGGAGCCGCTGAAAAACAACACCGAGCTTCAGGTGCTGAAAATGCAGTACACCGACATCAAGGATGTTTCCATTCTGGAAAAGCTGCCGCAATTCAACTCCATTTTCCTGGATCCCGAATTCGACCGTTCGAAAATCCGCTTCTTGCAGGGCCGTTTCCGCAATGGCGACCTGCTGACAAAACAATATCTGCTGAACGAAAAATATGGCTTTGAGGAGACCGACGAATGATCTGGAAAGAGCTTATCGTTGTCCTTGGCCTTTTGATTTCGCTGATCTTGTTTAAAAAGGCATCGGCAACACTGAATATTGGAAAAATCAATCTGCTTTCTTATACGATGTACCTGTTTTTGCTGCAGACGTATATCGGTGCCGCCATGGTGTATCTGGGGGATCACAATCACTACACGATGAAGTATATTACGGTCGACAGCAGCTTTGACCTGATGTTCTACAGCGTTCTGCTTTCCGCGATTCTGTTCCCGCTGACCATCATCGTGCTTTACCAGTGCTTTCATATCGACATCAAGCAGCGCTACAAAAGCTATTTGAAAAAGTCGGTTGAGGTAAAGCATGAGAGACTGGCCTTTTACGCGATTTCAGGCATCGGGTTTATCTGCTGTGTGCTGCTTCTGATCTATATCATCAAGATCGGCTATTTCCCCTTGCTGCGCTTGGTGCGCACTCCGGCCGGCTTTGAGTTCGGCGTGGAGCGTCAGCGGATTTCGCAGATCGTGATCGTCAACAGCTACGTCAAAAACCTTTTGCTGGGGCTGTTTCTGCCGCTGCTGTCTTATGTCGCGTTTGCCTACGCAGTGGTACTCAAAAAATTCTGGTGGTGGGCCCTTACCGCTGTGCTGGTAGGCTCGGCCATTGTTTCCGCGACCATCAATTTTGAGAAATCCCCGGTGCTGTTCTACCTGTTCGTGCTGCTCCTGATCCTCATGTATGAGCGCGGCGGCATCTCCCGCAGGGTGGTGTTCGGTTTCGGCGCCGCTATGGCTCTGTTCATCGTATTTATTTATGGGCGGATGGGGTACAGCTTTACCTCCGGCGACAGCAACTTTTATAACGGCCCGATCGGCCGCACGCTGTTTACCCAGGTGGGCACGCTGACGATGCACTTTGACTTGTTCCCGACGATCTTCCCGTTTCTGCATGGCCGCAGCCTGTCGCCGACGGCGATGCACCTGTTGGGCATCGACGGGAGCTATGTCCGTTCCGCCAAGCTGGTCATGGATTTTTACGGTTCCGAAAAAGTGTACGACGGTACCGGCGGTGTGATGAACGCCTTTTATATCGGCGAGGCCTACGCGAATTTCGGCTTCTGGGGGATGGTTCTCTCCATCGTGTATATGGGGCTTGTGATGGGCGTTCTGTTTTATGCGTTTACCCGTCTGCGTAAAACCCCTTATCAGCTGGCACTGACCGCGATGCTCACCAGCCGCCTGGCGCTGGCGACACAGGGCGGGTTCGTAGACTTTATTTACAATTTTCAAACCTATCTTCTGTTGTTCTTCCTGGTGGCCGGGCATTTCGCTCCTTGGATCTGGGAACGCCTGTCGCCCCGTGCGCCGGCGGGCCTGATCAAGCTGTTGGATCGTCTCGAGGGAAAAGAAAAGAAGGCGGCGGGAAAATCATGACGATTTTATACCTGACTTATATTGATTTAGGGGATTTCCAGTCCGGCTCGTCCGTTCGCCCGCAGATGATGTATGAGGCGTTTCTGTCTCTTGGCTGCGAGGTCAAGCTCTTACAGGCGCAGCAGAACCGCCGCGAGCAGCGCCGCCATGCGGTGGAGGAGATCAACCGCTGGCTCGATACAAACCGGCCCGACTTTTGTTATGTAGAGAGCCCCTCCGGCCCGATTTTTCATGCCTTTGACCGAAAGCTTATCCATCGGGTACACAAAAAGGGGATTCCCGTCGGGTATTTTTACCGGGATGCCGCTTTCCGTTTTGACGAGGTGTTCATCCCCGGCAGAAAGAGCCTCAAGCAGCACGTGATTGCGTGGATGTCGGAGCGCGATGTGCGGTTTCTCAAAAAGAATACGGACCTTGTTTACCTGCCTACCGAGAGCATGGAGCAGTATTTTGATTTTCCGCATGTGGCATTTCTGCCGCCTGCCTGTATGGGCAGCCGCGGCAATAAGCTGGGGAAGCTTCCCGGCAAGCGCAGCATTTATGTGGGCGGAGTCTCAAAGCGCTACGGTACGGACACCTTGCTGAAAGCCTTTGATCTGCTCAATGGGGACGGGGCCGAGTTCCCGCTCACGCTGGTCTGCCGTCCGCAGGGAGTTGCCTATATTGAAGAGAAGGTTCGGAACAAGCCCTGGCTGAAGCTGGTACATGCTTCCGGCGCAAAAGAGCTGGCTCCGCTGTATGAGCAGGCGGATTTGGCCCTCTATCCCATTGAAAAGAATGCGTATAACGACTTTGCGTTCTCCGTCAAGCTGATGGAATACCTGGAATACGGCCTGCCGATGGTGGCGGTAAACTGTACGGAAACCGAAAAGTTTATCCAGAAATATTCGCTGGGGCTCGTGTGCGAAAACGATCCCACGGATTTTGCAGAGAAAGTATCCGAGCTGCTCAGAGATACCGAGCTGTATGCCCACTGTGCGAAAAATGCCGCACAGGCGGTGCAGGGAAACCTCTGGACAGACCGGGCAAAAACCGTCCTTGCAGATTTGGGCGGCAGTCAGGGGGAGAAGCAGGCATGAAAATAGCGTTTGTGTCGGCGGCCAGCTCCAGCCATACGGTCAAGTGGGTGAACGCCCTGTGTAAAAGAGGGCATAAGGTACGGCTGTATTCGCTGCCGGAGCATGAAAATCGCCAGAAAAACCTGAATCCTGAGGTAGAAGTAGTATATCTGGGCAAGAGCGGATTTGCCGGGTATTTTTTGAACGGCGGTGAGCTTCGCCGTGATCTGGCGGACTTTGCGCCCGATGTCATCAACGCCCATTATGCCAGCGGCTACGGTACGCTGGTTCGTATGGCACGCTCGCACCCGCTGGTGCTGTCTGTGTGGGGCAGCGACGTGTATGAGTTTCCGCTGAAAAGCCCGGTGCATAAGTTTCTGGTAGCCGGTAACCTGAAGGCCGCGGATGTTGTGGCTTCTACCAGCGAGGTGATGGCCGATCAGGTGCGTCGTGTCTTTGGGGAACAGCGCAAAATCTGGATTACCCCTTTCGGCGTGGACTGTTCGCAGTTTTCTCCGCAGCCGCAGGAGCATGACGGCTTTTGCGTCGGTGCGGTGAAAGCGCTGGAGGATGTCTACGGCATGGATGACCTGATCCGCGCGTTCGCGCTGTTTGTGCAGAAAGCACCGCCGGGCTCGTATTCCCTGAAGATTTACGGGAAAGGCAGCCGGCAGGAGGCGCTGCAGCAGCTGATCGATTCACTTGGTCTTTCTGAGTCCGCGAGTCTGTGCGGTGTGATTCCTAATCCGCAGGTGCCGAAGGTGTTGAGCAGTATGGATGCGGTCTGTCTGCCGAGCCGTTCCGAGAGCTTCGGTGTTTCGGCTGTAGAGGCGATGGCCTGCGGCGTTCCCGTGGTGGCCAGCAATGTAGACGGCTTTTTAGAGACTGTGGAGGATGGCGTCACCGGCTTTCTGGCTCCCTGCGGGGATGTGGAAGCACTGGCAGAGCATCTGCTGAGACTCTGTCAGGATACCGCGCTGCGCAGCCAGATGGGCGAGGCGGGCCGTGAGCGGGTACTTCGTCTGTTTGATTTTAAAAAGAATGTGGAGCAGATGGAGCAGGTTTACGAAGCCGCGATTGCAGAACATAAAAAAGGACTGTAAATGGGCCTCTGAAAAACATACAAACCATTGAAATTGCGCAGCCGCGAAGTTGTTTTACAATTTTATGGCTGCGCAATTTTTTCGGCAGTTTAAAAAAGCTTTAGCGCAAAATAAACCCCCGGTTTTACCGGGGGAATTAGAAATCTTTAGATACAAGAAAGCCTCCTTTTGCTAAAATAGATGTGGTCTGCCAACCGCACCAAAAGCAAAAGGAGGCTTTGTCGCGTGAACGACATACAAAGTTTATCACATTCTAAGTGGCGATGCCAGTACCATATCGTATTTGCACCAAAATATCGAAGAAAAGAGGTGTATGGAAAGCTAAAAGCAGATATCGGGCAAATATTGCGAAAGCTGTGTGAACAAAAGAGTGTCGAGATAGTGGAAGCGAATGCATGCGCGGATCACATACATATGCTGGTATGTATCCCGTCAAGCCTGAGTGTAGCGCAGTTTATGGGTTTTCTGAAAGGGAAGAGCAGCCTGATGATCTTCGACAGACATGCAAACCTGAAGTACAAGTATGGCAGTCGTCATTTCTGGTGTAGGGGCTACTATGTGGATACGGTAGGCCGCAATAAAAAAGCAATAGCAGAATACATCAAGAATCAATTAGAGGAAGATATAGCGTCAGACCAGATATCATTCAAAGAGTACACGGACCCGTTTACGGGTAGCAAGAATACGAAGGCATAAAAACAGGCCGCTTTAGCGGCGGCCCGTAATAGTAATGCGGTTGGCGGACTATTCGATGCCCCTTGAGGGGCTGTGCCTGTAATAAGCCCTTTTAGGGCTGGTGCATACCACCAGTTGAACTGGTGCTTTTGATTTTATTCTCTGTGGCTTTGGAATTTCCCCGAAAGCTTAGCCTGCTGCAAAATATGTCCTTCCATTTTGCGGAGGAGGTCTTGTTTTCTGCTGTCTGAGGCCAAATCGATTTGGCAGTCCAGAACGAAAACGGTAAATACATAGGTGTGAATGGATCGCAGCGGCGGTTTCGGCCCCTTGTATCGGTTTCTGCCGTAAGCGATACCCTGTATGGCGCCGCCGAAGGAAGCAACAGTCCCGCCACGCGGTATTCCTTCTGGAATAACGGTCTGTACCGGCAGATTCCAAATCACCCAGTGGTTATAGTTCGGAAAAATAGGGTGCGACGCATCGTCGAGGGTAATTGCAATGGATTTTGCATTGGGGTCGATGCCTTCTATTTCAAAATCCGGAGACAGATCGTCTTCCCGGGCTGTATACCGTTCGGGAATCCAGGCTCCTTCCGCAAATGCACTGCTTTTGATTTTGAGCGTTTCCATACCATATCCTCCTGATATTAAGTATCATCGGATGAAACCTCTGATGTAAAGTTCGTAGTGGATAAACAGTCCATGTCGCAGAACCGGCTCTGAAGCTCCTGAAAGAATCTTGAAATATGGAATCCATCCATCAGCGCGTGGTTGACCAGCACGGTTACCGGAATTTTGATTCTTCCCTCGGTCTGAAAATGTTTTCCCCAGGTAATGCGCGGGTTGCTGTCGGCAGGGGCCGGTACTGGCTGAACGAGTGCGGTGTAGCTTGCCCAGGGAAGGGTAGAGATGAAAAACAGCTGTTCTTCGTCCCCGCAATCCTCAATTCCCGCCGCTTCCTGCGCCTTTTTCTGCCTGTGCTTTGCATCAAGAAGATATTCCTGAAAGGGCAGGCGCTCATCCGCAGTACAGTAGCAATAGCTCCCGTTTTCCGCCGCAAGTGTATAGGAGGGAATGCAGTGGTCAAATTCAATGATTTTGTCTTGCCGGATCCGCTGACGAAATTCAGGGATCGCGTTTGCCGTACCGGTTACAAGGTACAGCAGTGTCAGAAAAAAGGGCCAGCCGTTTTCTTTGATGCAATCCATGAGCTCCGTAATATCAAGAGGAACCGTCATTCCGGCATAAGGGTAAGCCATGTTGCGGAAATAATCGAATTGCCCCCGGCGCGGGTAGTGTTCCATATCAAGATAATGATAATTCATGGTTCTCTCTCCTTATCGGGTAAGAAAACCGCTGGCTCTCATCCGAATATTGCTCCATCCCCTTGAGGGGAAGAGAGAAAGCAGATGAAAGCCAGCAGTTCAGATGTTTCGGCACGCGAAAACACTTGCTTTCATTTGTCAAAGTGTTCGCCGCGCAAATGAATTTTCTTAGCAGAAAGACGAGCCGTTGGAACAGGCTGGCTTTATTCTAGGGGCTTGTATATTGTCAGGCGGTTTCTCATTGGCTGTACCTATTAACATCCGTTTTGAAATACCAATGTACGCCTGACTCCTTCTGATTAAGATCAACTTTAATCCCCATCAGTCCGCCTGCTTTTACCGGCTTCCGCCGCCACCGCCGCCGGAGAAACCACCGCCGCCAACAGAGCCTGCGGCACCGCCGGTTCCGTTTAAATTGGGGGCAGCAGCATGAGAAATATGATTTGTCATGGTCATAAAGTAAATCATGCGGTAAGAGTTGTAGCCGTACATGCCTGAAAAGGATTCATAATAAATGGGATCAAGAGCTTCCATGCTTTTCAGCACCTGCTCGCCAATATCGAATAGAGCGGCAAATACAAGATAATCGCCCCAAAGCTCTCGCGGAGCCGGGCCGTCTTTCTGATGCACTTTCATTCCAATCAGGTATTTCTGGAAGCCTATCATTCGGACCGCCTGATCGAAACCGGAGGCAGTGAATCGGACAACACCGTTTTTATCTTTAGCCGCCACACTCAGGAGAATCAATTCTTTTTCTCCTTCGCTTTCGACCTCTTTGGCCCACTCCGTGAGCTTTTCATAAAGTTTTTCCGCCCGCTTTTCTATCGCAGAGCTCCAAAGAATTCCATCCAGATCGGCGCCTGCGGTCAGAATGGCATACAGCGATTGCTCCACTGCGGCAGAGGGCATTTTCTCCGGCTGAAAGACGATGACTTCTTCCGGTTTTGATTTCTTTTTACCTTGTGGGTTTTCACGCTCTTCGATGCTGATATATCCTGCCTTTTGCCAGCGGATGAGGTAAGCGCCCATCAGCTTATCACAGGAAATTCCCTTGCGCAGCAATTTCATTGCGGCATATACGGCAGGGATACTGCCGCCAAAGGGAACCGACCACGTGGGTTCGATTTGATCTCTCGCAGCCAGCCTTACCGCCGTGCCGTCCGCAAGCTTGTAGCGTGAAAAGAAGAGGGCGAACGCCGCGGCGCCCCCGATGATTAGCACAGCAAAAATAGCGCCCAGAATATAGAGCGCGATTGGGGATTCCTCGTTTTCCGCGTTTTTCTGCAGGTCTTCAAAAGACATATCCGCTTTGGTGGCCTGCGGGAACAACTCCCTTTCAAAGCGGCACAGCAGATTCACATAATCTCCGCCGCCCAAAGACTCGGAGGAATCAGCGGTCAGAATTCCGCTGTCGGCGATCTGCACTTCACCGGGGAAGCCGTATCCCCAGATCCGGGCGTTATTTTCCGTCAGGGAAGTGTTTGCCATTCGGATTTTGACTGAGACCGATTCCGGAGCGCTGGAAAGATCCGACACAAACTGATGGTAGAATCCTGCGTAGTCACCGTAATCCTTTATCAGCCCGTCCAGAACATACTGGATGGTGTATTGATGATCGCCATATGTGCCGATTCCCCAGCAAAGCTCGTAGCCGTCGGATGTTTCCAGAATACCGCAGGTACCGGCTTTTTCTTCTCTGGAACGATCCGCATCCCAGGTGCTCAGTGTTTCGTACTGCGTGCCGGACTCGTCCTTTACAGTAAGAGAATGAACGCTCATGCCATCCATGTGATTCAGGGCCTTGTAATATTCCGTGCCGCTGTACACACCGCGAACGTTCCAGACCTCTGTGATAGCTGCGGAACCGTCGCTCCGCAAAGCGGCGTCGATACGAATCGATGGAATGGCATCTTCCGCCGCAAAAGCTGGAACTGCGCTGAAAATAAAGAGTATCGTAACAATGACGGAAAGCAGAAGTGTTTTCTTACGGTTTGATTTCATAAGCTTCTCCTGTGTTGCATTATATTTTTTATTTTTATAGAGAAACTGCCCAAGGTGCCGGCCTGCCGTGAAAATGACTACTGGGAAACAGGTATTCCATAACCTTGTTGTTTTCTTATGTTTATCGGCGCAAGTCAATCAAAATCAAAATGTTCTGCAATCTTATCATAATCCCATTGCCACTGATCCGCCGCAAATGGCTTGAGCAATGTAAACGTTTCGGAATCCAATAATTTGTTCATGCCGGGATTGGCAATCAGAATAGAAATATTGCTCAGCCAGGTTTCATCCTTTGATTCAGCAGCCAATTTTGCGGCAAGCTCCAACGGCTTTACAAGCAATTCGGAGGAAATGCGCTGAAGACGGTCCAGAATTCGTTCGGCCCCAGGCCAGTTTAAATCCTGCAGCCAGTTGAGCAAATCCGCCAGATACGGTTTGATTTCTTCATCACTCAGTATTAAAAAGAGAATCGAGGCGTTTTCCCAGCTGTCAAAATGATCGGTTGGCTGCAGTAGGTACTGATGATCCGTTTCTTGCAATGCCGCGATAAATCCGGATTTTGTTTGATCCGCTGTGCTGTTCCAGGATAAATCTTTTAATATGCCCTCTTGTTTTTGATTCATGTATCGATCTCCTGTTCGTTGCATCTATCTGAAACTGGTAAGTCTGATTTTAGAATACCATGAAGTTTGTATGTTTGTAAGCCAAAAAGCGTTACCGCTCCGTTCTTCAGCCGCGCTTCATCCGTTTTTGCTGGCGCACATCCTTGCCCAGAAACGTCAGGCGCACGTAGCTCCCGATGATCCGGGAAACAAAACGTTCGGAATAGCGCTTTTGCAGCTCGTACAAAGAAAGATTGGTGCTGATGATCGTGGGCCGCCCAGCCATCAGGCGTGTATTGACAATATTGTATATGGCAGCGTCGATGAACGAAGTGGAAAACTCGGTCCCAAGGTCATCGAGAAGCAAAAGATCGCAGCCAAGCAGCAGCGCGTTGGTATCCTCATCCTCTTCCGCGCGCCCAAAGCGTTCCCTCTCCAGACTGGTAGCCATATTCTGCGCGGAGAGATAAATCACTCCAAAGCCCTTTCCCACGGCTTCGCGCGCGATGGCCAGGGACAAATGGGTTTTACCAAGGCCGGTTCCGCCTTGCAGGATCAGGCTGGGGGATTTCAGGGAAAAGTCCCGCGCGTAGGTGCGGCAGAAATGAAAAATGTTCTCCATCTGCTTTTTGGGCGCGATTTCCCCTTCGTTCTGGGACACTTCAGGGTAATGCTCCAAAGAGAATTCCTCAAAAGAGCAAAGGGAGAGCGGAGTCATTTCATTCAGACGCTGATAGGCGGTTTTGCGCAGTAGATCGCGCAGGCAGCTGCACATTCTGCCGTCTACATACCCGGTGTCGCCGCATTTTTTGCACTGATAGTGGGGATTCAGATAATCCTGCTCCAAACCTGCCTGGCGCAGCATCTGGTTCAGCTCCTGCTGCAAAGAGAGATTTTTCTCTTTCAGGCGGGTCAGCTCCGTTACGGTATCGCTGCCGTTCAGCACAGCCTTGGCCGCGCCAATGGCCGTTGCGGCCAGCTGGCGCTCTATTTCGTGCGCACGGGGATACATGGCGTAAAAAGCCCTGCGGCGTTCGTCCGCGGATTCGTTTTCACGCATACGACGGTCATTCAGAATACCAAGAGCGACTTGGTAAATATCCTTTCCATAGGCCATCGAAGCATCATTCCTTTCCCAATAGATCAGGAACCTGAGTGCTTATGCGCTCGTATTCCTCAATATCATAAGTAGTTTGCTGCAGTTTTGACTGTTTTTGCACGGTGGTTTTTTCTTTTTGTTCCATCGCGGCCTGCTGGGGTGTTGTGATGCCCTCTCGCTGCCAGCGTTCCAGAATCTTGTTCATATAGCTCAGGCTCAGCTTTCCAATGGCGTCTACGCTGCGGTCGTAGGCCTCGCGCACCATCTGGGGTGAAAATTTCCATTCCAATAGCCAGCGGTCCGAATACCGTTCCTCCCGCGCGCTCGGGGCACGGGGAGAGAGGCGCAGAGCCTGTTCGATTTTTCTCCACGCCTTATTGATTTCATCCAGACGGCGCAGTTTTTCTTCCGCCTGCAGGTGTGTGGAGATGCCCTCTTCCGCCCAGTCGCGGGCCACCGCTTCTATGTAGCTGGTGTTGTCCTTGCCCTTACTCTTGACAAACTGCAGGAGCATCAGGGTAACGTCCACGGGCAGGCCGTAGTCATCGTGAATCGCCAGCAGAGTAGAAGAAAGCCCCGGGGAGAGGGGACGCCCTAAAAGCTGCTGGGCCTCCTGCATCAAAAAGCGGATTTCTGCCGACTGATTGATCCGTTCCGCAATAAACAGGCCGTCCGGCTTGGGGATGCGGCGCGGCGGGACAGGGGGAAGACTTTCGGCGATGGGAGCGGCAGCCAGCGGAAACTCCGGCTGCAGGGGGCGTTCCGCGGCAGCAGGCTGTACCGCCGGTTCCGGAACCTCCTCCGCTACAAGGCCGACCTGCACCCAGTACTGCATTGCGTCCTGCACGTCGGAGGCCGTGATACCCAGTGCGGCAGCGATCACCTCATGCGTAAAGGATTCTTCCGCGTGGCGAAGTGCCCACAGAAGAACCTTCAGCTGATTCGGGCTGGCCATTTTAATATGGGAATCGACTAATGTGCTGGGAACGGCAAAAACCGATTTCCATGCACCGGGATGAATAGAAAAAACCATGGTATACTCCTTTGTACGATTGATCCCACGCGGGATGGGCGGGCAAATCAGAACTGCGCAGCCCTACCGGCAGGATCAATAAAAAAAGACATGACATACTTTTCAGCTGTATCAAAAAGGAATCATGTCGGCAAAATATATTTTTGTGATATCATCAATCAAAAGCCGGTCTGCAAAGAACGCCATAAGATCGGAATTGTCAGGCTAGTGATTCCATGTTCTCTCAGGCATCGAAAGCTTTGCCTTCGTTTATGTCGTGAGGATATTATATCATAAATAAACGGACTTACGAAAATTCGATCGAAATTTTCGTAAGCACGAAATGAATGCCTAAATATTCTCCTGGCAGCCCAAAGCTTTGCTTGGCGGTTTAGCGTTAAATTATTATACCACATTTCGGCAAGGGAAGGAATAGAAAGGCCAAATGGAAGGGCCAGAAAATAAAAATAAAAAATTTGGAAAAAGGTATTGACTTAAGGCGAATTCTGTCATATAATAACTCTCGCAGTTTGTTTGCGGATGTAGCTCATCTGGTAGAGCGCCACCTTGCCAAGGTGGAGGTAGCGAGTTCGAGCCTCGTCATCCGCTCCAAAACAACCACGAAGCAGGATTGCTTCGTGGTTGTTTCATTTTCTGCAAATTTTATCAAACTACCCATAAGAATCGTCTTTACTGTATGACTGGAACATGGTATTCTTCTCTTATCTATTTAGAATCCATTTAGTAGGGCGGAGGGTGATTGTATGCAGGGCTATTTTATCATTTTTGCATTGATCGCACTGATCTTTTGCGTTTTGTTTCGCTCCCGGCAATTGAAAAAGTTAGGAATCAAGGCAGTGCATTTCGGTAAAATCGATCGAAAAGATTTCTTCATTCCTCCCTTTGTTCTTCTGTATTTTTATCTCATTGCTGCAAACAGTTTTGATTTGCCCCGAATGGGTGCTGTGTTGGATCACAATGAGATTGCCGCATGGCTTGGCGCAGTGCTTTGTGTTTTGGCGCCGGTCCTGTTTCTTTGGGGAGTGATTTCGTTCGGGAAAAGTTTCCGTGTTGGTATCGATCTCGATAAACCCGGCGCGCTTGTTTCCAATGGAGCCTTTTCTATCAGCCGAAATCCACTTTATGTTGCTTTTATGATGATTTTGATCGGAGTGTTTTTGATTTTCCCTACGTGGATATTTTTCGCATATCTGGTCGCAGGCGTATGGCTGATCGATCGTCAGGTTTGCCGGGAAGAAAACTCACTCAGGGAGATTTATGGCAAGGAATACGATGCGTATTGTAATAAGGTAAGGCGTTATATCTGACGGTCTGATGCAAAGCAAAATTAAGATGAGACGCATCCTTTTGAATTTGCCGTTGTTCTTCATCTGAATCATAATTGCTGATGATTTCGCATTCCTTATAGCAGAGAACGCCAATCGATGCGATTGGCCTTCTCTGCTGTTGCTCTATTCGATTCCCGAACGTTTTTCGTCATTCGGATTTTACGCTTTGCGTAGCCGGTGTTTGTAATTGCTTGCCGGGTGTGGAAGAAGATTCAGAAGCTGCCGGAGCAGCTTCCGGAAGAAGCTTTTGGGGAACGGGCAGCTTGATCTGAGTCAGCATCAGCGCGCTGAACATCAGAACACAGCCGCAGATTTCCCGCAGGCTCATGACCTCCTGGAACATCAAAGCGCCGGAAATGACGCCGAAAAGGGATTCCGTGCTGAGAATCAGCCCGGCGATCGCCGGAGACACAGTTTTTTGGCCAAGGGCCTGAAAAGTGTATGCAACGCCGACAACCATGATCCCCGTGTACAAAATCGGGCCGATGCTTGCTGTTAGCGACTGAAGATTCGGTGACTCCATCTGGAATGCGCAGAAGAGGGATAAAAGGCCCGCAACCACAAATTCTACCAGCACCAGCTCCAGACTGTCTGTTTTCTTGGAATAGGTATCTACCAGGGTGATCTGTATGGCCCAGAAAAGAGAGCCGATGAAAACATAAAAATCACCTTTGGATATGCTGAAATTTTCAGAGATGCACAAAAAGTATAACCCCACCGCAGCCAACGCGATGCTCACCCAGGTCATCATTTCGGTTTTGCGGTGGAAGAACAGGCCGATCAGAGGAATGATAACAATGTACATCGCGGTGATAAACCCGGTTTTACCCACAGTCGTATCAGCAAGCCCCAGCTGCTGAAAATAGGCGCCCGAAAACATGGCAATACCGCAAAGCCCTCCGCCGATCACGAGGTCTTTTTGCAAAAATGGTTTTCGCTCTTCCTTGCTGATGCGCTTCAGAATCAGACTCAGCGGGAAAAAGATGATGGCTCCCGTTAAAAACCGGGCTGCTCCAAAGGAAAAGGGCCCAAGGTACAGCGTGCCCAGCTTTTGCGGCACAAGGGAGGTTCCCCAGATCACGGCGCAAAGGGTCAGCATCAGCTCCCCCTTGTATTGCTTCAGGCGATGCATTGGTATTCAGTCCTTTATGATGAAAATTCAAATTCATTGTATCATTATTCATTGGGGAAAACAAGCGGATTTCTTGTGTTTCGTCGAAAAAACGTCTGAATCGTCGGACTTTTCCGCGGGATAAAAAGTACTGAAAAGAATAGAAATTGTGCGGTATTTCCAGTTTTAATTCATCCGATTTTAAAAAAAGCAGCACAATGATCACCTTCGTGTTTAAAAATTCATTTTTAAAGAGATAAATATGAATTTTGGTAAATATTTTGATATTTTATACAAGGATGAGATTCGTGTTAATCGATTCATAGAAGAAAAGAGGGGATCCATTCAGCGAAATCTTTAGCGTGTTTGAAATTTTAGCCGGTATTTTTCTCTTTGGTAACCATTGGGCTGATTTCGGGAATACACTATACAAAGCGTCAGGGTTGCAGGGGGATTTTTTACTCAAATTTTGTAGGATTTGCATGCGGCAGTTTCTATGAAAAAGAGAGAAAGTATGCTATACTATTAAATGTTTGTGAATTTTTCAAAAGAGGTAATTGGATGGACATTAGAAATGATTTAAGAAACATCGCGATCATCGCGCACGTTGACCACGGCAAGACAACCCTGGTCGATCAGCTTCTGCGTCAAAGTGGCATTTTCCGTGTCAATGAGGCCGTCGCCGAGCGAGTGATGGACTCGAACGACCTGGAGCGTGAACGCGGCATCACGATTCTTTCTAAGAATACTGCGGTCATGTATGACGGAACAAAGATCAATATTGTAGACACCCCCGGCCATGCCGATTTCGGCGGCGAGGTAGAGCGCATCCTGATGATGGTGGACGGCGTTCTGCTTTTGGTGGATGCGTTTGAGGGCTGCATGCCCCAAACCCGTTTTGTTCTGAAAAAGGCGCTCGGCCTTGGCAAAAAGCCGGTGGTCGTCGTCAACAAAATCGACCGCCCCGGCGCGCGTCCGCTGGAGGTTGTGGACGAGGTGCTAGATCTGTTTATCGAGCTCGGCGCGGACGAAAGCCAGCTGGAATTCCCGGTGGTGTACGCTTCCGGCCGTGACGGCTACGCGACTTTGGACCCGGACAAGCCGGGGGAGAACATGGTACCCTTGTTCGAATCCATTTTAAAGTTTGTACCGGCCCCGCAGGGAGATCTGGAAGGCCCGGCGCAGGTGCTGTTTTCGAACATCGACTACGATGATTATCTCGGGCGCATCGGTATCGGCCGTGTGGAACGCGGCAGAATTCGCGACGGCCAGAGTGTGGTGCTGTGCGGCCATGAGGATGGCAACCGCAACGCCCGCATCGTAAAGCTCTATCAGTTTGAGGGTCTTAAGAGAGTTGAGGTAACCGAAGCGGCGCTGGGCGATATCGTGGCCGTTTCCGGCATTACCGACCTGAATATCGGCGAAACGGCCTGTGCGCCGGATTGTGTGGAGCCGCTGCCGTTCGTCAAGATCGACGAGCCGACGGTTTCAATGATGTTCATGGTCAATAACAGCCCGTTCGCGGGCAAGGAGGGCAAATTTGTTACCTCCCGCAACCTGCGTGACCGCCTCTTTAAAGAGGTGGAAACGAATGTGGCGCTGCGCGTGGAAGAAACCGATTCCGCGGATACGTTCAAAGTATCTGGGCGCGGCGAACTGCATTTGTCTATTCTGATCGAGACCATGCGCCGCCAGAATTACGAGTTTCAGGTTTCCCGCCCGAGCGTGATTTACAAGACGATCGGCGGCAAGCGCTGCGAACCCATCGAGCTTTTGATGATCGAGGTGCCGGATCAGTACGTGGGCGCCGTCATGGAAAAGCTCGGCTCCCGCAAGGCGGAGATCGTCAACATGGGCACCCGTGAGAGCGGCGTGACTCATATGGAATTTAAAATTCCTGCCCGCGGCCTGATGGGCTATCGTTCGGAATTTTTGACGGATACGAACGGCAACGGTATCATGAATCATGTGTTTGATTCCTACGAGCCGTACCGCGGCGATATCGTACAGCGCGCCCAGGGCTCGCTGGTTGCGCACGAAACCGGCCCCTCCACCGCCTACGGATTGTTTTACGCGCAGGATCGCGGCAAGCTGTTCATCGGCGCCGGCGTGGAGGTTTACGAGGGCATGATCGTCGGTGCCAGCCCCAAGCAGGAGGATATCACGGTCAACATCTGCAAGAAAAAGCACGCGACCAATACCCGTGCCTCCGGTTCGGACGACGCGCTCAAGCTGACGCCCCACACGGTGCTTAGTCTGGAGCAGTCTTTGGAATTTATTGCGGAAGACGAGCTGGTGGAGGTTACGCCGAAATCGATCCGTATGCGCAAGATGATTCTGAACAAAGAGCAGCGCATGAAGCAGTCCAACAGAAAAAAATAAAGAAAGCGCCAGGGAACTGATGGATACATCCGCCCGCAGAGAAGCAATGAAGCTGATTATACTGGATTTGGAATGGAACGGTACTTATAGCCGCCGGCTGAAGGGCTATATCAACGAAATCATCGAATTTGGAGCCGTCAAGGTGGATGAGACCCTGACGGTTGTGGATACCTTTCATGCATTTGTCCGCCCTCAGGTGGGCAAGAAAATCAGTGGGAAGATCCGCACCCTGACCCGCCTGAGCAATGAAGATCTGGTGGACGGCATGCTGTTTATGCAGGCGGTCAGCCGGTTCAAAAAATGGGCGGGCGACGCGCTGCTGATGACGTGGGGAACCTCCGATCTATTGGCTTTGATTGAGAACTGCCGTTATTTCTGCGGTGACGGTCACATTCCTTTTTTAACAAAATATGTGGATCTGCAGCGCTACTGTGAATCCCGGCTGCCGGGCATCGGCACGATGCAGATGGGCCTTTCCACCTGCGCGCAGCTGCTGGGAATCCATGAGGAAGAGTCGGAGCATCACCGCGCCCTGAACGACAGTATCCTTTCGCTCGAGTGCTTTCGGGTACTGTACCAAAAGGATGCGTTCGAGTCGATGATCCAGGATGCGGATGATCCGGATTTTTACCCTCGGCTCACCTTCAAAACAGTCATCCTCTCCGATTGGGAGCACCCTATGGTACGCGGGGCCGATATGACCATTCTCTGCGACCGCTGCGGCCTTGAGGCAGAGCAGCTGAGCGATTGGATCGTCCGCAACAAGAGCTTCCGCGCGGATTTTTACTGCCCGCACTGTGATTACCGATTTACCGGCCGCATACAGTTTAAGCTGAAGTACGACGGCCTGATCGTCAAGAAAAAGAATCTTCCGTTTCAGGAGGAGTCGCAGGAAGAAACTGCGGAAGGCGGAGAGGACATGGCGGATTTGGCGCTGGATTTGCAGGACATACAGGAGGAATCCTGAAGAGTATAGTCAATTCATTGGAAAACGCCATATGCAATGATTTCCCCCGCCGCAGGCGGGGGGAAATCAGCCACTTTTACGGTGGCGGTGCTATACAACAGGAGGAGCACGGCATGCTGAATCAAATGGAACTGCACGAAACAGACGGAGTGAAATACCTGACCTTTCCGGCGCTGGAGCAATACCCGCAGCTGCTGCATTCCTTCTCCACTCGCATCGGCGGAGTCAGTGAGGGAGAGTTTGAGAGCCTGAATTTCCGCAGAGGGGATTCGCGGGAAAACATTCTCGAGAACTACCGGCGCATCTGTCGCGCGGTGGGGTATGACTTTGATGGTCTGGTTGCTTCCGCGCAGGATCATCATACCGTTCTGCGCTATGTGACGGAGCAGGAGAGGGGCATCGGCATTACAAAGCCACGCGACATGGAAAGTGTAGACGGCCTGTACACCGATGTTCCCGGCATCACGCTCGTCACAAGCTATGCCGACTGCGTGCCGCTGTATTTTTTCGATCCCACGAAAAATGTGGTCGCTCTGGCCCATGCCGGCTGGCGCGGTACCGTACAGCGCATCGGTGAAAAAATGACCGAAACCCTGTGCCGGCAGTTCGGCTGCAGCACGCAGGATATTCTGGCGGCGGTCGGGCCGTCCATCGGCCCTTGCTGCTATGAGGTGGATGAAACGGTACGGGAGCAGGTGATGCAGCACACAGACCTGCTGCCGGAAGAACTGTTTGCCGAGCAGGGGAATGGGAAATATCTGCTGGATTTGTGGGAGTGCAACCGGCGGATTCTGGTGCTGGCCGGTATTCCGGACGAAAATATCTCAGTGGGCGAGGTCTGCACGAAATGCCACCCGGAGCTGTTTTTCTCTCATCGTCTGATGGGCGACAGGCGCGGCGGTATGGTGGCGATGATGTGCCTGAAGGAGGCGCAGTCCTTTGACTCTTGAGCATTGTATGCTGTGTCCCCGCGGCTGCGGAGTTCACAGGGAGCCGTCAAAGGGCAGCGGCTTTTGTCATATGGGGAGCCATCCCGTGGTGGCGCGCGCGGCGCTTCACTTTTGGGAAGAACCCTGCATCAGCGGAACGCGCGGCTCAGGTACGGTGTTTTTTACCGGCTGTACCTTGGGCTGTGTTTTTTGCCAGAACTACGACATCAGCACCCGGCGACAGGTGGGAAAAGAACTGACCGTCGCCCAGCTTGCCGAGGTGTTCCAAAGTCTGGTAGAGCAAGGGGCGCACAATATCAACCTGGTCAGCCCCACGCAGTTTGCCCTGCCGATTGCCGAGGCTTTAAGGCTGAAAAAGCTTCCGGTGCCGGTGGTATACAACAGCAGCGGCTATGAAACCGTTGAAACGCTCAAGCTGCTCGAGGGCCTGGTAGATGTGTATCTGCCCGATCTGAAATATGTAAGCTCTGAACCGGCTGCCCGATATTCCGGCGCGGCGGATTACCCCGAATACGCCAAGCAGGCGATTCTGGAAATGGTGCGTCAGACCGGCGCGGCCCAGTTCGACGAACAGGGAATGCTTGTCCGCGGCACTGTGGTGCGCCATTTAATTCTGCCGGGCCATACGCGCGAATCCATCGCCGCGCTCGACTGGCTGAGGGAGCATTTGCCCGAGGGGGTGCCGGTTAGCCTGATGGCGCAGTACATCCCCTGCGGAAAGGCGGAGCAGTATCCCGAAATCAACCGCCCCATCACCGCGCGGGAATTCCATAAGGTAGAGGAATATCTGATGGAATCCGGGCTGGACGGTTTTGTGCAGGAGCGCTCCTCAGCGAAAAAAACGTATATCCCTTCCTTTGATCTGGAAGGGCTGGAGTTCCTTTCCGATTCAAAGCAATAAAATCCCTGTGCCCGATCAGTTGGGCACAGGGATTTTTTTAGCTGTTATGGATGGGTTATCAGCTGCCTTGAAATATTATCTCATTTTCTCCGCCGAAAGAGGGGGAGAAGGCTGAAATGAGAATCACAGCCGCAATCGCACCTTGTCGGTATCGTGCTTGAACATATACACGCTCTGCACCAGACCGAAGCCAAGGTAAAAGCACGCTGTAGAAGAGCCGCCCGCGCTGAAGAACGGAAGCGTAACGCCCATAACCGGCAGCAGGCTCAGGCACATGCCTACATTGAAAATCGCCTGTGACGCGATCATGCCGAAAAAGCCGAAGCACATATAGGTCCCCATCGGATCGCTGGCCTTTCTGGCGCAGTACAGCACGGTAATCAGCAGCGCAAGAATCAGAATCAGCACAAGCGAGGTGCCGATGAATCCAAGCTCTTCGCCCGCGACGGAGAAAATAAAGTCGCTCTGCTGAATCGGGACGCTGTTGCGCGCCACGCGCGGGCCCTCAAACAGCCCACGCCCAAACATCTGGCCAGAGCCGATGGAGATTCTGCCCTGAATCTGCTGCAGGCCCGCACCCAGCGGGTCGGCCTCGGGGTTCATCATATTAATCAGACGGGTTTTCTGGTAATCCGCCAGAACGTATTTCCACGCAAGGGGAGCGCCGATCAGCATGGCGCCGAACACCAGCGCAAAGTAGCGCAGCTGTACGCCTGCCGCAAAAGACATGGCAAGGAACATGCAGAAAAAGATCACCGCCGCTCCGTCGTCGCCCTGCATATGGGTCAGCAGCATGGGGATCAGGGCATGTACACCAAGAGTGATCACATACAAAGGATTCCTCAGCAATCCGCGTTCCTCCAAAACGGAAAGATGCTTCGGAAAGGTGATCATAAAGCCGATCTTCGCCAGTTCAGACGGCTGAAAGGTCGTGCCGCCCGGCAGCTTGATCCACGCCTTGGCGTCAACGCCGGAGGAGCCCGAGGCAGATTGTCCGAACAGCAGCGTGTAGATAATCAGAAAAATACAAAAGCCCGCCACAAGGTACCAGTAATTCGTAATTTCCCGGTAGTTCAGACGGGTCAGGACAATGGCGGCAATATACCCCAGTATCACGGCGATCAGCTGCGTTTTAAAGTAGTTGACGCTGAACGCGCGGGTCACGCTGGCCACCAGAAGAAGTCCGTAAACGGAAATCGCTATCATAAACAGCCACAGGGGCTTGTTTGTTCGTCGAAAATATAATTTGAACGAGTCAAGAGCTCTGGACATAATTTCACCTCGAGTCCTATTATAGGCGGAACCGGGCGAAAGTTCAAGCAAATACTTTTATCCGGCCCCTGAATGTGGTATAATTTCTTCGATTGTTCTTTGCAAAGAGCGCCGGAATCGAATCAGCGGTTTACTATTGTTCATTCGTTTTCAAGAAGGCATAATATAAAAGTTGCCTTTTGTCCCTCGCTGCAGGTGGGGGAAGAAAAGAATGGCTCGTTCTCAATCGAAATGATTGTAATGAGGACATGCTATTTTGGGAGCCGGCCCTTTGGAATCGTTAAGGAGGATTCTATTTTGCAGATTGTCACAGACTCACCCGCGCAGACGGAAGAGCTGGGCCGCCGCATCGCTCAGCAGCTCAGGGGCGGGGAGGTACTGGCGCTGTTTGGCGGTATGGGAATGGGAAAAACAGCGTTTACGCGGGGCCTTGCGGCTGGCCTGGGAATTTCTTCCGGAATCAGCAGCCCCACCTTTTCTATTGTAAATGAATATCATGGCCGTCTGACAGTCTACCACTTTGATATGTTTCGGGTAGAAAGCTGGGAGGATCTGGAATCCACGGGTTTTTTCGATTATCTGGATACGGATGCGGTTCTGGTCATTGAGTGGAGTGAAAATATTATCGGCGCTCTCCCGCCCGACGCAATCATCATCGAGCTGTCCGCCGGGAAAACGGAGCAGGAGCGCATTTTCCGAATCGAGGGATTAGAGCTATGAAAATACTTGCCATAGATTCCACCGCCGTTGCGGCTTCCGCCGCGGTGCTGGAGGATGACCGACTGCTGGGGGAATTTTTTATTCACACCAGCCTTACCCACAGCCAGACGCTGATGCCGATGGTGCAGCAGGTGCTGGAGTGCGTGGGCATTTCTGTCGAAGAGATTGATTTATTCGCGGCTGCCGCCGGGCCCGGTTCGTTCACCGGTGTGCGCATCGGCGTGGCCAGCATTAAGGGAATGGCGATGGCTGGGGGAAAGCCGTGCGTCGGCGTTTCCACTCTGGAGGCGATGGCCTATAATCTTGCCTTGCCGGGGGCCACGGTCTGCGCGGTGATGGATGCACGGCGCGGGCAGGTTTACAACGCCGTGTTCCGTTTGGGGCAAGGTGGTTTCGAGCGCCTGACGCCGGACCGCGCGATTTCGGTGGAAGCGCTCAGCGAAGAATGTAAAAATTATAGCCCGCCTTTATTTCTTGTTGGAGATGGGGCAAAACTGTGCTATAATACGAACGGGTTTCAGGAGCTTTCTGCTGTTCTGCCGCCGGAGCCGTCGCTGTATCAGCGGGCATTCGGAGTGGGCAAAGCAGCCTTTGGCGCCTGGCAGCGAGGCGAAGCAGTACCTGCTTCTGAGCTGCTGCCCGTATACCTGCGCCTGCCTCAGGCAGAGCGGGAACTCAAAAAACGGCAGGAAAATCAAAAGGAGGGCTAAGCATGGTAGTACTGGGAGCGGATCACGGCGGATTTTGTCTGAAAGAAGCGGTAATAGCCTATTTGGAGAAAAACTCCATTCCGTATCACGATTATGGCTGCTACAGTGAAGAATCGGTGGATTATGCGCTGTTTGCTTCTAAGGTGGCTTACGATGTGGCCGAAGGAAGAGCAGAGAAGGGAATTCTGTGCTGCGGCACGGGAATTGGAATTTCGATCGCAGCCAATAAGGTAAAGGGAATCCGTGCGGCGGTATGCACAAACGAGTTCTGTGCAGAGGCCACCCGCCGGCATAACGACGCCAACATTCTGTGCATGGGCGGCCGCGTGATCGATGAGGAAATGGCGGTTAAGCTGACCAAGATTTTTCTCGAAACCCCATTTGATGGCGGACGGCATGCAAGAAGAATTGCGCAGATCAAAGAAATTGAAGACGGAGAAAAGCTGTAAAGGAGTAAACGGATGGAACATCAGGTTTTTGAAATGACACACCCCCTCATTCAGCACAAGCTGACTTTTTTGAGGGATAAGAACACAGGCTCTAAGGAGTTCCGCAGCTTGGTAGGCGAAATTGCCATGCTGATGTGCTACGAGGCCACACGAGACCTTCCTCTGGAAGAAACACAGGTGGAAACGCCGGTCGCAATGGCTACCACAAAGGTGCTGTCCGGCCGCAAGCTGGCATTCGTGCCGATTCTGCGCGCGGGCCTTGGCATGGTGGACGCCGTGCTTGAGCTGGTACCCGCCGCGAAGGTAGGCCATATCGGTCTGTATCGCGACCACGAGACCCTGCAGCCGGTGGAATATTACAGCAAGCTTCCGCAGGATACCAATGAGCGCGACGTGATTGTGCTCGACCCGATGCTGGCTACCGGCGGTTCCGCTGTGGATGCGATCAATATCATCAAGCGCAGCCATCCGAAGAGCATTAAATTCATGTGCGTCATCGCAGCGCCCGAGGGCGTTGAGGCTCTGAGCAAGGCTCACCCTGATGTGCCGATTTACTGTGCGCATATTGACGATCATCTGAATGAATCCGGCTATATCGTTCCCGGCCTTGGCGACGCGGGCGATCGGATTTTCGGCACCCTGTAACACAAAGCGCCGGGCTGCCGTGCCCGGCCCCCCGTTCGGGCCGGTGCTCCGCGGCAGATTGTGCGTAAAAGACAAAAAGAGATTCTCCCTAAGGAGCGGTGATTTCCACCGGCTTTAGGAAGAATCTCTTTTTTATGTGGCCGGTTTTTTCCCGTTCCGGCTTTTGTACTCCTGATACAGAATATCCTTCAGAATCAGGAATGTGTCCATTTCGCTCAGGCCGAACTGCTCTTGGCAGCGGCCGCACAGAGCCGCAATCTGTTCCCGGTAAGCCCGATCCCATTGAGTCCCTGATAGGAGGCCAAAATGGGGTATTTCTGGCTCCAGGCCGCGGTCCAGTCGATTTCGTCCGCCGCGCTGTCCATGCTGGTCAAATCCCCGCCCACTGTGTTTCCGCTGATCAGCTGATCATAGCTGACATGGTACATTTCACAGAGGAGCTTTGCCTTGGTCAGATCGGGAACTGTCTGGTCGGTTTCCCATTTGCTCACGGTTTGTCTGGAAACATTCAGCTGATCTGCCGCCTCTTCCTGCGACAGACCCGCTTTTTTGCGCAATTCCAGAAGTTTTTTTCCCAAAGACATTCTTTTACCGCCCCCTTTGGTTTATTAAGTAGTCTTGTACTTACTTATGATAAGGGATGCGGGAAAGGCTTTCTACCAACAAAAGCTGGAAATCTGTCAACCAAACGTAACATTTTCGGTTTTTTACAATCGCTTGACAAAATTGCCGCTGATATCCAACCGGTCGTTGATGATGATAAAGGCCTGGGGGTCGATATCCCGGACAATCCGCTTCATGCGGTTGATCTCAAATTTAGAAACCACCGTCATAAAGATATACGACTGCTCGTGTGTGTAAGCGCCATAGCCCTGCCAGCAGGTAACGCCGCGGTGCAGAAGCTGAACGATGGTATCGGCTACCTCGGGATGCCTCGTAAAGATCATAGCACTCGATTTTATGTTCTGATAATGGGTTCTGTCCACCACCAGAGAGGTTGCGGCAGAGAAAATAACAGAGTACACCACCACTTCCACGTCAAAACGGAAGAGGCAGTACAAAAATACAATGCTGCTGACAGAAATGCCAAGCTTGCCGACGCTCATGTCAGGGAATTTTTTGGTGCAGTACACGCCGATGATGTCAGTTCCGCCGCCGGAGCCGCCGGAGCGCAGGGTCAGACCGATGCCGGAACCCGCGATCAGTCCGCCGATGACGCAGGCTGTCAGGTAATCGTCAATGATCGGAGCACTCGGAACCGGAATGATCGTCATCGCCATCGACTGGCTTGCGACGGTCAGTACGGTTTTCAGGAAAAATGTACGGCTGATTTCACGGTAGGCGAGCAGCAGAAGGGGAATGTTCAGAACCAGCATCATCACGCCGGCCAGATTGAAGGTTTGAGGAATATTCAGGTGCAAAACATTGATTGCAAGATCGGAGAGAACCTGCGCGATGCCGATGAACCCGCCGTTGTACAGCTTGAGCGGAACAATGACGGTATTCAGGTTCGCGGCGCAGATGATCCCCCCTAAAACAGAGAAAAGGTAGCTTGGCAGCATTTGCAGGTGTTCTTTATGCAGTATGTGCGATTTTTGCATGGACGATCCCCCTGATTCTATATCTATTTTCATTATATCGAGCGGGAAAAAGAAGTCAAGCGAAGAACTGCGTAACTAAAAAATAACTTTTTATTCAAAATTTTATAAAGTAAGTTTTGGAATACGGAAAAAAATATTTTACTTTTGAAAAAAGTGTGGTATAGTGAATGACAGTGTTCCTGATTTATTGAAAAAGGAGTGGAAGTCCCGGGATGAATAGTCCGAATCATGTGCTAATCGGACTGGTTGTATATGAGTATGTAGCTGAAAAATATGGTGTTCGGCTGGACAGAGCCAGCTTCCTAAAGGGAAATACCAGCCCGGATCATTCTCTTTCTTTCCTCAGGCCGCATCGCATGCGCTATTGCAAGGATATGGTCAAGAGAAAGATCGGCCGTACCTGCCGCCTGGAATGGCAGGACGAGAATCGGCAGCTGTCCAAAAGACTGGGAGTTTTGTGCCACTACTATTCCGATTTCTTCTGCCTGGCGCACAGCTCTGAATTCAGCGGCACCCTTTCAGAGCATATTCAATACGAGCAGGATCTGTTGTTTTACATGGGCAATCATATGGAATATTTCAAAGGTCTTGATTACGTGCCTGAAATAGAGGTTCCCTTGACGGTACAGGAAATTTATAAACATATGCACGATCGCGTTCATCAAAAATACGAGCTTGGGCAGGACTTTGAAACCGAACTGTTCTTTGCGATTCGATCCTGCATTGAGCTGGTGCTGTACGTGTTTTATCATGGCCGCTGTGTGGCCGAGCCGGCGGTGCAGCGATAACGTTCTTTTCTATATTAAAAAGTGTGATTTTTAAGGGTATACGGCGCTGTCGTATACCCTTTTTCTTTTGAGAAAGATTTTCTGCTTCTGATCAGCCGTGAAGATTATTTTTAAATGGGTCTTCATTTGTTCCTGATTTTGTGGTATTTTCATAGTAATCAATTGATATGGGCATCTTATGGAAAACAGGAAAAGGGTGAAGAAAATGGATGCTTGGAAGAACAGAAGCGAAGAAGAACGTTTTGCGGCGCAGGCTTTTTACCGCCCGGCGCAGCAGGAGACGATGGAGCAGCTGTGGAACAGTCAGCCGCAGCCTTTTTACCGCAAAGACCGGAAGAGTATCACGAAGACCGGTGCATATCCGCAGGGATTTTACCGCACGGATTCGGTCAAAGATTTGCACTGATTTGGTTTGTTTTTTGCTGGACAGATGTCTTCGGATCAGCTATGATTATCCCAGAAGAAAGTGTGAACAAGGAGGGAGAACATGCTGCACGAAGAATTAAAGGAAGAAATCCTGCGCCAGCTGGCGGAGTACGGTGAGCGCGGAATCAATCTCGATCTGGCGGAGCAGATCACAAAAGCGGCCTGCGAAAAAGCAAAAGAGGTGGGGGTACCGATTTCCGCCGCCGTTGTGGATGCAGGCGGAAACCTGATTGTACACCTGCGGATGGACGGCGCGCTTTTGATCAGCGTCGACGCAGCTTTCAGCAAGGCGTATACCTCGGCTTCTCTGGAGTCTCCCACCGGGAGCCTGCATGAGCGAACTGTTCCCGAAGGGGAGCTGTACGGACTCCACACGATGTTTGGCGGCAGATACTGCGTATTCGGCGGCGGCCTGCCGTTGTTCCGGGCCGGAAGATTGGTCGGCGCAGTCGGAATCAGCGGCGGAACCGTGGAGGAAGATACCCTGATTGCCGAAGCAGCGGTGAGCGCCTGCCCGGAGTTCAGCTGGAGTAAAAAATAGAGATCAATTTTAAAAAGACGCGTTTCAGATGTCCTCACGAAATGATAATGAAATAGGTACATCCAAAACTTAAAAAACAAGGTATTGTTCCGGCTGAACAGTACCTTGTTTTTTTGCGGTATGGGTCAGACGTAATTATTCCATTCCCCGCCATGCGCTTTTGGGGATGGCAAATCAACAATGTTTTGCTGAAAAGCCTTTGGGGACAGGGGGGGATCTCAAAGCTGTAAAAAATGCTCAATGATGACAAAATACGACAATTGTGCTATACTAAAAAAGATTATAACAGCTTGAACCTACATGGATATTGATAAACAGGCCTATGAAAAACATATAATCGTTCATGAGCAAAAGTCTTATGAATGGGGAATAAAGGAGTTTTTTTATGCAGGACGAAAGAAACCAGGCGCCAAACAGTGAAACAGAACCGAAGGACCCATATAAATTTGTTTTTATTGATCCAAAGCTGATCCGCAGCGCTGCGGAAACAGTAAAACAGCAGCAGGAGGATTTGCAGGAGCTGATTGAAAGAGCGGAGGACGACGATCTGGAGGCAAAGCATCAGCTTGCACTCTGCTACTACCGTGGAACAGGCGGCGCAAAACAGGATTACGAAAAAGCCTTTTATTGGTTTCAGCAGGCGGCGGAGCAGGGTGATGTTTCTGCGCAGTACAATTTAGGCGCGTGCTATGAAAACGGGATCGGCGTGGAGCAGGATTACGAAAAGGCGGTTTCCCTGTACCGTGAAGCGGCGGATCAGGACTTTCCTTCCGCACAATGCGCTTTGGGCCTATGCTATGAAATCGGGCAGGGCGTTGAAATGGATAAAGATAAGGCGATGGAGCTGTATCTGTTGTCCGCAGAGCAGGACTACGCCCCGGCACAGTGCAATCTGGGATTTTTCTATTATCACGGGATTGCGGTGGAAGAGGACGACGCCCAGGCTGTCGCCTGGTTCACCAAGTCGGCGGAGCAGGAATATCCCCGTGCACAGTTTTTACTGGGTGAATGCTTCGAATACGGATACGGTGTGGAAAAAGACACTGACAGAGCTGTCGAGCTGTACCGCCAGTCGGCGGAGCTGGATTTTGCACCCGCACAAACACGCCTGGGCCTGATCTATCTTTACGCGCTCGGCGTAGAGCGGGATGCGGAACAGGCCATCACCTGGTTCAACAAAGCGGCGGAGCAGGAATATCCGCAGGCATGGTGCGTTTTGGGTGAGTGCTATGAAAACGGATGGGGTACGGAGCAGGATCAGGAAAAGGCCCGGGAATTGTACCTTCTTTCTGCGGAACAGGGCTATGCACCCGCGCAGTGCAATCTGGGCTACTTATACTATACCGGCACCGGAGTGAAAGAAGACAATGAAGAGGCCGCCCGCTGGTTTTCCAAGGCCGCCGAAAAAAAGCACCCCCGCGCGCAGTGCCTGCTCGGCCTGTGCTATGAAAATGGGTATGGCGTAGAAGAGGATAAGGCCAAAGCGGCAGAACTGTACCGCCTTTCAGGGGAACAGGGCTATGCGCCCGCACAGTGCAATCTGGGCTATTTCTATTATACCGGCGTCGGAGTGGAAGAAAACAACGAAGAAGCCGTAAACTGGTTTTCCAAGGCAGCCGAGCAGGGATATCCGCGTGCGCGGCATCTGCTGGGCATTTGCTATGAAAACGGTTATGGTGTAGAGCGGGATCCGGCCCGCGCGGCAGAGCTGTATCAGGCGGCGGCCGAGCAGGAGTATCCCGACGCGCGGTGCGCGCTGGGCGTGCTGTATGAATACGGGATGGGCGTGGAACAGGATAAGGAAAAAGCGGTAGAGCTGTACCGCGCATCGGCGGAACAGGGGTATGCGCCCGCGCAGTGCAATCTGGGGTATTGCTATTACAGCGCGATCGGCGTGGAAGAAGACAACGAAGAGGCTGTGCGCTGGTTTTCCAAAGCGGCGGAGCAGAATTTTCCGCGTGCACAGTGCCTGCTGGGCGAATGCTACGAAAACGGCTACGGTGTAGAAACCGATAAGGCAAAGGCGATGGAGCTGTATCGCCTGGCGGCGGAGCAGGGACACACGCCCGCGCAGTGCAATCTGGGTTTCTTCTACTATATTGGTATTGGAATAGAGGAAAACAACGAGGAAGCCGTTCGCTGGTTCACCAAAGCGGCGGATAAAAACTATCCGCGCGCGCAGAATCTGTTGGGCGAATGCTATGAAAACGGATACGGCGTAGAGCGGGACCTGACACGTGCGAGGGAGTTCTATCACAAGGCCGCGGAGCAGGGCTATGCCCCGGCACAGTGCAATCTGGGTAATTTCTATTATTATGGCGTCATGGTAGACGTTGACCATGAGGAGGCCGTTCGCTGGTTTACCAAAGCGGCAGATCAGGGGCATCCCCGCGCACAGCGGATGCTGGGCATGTGCTATGCGCAGGGCTACGGCGTAGAGGAAAATCAGGCACGTGCAGTCGAGCTTTATCGGCTTGCCGCCGCCAAAAAGGATTCCGACGCGCAGTGCGACCTGGGCCTGTGCTATGAATGCGGCGAAGGTGTGGAAGAAGACAAGGAAAAGGCAATGGAGCTGTACCGCCTTTCCGCGGAACAGGGGAATGCCCGCGCACAGTGCAATCTGGGCTTTTTCTACTACCATGGCATCGCCGTGGAAGAGGACAACGAGCAGGCCGTTTATTGGTATTCCAAAGCGGCGGAGCAGGGCTATACCCGTGCGCAGCATCTGCTGGGCGTGTGCTATGAGCACGGCTGGGGTGTGGAACGCAACCCGGAGCGGGCGGTAGAGCTTTATCAAATCGCTGTGAAAAAGAATCACCAGGTGGCGCAGTGCGATCTTGGCTGGTGCTACGAATTCGGCGTCGGCGTAGAGAAGGACGAGACGAAAGCGGTGGAGCTGTACCGTCTTTCTGCAGAACAGGGCTATCCGCGCGCACAGTCGAATCTGGGGGATTGCTATTATTTCGGCACCGGGATAGAGGAGGATAAAGACCAGGCGTTTTACTGGTTCTCCAAATCTGCCGAACAGGAGCATCCCCGCGCTCAGTTTTGGATGGGTCAGTGCTATGAACGCGGCCATGGCACGGAGAAAAACCTGGAGAAAGCGATTCATTGGTATCAGCTGGCCGCGGAGCAGGAGGATGGAATTGCCCTGAACACTCTTGGGAACCGGTATAAAGACGGCAACGGAGTAAAGCAGGATTACAAGAAAGCCTTTGAGCTGTATGAGCGGGCAGTTGCAGCGGGGAACAGCGCCGGGCTGGTGAACCTTGGCCGGGCCTATCGCTACGGCGAGGGTGTAGAAAAGGATTTGGAAAAAGCGGTTTCGCTGTTCCGGCAGGCCGTGGAAAAGGGGCGCGACGTCGCCTATGGCAATCTGGCGGACTGCTACGAAACCGGCCAGGGCGTAAAGCAGGATTTTGCCGAGGCGATGCGGCTATATCTGCTGGGCGCGGAGCACGGGGACGAAAGCGCGATGTTCAGTATCGGGAACCTGTATGAAAACGGCATGGGCGTGCCGAAGGACTTTGCGCAGGCGGCGGAATGGTATCGCAAGGCGGCGGAAGAGGGAGACGCACAATCCTGTTATCGTCTCGGAGTTTTCTATGAAAAGGGAGCCGGCGTCAAGCAGGATACCGATAAAGCGATTGAGCTGTACCGGCAGGCGGCAGAGCTTGGATATGAAAACGCCAAAACGGTCCTGAAGCGGCTGGAAAGCAAAGCAAAGCGCTGGGGCGGTTTGCTCTCGCTGTTCAAGCGCTGAGAAATAAAAAAATGAAAATGGCTGGGAAGAGGTTCTTCGGAACTCCTCCCAGCCATTTGTTTTTTTATGTTCTATACTTTCCTTGCTTCTCTTCGGCTCCAGCCGCGGCTGTTTTCCCGCACCGTCACAAAATCTTTGTAAATACCGCCGGTGCTCATCAGCCCGTCGTGCGTTCCCTCCTGGGCGATCTGCCCGTTCGCAATCACCAGTATTTTATCGGCGCCCCGGATGGTGTTCAGCCGGTGGGCGATCACCAGCAGGGTTTTTCCCTTGCACAGCTCACTGATCGCCTGCTGAATATAGCTTTCATTATCCGCGTCCACACTGGCGGTGGCTTCATCCAGAATGACGATGGGGGCGTCCTTCAAAATGCAGCGCGCAATCGAGATCCTCTGGCGCTCACCACCGGAAAGCGTTTCTCCGCCCTCGCCGACCACGGTCTGGAAACCGTCGGGCAGTGCCATGATAAAATCGTAGCACCTTGCCTTTTTCGCGGCCTCGATCACCTCGGCCTCGCTGGCGCCCGGCCGCCCCATGCTGATATTGTTGTAGATGGTATCCTGGAACAGATACACCCGCTGGAACACCATGCTGATGTGATCCATCAGGTCGCTGAGTTTTACCTCGCGTACATCTTTGCCGCGGATCAGCACCTGTCCGGATTTGACATCCCAGAAGCGGGTCAGAAGGCTCGCAATCGTGGATTTTCCGCCGCCGGACGGGCCTACCAGTGCCAGCATGCTGTTCCGTTTCAGGTCAAAGGAAACATTGTGCAGCACTTCCTTGTCCCCGTATGCAAAGCTTACATTTTTGAACTGCACTTCGGGAATATCGCCGCTTTCGGGGATGGTATCCTTCCCGTTGTCGGGCAGCTCCGATTCGGCAAATACCGTCTCAATGCGGTCCATGCAGCTGTTCATGACCGTCAGCCGCGCGCTCTGGCTGTACAGTGCCTTGAGGGGGCCGAACAGATCAAACACGAAGAGCATGATGCCCACGAGGAAGGTCACGTCCAGCAGCGCATGGGAGTTGAGGTACATAGAGATAGCGATGACCACAACTGCGCCGAAGCCGTACAGAATATTCAGCCAGCGCTGCCACGGCGAGTGGTTTTCTTCAAATTGAATGCTGACTCGGCAGCTCTCGCGGAAGTTGTCGGAAAGCTCCTTGGATTTTTCCCCCAGCAGGTTATAGGTTTTGATGATCCCGATCCCTTCGGTAAAATCGAGGACGGACTCCGTCAGGTTCTCGCTCTGCTCCTGACGGGCGGAGGAATCCTCAAGGCTTTCTTTTTTCATCCCTTTCGCCACCAGCAGCAGAAGAAGGACAACGACGATGGACGCAAGGCCCAGCCACACATTGAACAGCATCATAAATGCCAGCATGATGCCCTGCGCAAAGATATAGCTCATCATATCCGCCAGTACCGTCATGCAGTTTTCTTCGATAAATACCATGTCGGTAGACAGCACCGAGCTGATTTTGCCGATATTGCCCTCCGTAAAGTAGCCCATGGGCATTTTGCGCAGATGCGCGCCCAGCTCCATGCGCTTATCGGCAAACATCATAAATCCCGCCGCGGACTGCAGTCGGTCTGCGATATGCTGGAACAGGATCTGCAGCAGCAGGCAGGCGGCCATGGCGATTCCGATCCACAGGCACATGTCTGCGCTGGCCGTGCCGTTGTAAAACGCGGCGAGGGCAAAGAACGACAAACCGATCGGCGCCTTAGACAGCAGAGCCTTTAAAAACGAGAAGACGAAAGCCAGCTGAATTCTTCCCTTATATTTTCCGGAAACCGCAAGGATGCGTTTCATTAAAGCGATCATGCGTTATCCTCTCCTTTCGCGGTGCTGACTCTCCATTGCGCGCTGCCCTCGGCGGCCTGCCAGAGCTTCTGGTATTCGGGGCAGCTTTCGAGCAGCTGTGCGTGGGTACCGGCAGCCGCAAGATTGCCGTTATTCAGCACGCAGATCTGATCCGCATTTATAATGGAATGCAGCCGGTGTGCGATGACGATAACGGTTTTTCCGCGGATCACCTCGGCGATCGCTTCGTTCATCTTCTCCTCGTTTTCCGGGTCCATAAACGCCGTCGCTTCATCCAGAACGACGATGGGCGCGTTCTTCAAAATGGCACGTGCCAGCGAGATGCGCTGTCTTTCTCCGCCGGAAAGCTGCTTTCCGCCGTCGCCAGCCATGGTATGAATGCCCTTTTCAAGCCGGGCCAGGAATTCCCCGCACTGCGCTTTTTCCGCGGCCGCCAGCACTTCCTCGTCGGTTGCATCCAGCTTGCCCAGACGGATGTTTTCCAGCAGGCTGATGTTGAACAGGAACTGCTCCTGCGCCACATAAGAGATTTCGTTGTTCAGCGCTTCAAGGCTCATGCTTCGGATGTCCTGCCCGCCGATTTTGACGGAACCGCCGCTCACATCGTAGAAGTGGACAAGGAGCTTCGCGAGGGTCGATTTGCCGCTGCCGGATTCACCCACCAGCGCGGTCAGGCTGCCCTCGGGTACCTCAAGCGATACGCCGTGGAGCACCTCTGCGTCCTTGTAGGCGAAATGAACGCCTTCGAACCGCACCGAATGATCCTTGCCCTGAAACGGTTCCGCGGACTGCTGCAGCGGCGGAGCGCTCAGCATCTGCTCCAGAGTCTCTATCTTGTAGTTGATCTGCGGCAGGGTGGACATAAAGCTCAGCGCCCGAAGCAGCGGCGCGCCGATCCCGAGGGACATGCACAAAACCAGCGCCAGATCGGGGAGTGTCGAATACCCCTGTATGACCAGATAAGAGCCGATGGGAAGGGCAAACAGCGCCACACAGGGCAGGATGCTGCTGTAAAGCGCCATCCACGGCCAGCACGCCTTATACCAGGCCAAAGTGAAATCCCGGTAGCTTTTCACGTCGCCCTCAAACCGGTGATAAGACTCACCGTCCCGGTTGAACACCTTGACGACCTCCATGCCGTTTATGTATTCAACAATCGTATTGTTCATCTTCTGTGCAGCCGCATAATAGTTGCCCATATCCTTCATGCCGATCCGGTACATGACCGTCATGGCGATCACCCCAAGCGGCAAGGAGCACAGGGAAAGCAGCGCCAGCTTCCAGTCAACGAGCAGCATCCCGATAAATACCAGCACCGGGATGGTCAGATTGGCGATTCCCTCGGGGAGAGCGTGGGCCAAAAGCAGCTCGATCGTTTCAATGTCGTCGATAAACATCTTTTTGATCGCCCCAACGCCCTTTTCCTGAATGGCCCCCAACGGCTGTTTTTCCAGCTTCCCCTGCAGGGAAATGCGCAGATTTTTCAGCGTATTGTATGCCGAGCGGTGAGAGAGGGAAAGCCCCCACACATAGAACACGGCGTACAGCAGCGCGCAGACCGCGATGGCGGCGATGCGCCAGATCACATACTCTGCCGTCATTGGTTCGCGCATCAGCAGCGGCCTGATGATCTGATACACAAACAAAAACGGCAGTACATTCATGATGATACCGACGAGCAGAACAACAATGGCCGCATACGTTGTTTTGCGGTATTCGCCGGTATATTCCAGTACTTTCTTAAACAAATGACATCCTCCTTTATCTTTATAGTTAGTTGAAGCTAACTAGCGTGCAAAAGAATTCCTCCCGGCGGTGGGGAGGTTGTTTTGTCGGAAGGAACGCAACGTTTGCGGTATCATTCCTCCCGACAGTGGGAAGGCTCTGCGGACAAAGGGAACCCCAGTACCCGCTGCCAGTTGAACAGACTGCAAATCAGCTCGCAGTGCGCTTCGATCTGTTCCAATGTAAAGCCGTGAATAAAGGGCTCGTAGATGGTCGTCCAGAATGCGGAAAGCAGGATATGCATTTCCTCTATGGAGATATCCGCGCGTGTCAGTCCACGCTTCTTTGCTTCCAGAAAATATTCGTAGCTTTTCCCGGTCATGGTTTCTACCCAGTCGTGCTGAAAATTGGTATACTTCGTTCCCTCCGCGCACTGCAGCAGCAGGACAAAATCGTCATGGCGCTCGTAAAGAAAGCGGAACCACCACAGCATGGATTCATTCATTTCCCACGCCGTCACCAGCGCTTTGTCAGACAGATCCTCTACGGCTATGGCGCATTTTTCTTCTATGACGCCGTTCAGATCTGCCACGGTGTTTTCTACAACGGTGCAGAATAAGTCCTCTTTTCCTTTGTATCGCTTATACAAAGCGCCTGTCGTGATCCCGGCGCTTTCGCAGATGGCCTTTAAGGAGGCCTTTTCAAACCCGTGAAGAAGAAATTCTTTTTTGGCGCTTTCCAGAATGCGCGGATCGATGGAATGGTCAGGTTTTGCCACGTGATGACACCTCTGAATGAAGATGATAGTAAAACTGATAACGGGATTATCGATAACTTGATTATCAGTGTAGCAAGACATCCACAATTTGTCAAGTATGCTATTTCAATTCCTTCTGGTAAAAAGCAAAACAGGCCGGAGCGGTTCCAGAAAGCCCCTTTTGGGGACGCATTTCTCATATCTTGATTTTACATGATTTTAGTCTGAATTTCGTTACCGGGAGTCAGGGGAGAAATGCTATGATAGAGTAACGGAAAACTGTATCCGAAAGGCTGGCCCAAATTGACCCGCGGTCCGCTTTTCAGGGGAGCAAAATACCCTGTGGAAGTGATCAATTCAAGGAGGAGACGTTCTCATGGAAGAAAAGAAGAAACACGAAGCTGCGTCCCCGCAGAAATTGGCGGAATTACAGCACTTGGATCTGGAAAGCTTCTATAAACAGCCGGATGAAGAGGTAAAAAAGGAGCAGGCGGAGGATTGCCCCGAATGCTACTACCCTCAGGCCGAAGAAGAAGAGAAGAAAAAACAGGCACAAGAGTGCGCGCAGTGTTTCTATCAGCCGGAAAAACCGGAAGCAGGCGGCAACAATAGCTGAAAAAGGGAAATGGCTGCATCTCTGGTTTGGGGCAGCCTTTTCTTATTTTTTATATCCTATTTATCATACGAAGGGGGAATGTGCGTGAAGCTGGAGGAACTCAGAACCCCGGGCGGCGATCATCTGACGCGTATCGTTCAGGAGATTGTTCCCGGAAAGCAGATCACGATGGCGCACATTATTTGCAGCCCCGATCCGGTCATTTATCAAAAGCTCGGTTTGGACCCAAGGGTGGATTATGAGCATGCGGCGGTGGGAATCGTTACCATGACTCCCAGTGAAACTGCGATTATTGCGGCGGATATCTGCATGAAAAAATCCGCGATCGAAATCGGCTTTATTGACCGCTTCAGCGGGACGCTGATCATTACCGGCAGAATGGCCGACGTATCGGTGGCTTTGGAATCGGTGCTGGAATATACGGAAACTGTCATGGGATTTACCGTGTGCAATCTGACAAAGGCATAGGTGTTAACATTGAAAAGAATTATTCTGATCGGCAGGGCGGAATGCGGGAAAACCACGCTGACGCAGGCGCTGCGCGGTCACAAGCTGCAGTACCATAAAACGCAGGCGGTCAACCGTCACGACGTTGTAATTGATACCCCCGGGGAATACGCGGAAAACAGGGAGCTTGCCCGGGCGCTTATCTTATATTCCTACGAGGCGGATGTCATCGCACTGATGCTCAGCTCCACAGAGGATTACTCTCTGTTCAGCCCCAATATTGCGGCGGGGGCCACCCGCCCGGTGATCGGGATCGTCACGCAGATCGACCGGAAAAACGCGCGCCCCGACCGTGCGGAGTCCTGGCTGCATCTGGCCGGGTGCAAAACCGTGTTCCGGGTCAGCGCCTTTACCGGCGAAGGGATCGAAGAGGTTCTGGAATATCTGGATGCGGGGCACGCGGATTGCTGCAATGTCTGAATTTTACCGGTGCATATTTTAATTTCACCGGAGAAATAAATGAAAGGAGGAGGAATCCGTTGGTGAAAAATACTAAGGTTTTGCTTCTGACAGGGGATTTTACGGAGGATTATGAGATCATGGTTCCGTTTCAGACCCTGCTTACCTTCGGTGTGGCTGCCGATGCGGTCACGCCGGGAAAACGGGCGGGGGATTCCATTAAAACGGCCGTGCACGATTTTGAGGGCGACCAGAGCTATACGGAAAAGCCGGGCCACCGCTTTCTGCTCAATGCAAGCTTTGATTCCTGCAGTGCCGCGGATTATGACGGATTGTATCTTACCGGCGGCCGATGCCCGGAATATCTGCGCCTGAACCCGAAGGTGCTGGCGCTTGTGCAGGAATTTCTGCGTCAGGGGAAACCGGTGGCAGCCATCTGCCACGGAATTCAGATTCTCACCGCAGCCGGGGTTGTGCGCGGGCGCAGACTGACGGCGTACCCCGCCATTCAGCCGGAGATTGAAGCGGCCGGGGGAACTTATCTTGCGGTGGAATCCGACCAGGTTGTTTGTGACGGCAATCTGATCACCGCGCCTGCCTGGCCGGCCCATCCGGCGATACTGCGCGCGTTTTTAAAGGCTATGGGCGTTTCGGGATTCCTGTGCTGAAACGGCGAAAATACGAGTAAAATCAGGAGAATAGTCGAATAAGGGAACTGCTTGGCCACCCTGGCACAGCGGTTCCTTTCTTTGTAAATATAAACAAAAAAACTAAATTTGTTCTGTATGTTTCTATTTTTTAGTTTGTATTTTACAGATTTATGTCTGGATTGTGTTAGGGAGAAGATAGGGGTATCCGTTATAATGAGAGCGACACAAAACACAGCATCAATATGCACGTCATGCGTGATTCCATGAATTTATAAGGAGGTTGTAAAATGCTAGCGAAAGGTTTTTCACAGCCCACACAAAGGGTAGAGAAGCTGAAAAGAATGATTCTGGACGCGACTCCCTATGTCGAGTCGGAGAGAGCGGTTTTAGTGACCGAGTCTTTCAAAGAGACAGAAGGTCTTCCGGTCATTCTCAGGAGAGCGAAGGCGGTCGAGAAGATTTTCAATCAACTGCCGATCACCATTCGGGATGATGAGCTGGTTGTCGGTGCAATCACAAAAAATCCTCGTTCCACCGAAATTTGCCCCGAATTCTCTTATGACTGGGTGGAGAAGGAATTTGAAACAATGGGCACCAGAATCGCCGACCCGTTCCAGATTCCGAAAGAAACTGCGGCAGAGCTGCACGAAGCGTTCCAGTACTGGGAGGGCAAAACCACCAGCGCGCTGGCAGACTCTTATATGTCGCAGGAGGCCAAAGACGCGATCGCGGCCGGCGTCTTTACGGTAGGCAACTATTTCTATGGCGGAGTCGGACACGTTTGTGTCGACTACGGCAAGGTCATGCGGATCGGCTTCCGCGGCATCATCACAGAAGTAGTGGAAGCGATGGAGAAGATCGATCGGACGGACCCCGAGTATGTACGTAAGGAGCAGTTCTATAAGTCTGTGATTATTTCGTACAACGCGGCGATCCGTTTCGCACACCGTTATGCGGAAAAGGCCAGAGAACTTGCGGCCACCGAGCAGAACCCCACCAGAAAAGCAGAGCTTTTGCAGATCGCAAAGAACTGCGAGCGCGTGCCGGAGTACGGCGCAACCAATTTCTATGAGGCCTGCCAGGCGTTCTGGTTCGTGCAGATGATGCTGCAGATCGAATCCAGCGGCCACTCGATTTCTCCCGGTCGTTTTGACCAGTACATGTATCCCTTCTACGCGGCAGATAAAGACATAACCCCCGAATTCGCACAGGAGCTGATCGACTGCATCTGGATCAAGCTCAACGATGTCAATAAAACACGCGACGAGATTTCCGCTCAGGCATTCGCCGGGTATGCGGTGTTCCAGAACCTCGGCGTCGGCGGTCAGAACGAAGAGGGTCTTGACGCCACCAACGACATCTCTTATATGGCGATGGAAGCCTGCGCACACGTTCGTCTGCCTGCCCCTTCATTCTCCATCCGCGTATGGCAGGGCACCCCGGACGAATTCCTGTACAGAGCCTGCGAGCTGGCCCGTCTTGGCATGGGCGTTCCCGCCATGTACAACGACGAAGTCATCATCCCCGCTCTGGTCAATCGCGGCGTTACCCTGCGCGACGCCAGAAATTACTGCATCATCGGCTGCGTGGAGCCCCAGTGCCCGCACAAGACCGAGGGCTGGCACGATGCCGCGTTCTTTAATGTGGCGAAGGTGCTCGAGATCACTCTCAACAACGGGAAAGCCCGCGGCAAGCAGCTTGGCCCGGTTACCGGCGAGATGACCAGCTGGAAGAGCATGGATGATTTCTTTGCCGCGTTCAAAAAGCAGATGTCTTATTTCGTCCATTATCTGGCCGAGGCCGACAACTGCGTCGACATCGCACACCGCGAGAGAGCCCCGCTGCCGTTCCTTTCCGCTCTGGTAGAGGACTGCATCGGCCGCGGAAAATCCCTGCAGGAGGGCGGCGCGATTTACAATTTCACCGGCCCGCAGGCGTTCGGCGTAGCGGATACGGGCGACTCGGTGTATGCCATTCAGAAGCATGTGTTCGAGGATAAGGACGTTACCATGGATCAGCTCAAGGAGGCGCTCGACGCCAACTTCGGCTACCCGGTCAGCGCGTCTCCCGCCGCTCCCGCAGGCGACGCCAGCCAGGAGACCGAGCTGAAAGTGTACGAGGCGGTCAAGAAGATTCTCGGCAACGCCAGCTCCATCAATCTGGCGGATATTCAGAAGAAGATTTCCGCAATGGACTTCTCTGAGAGCGCCGGTGATCCCGGTAAGTACGATCATCTGCGCCGCCTGCTGGACAGCACGCCCAGTTTCGGCAACGACGACGATGATGTTGATATGATCGCCCGCAAGTGCGCGCAGATCTACTGCTTCGAGGTAGAGAAGTACCGCAATCCGCGCGGCGGCCAGTTCCAGGCCGGTGTATACCCGGTATCGGCCAACGTGCTGTTCGGTAAAGATGTTGCGGCGCTGCCCGATGGGCGTCTGGCAAAGCATCCTCTGGCCGACGGTGTATCTCCCCGTTCTGGCAAGGACTGCAAGGGCCCGACGGCTGCTTCCAATTCCGTTGCCAAGCTCGATCACTTTGTTGCCTCCAACGGAACCCTGTACAACCAGAAGTTCCTGCCCTCCGCTGTTGCGGGCGATAACGGCCTGAAGAACTTTGCTTCCGTGGTCAGAAGCTACTTTGACCATAAGGGAATGCACGTTCAGTTCAACGTCATCGATAAGGAAACGCTCCTGGCTGCACAGAAGAACCCGGAAAATTACAGGGATCTGGTGGTTCGCGTTGCAGGCTACAGTGCTCAGTTTGTTGTTTTGGCCAAAGAGGTGCAGGACGACATCATCAACCGCACGGCGCATACTTTCTAATCGGCAGGCAGTCGGGTTTATTTGAGAAAGCGCTGCGCGGGAAAGCATCACACAGATGCCAATGAAACCAAGGGAGTTGTGAGAATGCCTTCACCAATCGATTACAGTGCCACCGGTACCGTGTTTAATATGCAGCGATACTCCATCCATGACGGGCCGGGGATTCGTACGATCGTGTTTTTAAAAGGCTGCCCGCTGTCCTGCCTGTGGTGCTGCAATCCCGAGTCGCAGAACCCGAAGCCGGAAGTCATGTACCAGGCTTCTCTGTGTATCCACTGCGGAAAATGTATCAAGGCCTGTAAATTTGGGGCGATCGATCCCCAGAACACAGGGCTTGTGAACCACACAAAATGCGTTGCCTGCGGGGAGTGCGTGAATGTGTGCCCGGCCGGCGCGCTGACCATGAAGGGCCAGCGCCTGACCGTGGAGCAGGTGATACAGGAGTTAAAGCGCGATGAGATCAATTATCGCAGGTCTGGCGGCGGAATTACACTGTCCGGCGGGGAACCCCTGCTGCAAAGCGGTTTTGCAGTTGAACTGCTGAAGGCCTGTCACGCAAAAGGGTGGCATACAGCCATTGAAACTACTGCATATGCCTCTGCCGAAGCCATTGAAAAGGTGTTCCCGTTCATCGATTTGGCCCTTCTGGACATCAAATCGCTGAACAACGAGATACACCGAAAAGTGACCGGAGTTTCCAACGAAATCATTTTGAAGAATGCAAGGCGTATTTCAGAGATGACACAGACGGTGGTGCGGGTGCCGACCATTCCGGGGGTGAATGCCAGTCCCGAAGGGATTAGCGCAATCTGTGAATTTGTACTGACCCTGCACCAGGTAAAAACAGTCCACTTGCTGCCCTACCATACGTATGGGGAAAACAAATATGATCTTTTGGGCAGGGAGTATTTCATGGATTCGAATGTGTCGTTGTCTGCGGAAGAAGCCGAGCAGCTGAAAAAGATCGTGGAAGGCTACGGCCTGAACTGTGTGATCGGCGGATAGCAAATTTAAGAGAAACGGAGGATAGACAATGGATCAGCAATTAATTGAGAAAGTGATCAATCAGGTCGCTGAGGAGCTGAAGCAGAAGCCGGAGGAATCCGCTCCTTCCTGCTGCGGGTCTCTGGGGGTGACGGAGTTTGTCGGAACCGCGATTGGCGATACGATTGGTCTTGTGATTGCAAGCGTAGACCCGCTGCTGGTTGAAAGACTGCATCTGGGCAAATACCGTTCCATCGGAATCATCGGCGGAAGAGTGGGCGCAGGCCCGCAGATTATGGCGGTCGATGACGCCGTAAAAGCAACCAATACGGAGGTTATCTCCATCGAGCTCCCCAGAGATACCAAAGGCGGAGCGGGCCACGGCAGTCTCATTTACATCGGCGCTGACGATGTGTCGGATGCCAGAAGAGCGGTGGAGATCGCTCTGGCCAGCCTGGATAAGTACTTTGGGGATGTGTATGCGAACGAAGCTGGGCATCTGGAATTCCAGTACACGGCAAGAGCCAGCTACTGCCTGGAAAAGGCATTTGGCACTCCGCTTGGCAGAGCGTTCGGCATGGTATGCGCCGGGCCCGCGGCAATCGCCACGGTTTTGGCCGATGTTGCCGTAAAGGCCGCCAATGTTGAGGTAGTCAGCTACAGCTCTCCCTCTCAGGGAACCAGCTATTCAAACGAGGTTATCCTCACCTTTACCGGCGATTCCGGCGCAGTGCGTCAGGCAGTTCGTACGGCGATCGAGGTAGGCAAAAAGCTGCTGGGCGCTTTGGGCAGCGAAGCAAAATCCACAACGCAGCCATATATTTAAGCATAAGCGCCGGTACAACAGCCGGATGATAACAAAGGAGGATCCATATGAATTCTGATGCATTGGGCATGATTGAGACCAAAGGACTGGTAGGAGCGATTGAAGCAGCCGATGCCATGGTAAAGGCCGCGAACGTTTCTCTGGTCGGATACGAAAAAATCGGTTCCGGACTGGTAACCGTGATGGTACGCGGCGATGTCGGTGCGGTAAAGGCCGCCACAGACGCCGGTGCAGCAGCCGCCAGACAGGTCGGCGAGGTTGTTTCCATCCACGTGATTCCGCGTCCGCATTCCGATACGGAAAAAATTATCCCCACAATGGCTTCCAAATAACAGTTAACCGATTCCCGAGGCAAGTGCGGGCGAAAAACACCTCATATTGATTTTCTGTTTTTCGTCCGCATGAATTGCCGGGTGAAATGGCGCCCGGAATACTCCCGTTTGCGGAAAGGGGTTGTAACCTTTGCTGGATCATAAGCTGCTCGAGCAGATGGTGCTCAAGGTAATCCGGCAGCTGGAAGAAGAACGACTTCTTCAGCTTCCGCGGCAGAAAACCTGTTATCTGCTGCTGCCGGAGTTCTGGCAGGATGACTATTTCAAACGGCTGGGCAGCCTTTCGGTTCCCTGCGATTTGCAGGTGATCTGCGTATTGCCCAAAGCCAGATACAACGATTACTACATACAAAAGCTCAAAGAGCTCTTTCCTGGCGGTATTGTTCTGGAGCAGGAACAGGCTTGGGAGGAGCAGCGGGAAGAATTCCTCACAGTCTTTCCGTTCCCCAACAGGGCTCTGATCGCCAAAACAGCGCTGTGCCTGGAAGATTCCTTCGAAACGAGATGGATCGGCCGGTGCTTTTCTCAGGGCCAAAAGGTCATCATGCTGCAAAGCGGCATGGAGCCGTTCAGCGGCAAAGAACCCAAAGCATACCGAACCAAAATAGAACAGTATATCCGAACCTTAACGGATTTTGGAATAGAGTTTTCCGACCAGCTTCCTGCGCCGCAGCAGCGCCTGGAACCGGCAGTTAGGCTGGAGGCGGAAAGAAGCACGAATAAAAGAGTCATTACCGAAGCAGACCTGACGTCCGACCTGACGGAGGGAAGGCTGGTTCTGCATCAGGGCGATATCATTACCATGCTGGCGAAGGAAAAGGCAGCAAAAATGGGAATTCAGATCGTCAGGGCGTAACCGAAAAAGAACAGGAAACGAGGTGGCCAAATGAACGACGCATTGGGTCTGGTAGAAATCAAAGGGCTGGCCGGGGCAATCGCCGTGGCGGACGCAATGGTGAAGACCGCAAATGTGGGGTTGATCGGCATCGAAAAAGCAAAGGGCTTTGGCTGGATTACCATTAAGGTTTCCGGCGATGTGGGCGCAGTTACCGCGTCGGTGCAGACCGGCCGGGCCGTGGCGGAGCAAAACGGTCAGCTGGTGTCCTTCAAAGTCATTCCGCGCCCGGCGCCGAGCATCGGTGAGATGTTCTGCAAAGCCTCCGGGCCGGAGCAGGCGCCGCCTCCGGAGGACCCTGGGCCAAGTGATCCGCCTCCTACAGAGGATTTGCCGCCGCAGGATTCGCAGAGCGAGCCGTTACCAGAACCGCAGCAATCGGATTCAGAAGAGAATGCCGAATCGGCGGAAGAGCCTGTGACGATGCAGCCGGAAGAGATGACGATTTCGTTCGAGGAGACCGTGCCGGAGAAAGCAGAGCCGCAGCCGGAAAAATCCGAACAAGAAGAACCCGCCGTGCCGCCGGCAGAACTGCCTTCTGAGAAAGAGACTGAGCCGCCCGAGGAAAGCCAAGCGCCGGTACACGAAAGCTCTTTCACCATAGAGTACCGGCAGACCGATTCTGAAAATGCGGTGAAGGATGAGGTTCCGGCCGAAGCCCAGCCGCCGGCGAGTGATACAGATAGCCCTGTACCGCAAAAGAAAACCGAGATCCCTGCCAAAAAAGGCAGGCCGGCAAAATCGCCGGGGCGTCCCGCAAAAAACAAGAAAAAACCGGCGGATGCCGATTTTCAGCAGCCAGGGGAGGAGAGTAGATGAACGCAGAGCAAGTGGAAGCCCTTGTGGGCCAGGTTTGTCAGGATTACCTGAAAAATAACAGCCGCACACTGAAAAGCGGTGTTTTTTGCTCCGTGGATGACGCGGTCGCGGTCGCGGCCAGCGCATACCGGCAGTATTCTCTGCTTACCTTAAATCAGCGTCAGCAGGTGATCGATGCCGTGAAAGCGGATTTGCTTACAAAAGTGGATGATCTGGCACGCATGACGGTCGAAGAAACCGGTATGGGAATTGCCGAGGACAAGAAAAAGAAGCTTCTTCTTGTTCTTCAGAAAACACCGGGCACGGAAGATTTGATCACAGAGGTAAAAACCGGCGACCATGGAATGACGCTGTATGAGCTTTCCTCTTACGGTGTTGTGTGTGCGGTGCAGCCCTGCACCAATCCCTGCGAAACGCTGATCTGCAATACGATCGGTCTTCTCGCAGCCGGCAATGCGGCGATTCACGTGCCGCATCCCAGAGCGCTGGAGGTTTCTCAGTTTGTGACAGAGCTGATCAGCAAGGCCATCAGCCGTACCTGCGGAATCGACAATCTGGTTTCCACCCTGAGTGAAACCTCTATGGCGGTTACGCGCGAGCTGATGACACACCCCGATATTTCCCTGGTGATTGCCACCGGCGGAATGGGAATGCTTCGGCAGGCCATGTCCTGCGGAAAAAAGGTGATCGGGGCCGGCCCCGCCAACCCGGTGGCCATTATCGATGAAACGGCAGACCTGCAAAAGGCTGCCCGCGACATCGTGTTCAGCACTTCCTTTGATAACAATCTGACGTGTATTACCGAAAAGAGCATTGTCATTGTCGACTCGGTCGCGGATGAATTCCTCCGCGAGCTGAAGAAAAATCATGTACATTGTGTCAGCGATCAGCAGGAGATGCTCCAGCTTACGCTGGCGACAGTAACGCCGGAAATGCTTCCAAACAAGGCCCTGGAGGGAAAAAGCGCGCCGGAGATTCTTTATGCAGCCGGTATGGACTGCGATGATTCGGTACAACTGATCGTCGTGGATACGGTTCGCCAGCATCCGTTTGTGACGGAAGAGATGCTCATGCCCTTGGTTCCGCTGGTGCGTGCGAAGGACTTTGAGCAGGCCGTGGAATTCGCCTGCGAGATCGAGCAGGGACTGCGTCACACGGCAACCATCCATTCGCGGATGATCGAGCGGCTCAATTATGCCGCGCAAAAGCTGCAGACAGCAGTGTTCGTCAAAAACAGCTCCGCGCTGGCGGGCATCGGGTTTGACGGGGAAGGCGATACGAGCTTCACGATTGCCACCGCCACCGGGGAGGGAACCACAACCGCCCGGCACTTCTGCAGAAGAAGAAGATGTACCCTGGCCAACGCATTTTCCATTCGCTGAAAGAAAAGGAGGACACCTTGCACACCATATTTTTAAAAACGAAAATTTACAGCGGAATCGGTTCCTTGCAGGTGCTTTCCGCTTACCGGAACCAAAAAATCTTTTTGGTTTGCGATGAATTCCTGTTGGGCAGCGGCGGGGTAAGGCAGCTGCTGGAGGCCGTCGATAATTCCTGCGAAGTACGAATTTTCCATAAGGTTGTTCCGGACCCGCCGATGGACACGGTGGCAAAGGCCCTGGTCGAGTTCCAGCGCTTCGCGCCCCAGGTGATGATCGCCCTGGGCGGCGGTTCTGCGATCGACACTGCAAAAGGCGTTTTGTATTTTTCAAAGCAGATGCCTGGCGGCTCGGACGTAAGGCTGATCGCCGTGCCCACTACCAGCGGCACCGGGTCAGAGGTGACCTCCGTCAGCGTACTGACCGATGAGGAATCCCATGCCAAGCATATGATCGTGGACGACAGTATTCTTCCGGATGAAGCGATTCTGGACGCACGTCTCGTTTTATCGGTGCCGCCGCGCATCACGGCCAATACCGGCGTGGACGTTCTGACGCATGCGCTGGAGGCTTATGTAGGGCTCCGCGCCGATCCGTTCAGCGACGCGATGGCGGAAAAAGCGGTGGAATTTGTCTATTCCTCGCTTCTGACCTGTTACAGCAACGGAAGCGATCTGGAGGCGAGAACCCGAATGCACGAGGCGTCTACCTTTGCCGGAATCGCCTTCAACAAAGCCGGGCTGGGCCTCTCCCACGCTCTGGCGCATTCGCTCGGCGGTGTGTTTCACAGTTACATTCCGCACGGTCTGGCCAACGCGCTGGTATTGAAGGAGGTGATTCTGTTTAACGGCAAAGACCCGGCTGTTTGCGCCCGGTATGCTGACCTTGCGCGGCGCACGGGTATTTCGGTGGGAACAAAGAGCGATCAGGATGCGGTCTGGGATTTGATCCGCTATGTTGAAGATTTAAAATTCCAGATGAAAATGCCCGGCACGATCAGAGATTGCGGAATCTCCCGAAAGGAATATGACCATTCTCTGGCAACGCTCACCCTGAACACACTAAAGGATTGGAGCCTTTCGTTAAATCCAACAAAAGCTGCGGCGGAAGACGTGGTGAAAATATTAAATTCGATTTATTAGTCTTTCCTTTGCAGACAAGAATCCATTATAATAGAGATAAATGCTTTATTGTAATCATTCTTGAACAAGGAAAGGGATGTTAAGTATGGAAAAATTATTTGAATCTGATCTTCATTCCGGCTTCCATGCGATTTCTGAAGAAGATGGCTCCATCAACAATTTCAGCATCGCGCGTCTCTTTGGCATCAAGGTTCTGGAGAATATCCAGGATAAAATAGCGAAGGCAACCGGCCTTGCCTTTGTAACAGTTGATTACCGGGGCGAACCGATTACCGAAATGACTTCTTTTACTCCCTTCTGTCAACAGGTTCGCAAAGATGAAAACGCCAAGCGGATCTGTATGTCGTCCGACGCGTTTGGTGCGATTCAGGCAGCGGTGACCCAAAAAACCTACGTTTATTTTTGTCCGTGCGGGCTGATCGAGATTGCGATTCCGATCATCGTCCGGGGACATTATCTCGGGGGCTTTATCGGCGGACAGATCCGCTGTGGGGATGCCCCGACGGATATTTGCCGGCTGGAAAATGTTCTGCACCATGACCGCAATCACAGAGAAGACCCGGAAATGAACCAGCTGTTTGAGTCGATTGCCGTCTATCCCTATGAAAAGTTCTTTCATATTGCCAATCTGGTTTCCTTGATCGTCAACCAGCTTGCAGAAAAGGAATTGTCCCGCCTGGTTCAAAAGGAAAATCTGGGTAAAGAGCTGGAAGTGCTCAATGAACAGAAAAAAGAGATGGAGGCCGAGCTGGCCGCACTGAAAACACAGATGAATCCCTATTTTCTGTTCAAGAGTCTGAACGCGATCTCCAATCTTTCCGTGGTGGAGGACGCTCCCCGTACCAACCGTGCGATCAATTTGTTTGCAGAGTTCATGAAGTTTAATTTTTCTGAAACAAGGGATAATGTTTTCGTATCGGACGAAATCGAAAATCTGGAGCGCTACTTGAAAATCCAGAAAGAGCGGATGGGCGACCAGCTGCAATACGTGCTCGATATTTCAGACGAACTGAATATGCAGAAGATTCCGAGCAGGATTTTGCTCCCGTTTGTAGAGAGAGCCGTTTTCTACGGAGTTGGGCAAAAGAAAGAGCACGGTACGCTGCGGATCGCCGCACAGTATCAGGGGGATGACGTCGTATTCCAGATGGAAGACGACGGCCCGGGCTTCAGCGACAAGAAGATCGCCCAGTTATTTAAGCAGTACAAGGGCTCTTATGAGGGCGGCGCAATCGAGGCCAGTATCGCTTTTTCCCGGCAAAGGCTGGTCAATTCCTTTGGCACCGGGTACGATGCTGTAATCAAAAGCGTGGATGGCGTTGGAACCACCAGTACCATACGCTACCCAAAAAACTTTGATGAAAAGGCTAATTGATCATGTATAAGATATTGATTGCAGATGACGAACAGCTGATGCGGGACGCTTTGCAGATCATGATCGAAAAAGTGCCCGGATTTGAGGTCGCGTTTTCCGTCAGCAATGGGGAAGATGCGGTGGAGCTGTGCCGAAAGGAAAAGCCGGATATTGTGTTTATGGACATCATGATGCCCGGAATGTCCGGAATTGAGGCAAGCAAACGAATCTATGCCAACAATCCCGAAATCACGATCTACATATTGTCTTCGTACAATCATTTTGATTTTGCCATTGAAGCGCTGCGTGCCAAGGTAAAGGAATACATTTCAAAGCCTGTTTCCTGCGACATGATCCGGGCATTGCTGGAAAAGCACAGCCGAAGCAGCCAGCCGGAGCAGCTGTACTGGAATATGACCTTAAAGGTTCTGAAGGAAAAGGACTTTAAGCAGATGTATTACCAGGTTCCCGAAATCGTTCAGGAGCTGTACCGAAGCTGCGGTACAAACCGCGGGCAGATCAAAACGGCTGCGGAGCAGCTGGGACAAAACATTTTCAATCATCTGGGCCGTGTTTCTGCCCGGCCGGTTGATTGCGCGGAAATGTTCCCGCTCAGCGAGGCGTACCTCGCTTCTTCCGCCGGGATGGAGATTTGGCTGTTCCGCGTTCTGGACTACATTTTTCAGCAGACCAGCATCCGCAAATACGAGCTGCTGCAGAATGTATTCTCTTACATCAATGCGCACATTCAGGAGGAGATCGGCCTGACGCAGATCATTGAAAACTGCGCGGTCAGCCAGGGGTATCTCAGCCGCATCTTCAAGAACTGCCTGAATGTCAGCGTCATGGAATATCTGCATTTGAGAAAGCTGATGCTCGCAAAGGAATATTTCCAGTCTACGGACCTGAGCATCGCAGATGTTGCGTTCCGCCTGGGCTACAATGAAAGTGGCTATTTCAGCAAGGTTTTCAAAAAGTACGAGAACATAACCGTCTATCAATATAAAAAAGCCGTCGGAGCATCCTCCGAACGGTAGCGGTGCAAGGGACAGGTGACAGTGATGTGCGATTATTTGGTAACTTCAGAATCGGTGACGGAAGGGCATCCCGATAAGGTGTGCGACCAGATTTCCGACGGAATTCTGGATGCCTACCTGACGAAGGACCCCAATGCCCGGGTCGCGGTGGAAACCATGGTATCACCCGGGGTGGTCATGATCGCCGGAGAGGTGACCTCCAGCGAGAAGGTCGATGTGGAGGACGTGGCCCGCAGGATTCTGCAGAGCGTTGGGTATACCGATGAGAAAAAGGGCATGGATTACCGCACCTGTATGGTTTTGACGAATCTGAACGCCCAGTCTGCGGATATCGCCAGAGGGGTGGATGGGGAAAATCAGCCGATCGGCACCAGCACGAGCCTTGGCGCCGGGGACCAGGGGATCATGTATGGCTATGCGTGCAATGAAACGCGCAGTTACATGCCGCTCACGGCAGAGCTCGCTCATAAACTGGCAAAGCGGCTGGCGGATGTACGGCATCAGGAGCTTTTGCCCTGGCTGTATCCGGACGGAAAAACACAGGTGACCATGCGGTATTCTCCCGAGGGAAAGCCGCTCGAAATTACCAGTATCATCGTTTCGGCACAGCACGATGACGGAATCGAGTACGATTACCTGCGGGACGCGATTTTAAACGAAGTGATCCATTCCGTGGTCGATTCCGGGCTCATCAGCTATCACACGAAAATACATATTAACCCTACGGGGCGCTTTGTTACGGGCGGTCCGGCGGCCGATGTCGGCCTGACCGGCAGAAAAATCATGGTGGATACGTACGGCGGTATGGGCCGCCATGGGGGAGGAGCCTTTTCGGGAAAAGACCCGACAAAGGTAGACCGGTCTGCGGCTTACATGGCCCGGTATGCGGCAAAAAACATTGTGGCCGCGGGCCTGGCGGGGTGCTGCGAGGTTTCTCTTGCTTACGCCATCGGCCTGCCGGAGCCCGAGGCGGTTACGGTAAATCCCTTTGGAACACAACGCATTCCCTTGAATGACCTGAACCGGATCGTCAAAGAGGAATTTTCTTTTTCCCTTTCGCACATTCTCGAGCAGCTCCAGCTGCGCCGGCCTCAATTTTTAAAAACTGCGGCTTATGGTCATTTTGGCCGGGAGGATCAGGGCTTTCAGTGGGAGAAAACAGATCGGACAGAATCTTTAAGAAAAAAAGCGGTGACTTGTATCAGTAACATATTTATTTAATTTAATCAGGAAAGGTTGAGAGGTATGGATTTATTCGCGCTGGTCGCGGCCTTTGGCGGAGGAGTTTTGGGCGCAATGCTGGGAGCGCTGCCGGTATTTATTTTAACAGGCGTATTTGCGGTCGTAGGTGGCCTGATGGGGATGGCGGGGATTGCCGAGCTTTCGATCGGCAGTATCACGTTCGGTTCCATGCTGGGGCCGCATATTGCTTTTGCCGGCGGTGTTGCTGCGGCAGCCTTTGCGGGCAAGAAAAAACTGATTCCCAATGGCGCGGATATCCTGTATTCCCTGAACGGCACAGGCAGTTCCGCCGTGATTTGCGTGGGTGGAATGTTTGGTGTGATGGGCTATCTCATCAAGTTCTTCTACGGTGATGTTCTTCACCTGAGAACGGATCTGCCCGCCATTACGGTGATTACGCTCGCAATTATTACACGTCTGGTGTTTGGCACCACCGGTCTGTTCGGCAAATATGAAGGAACCGAAAAGAGGGCATGGGTGCCGACGGGCAGCCCGCTGGTATATAACATCCTGCTGGGGCTCGGCATCGGCGCTGCGGTCAGTGGCGTGGCGGTTTCTCTCTTGTCCTCGGGCGCTTCGAAAGAGGCGATGGCGATGTTCCCAATCGCCTGCTTCGGCCTGAGTGCGGTCAGCCTGATTTTTGTTCAGACGGGCTTTGCCGCCCCGGCTTCTCACCACATCACCTTACCGGCAGCTTCGGCGGCTGTGATGACGGGAAATGTATGGATCGGCATTCTGGTGGCGATTTTCTGCACGGTTCTGGGCGACACGCTGGCCAAAACCTTTAACAGCCACTGCGATACCCATATTGACCCGCCGGCCTTTACCATTATGCTCAGCATGTTCCTTGTAAACGGATTGTTTGCGTAAACCGGATTTTGCCGGTCTTGGATAGACCACTTTATTTTTGAAACAGGAGGAATGCAATATGTCAAACGAAGCATTGGGCATGATCGAAACAAAAGGGCTCGTCGGCGCGATCGAAGCGGCAGATGCCATGGTAAAAGCGGCAAATGTGGTTTTGATCGGCTACGAGAAAATCGGCTCCGGCCTGGTAACGGTCATGGTGCGCGGGGATGTCGGCGCGGTCAAGGCGTCGGTAGATGCCGGCGTAGCGGCGGCAGACGCAGTGGGAGAGGTCGTTTCCCGCCATGTGATTCCCCGGCCCCATTCAGACACAGAAAAAATACTGCCGTAAGCTGCGGCAGGGAATGACCGGCCCGACCGCACCTTTGCGGCGGGCCGGAATTGAAAGCAGGGAGGTGTGCAAGGGTTGAAGCACACAGATCAAACAGTGGAAACCATTGCAAAGCTTGTTTTGGAGCGGCTGCGCGAAATGCAGAACGATATGGTGCCGGTGGGGGTATCGAATCGGCATGTGCATCTCAGCCAGGCGGATTTGGAGACGCTGTTCGGCCCCGGGTATCAGCTGACTTCTATCAAGGAGCTGGGGCAGCCCGGTCAGTTCGCAGCCAAAGAAACGGTCACGATCATCGGGCCGAAGGGCAGCTTTGAGAACGTTCGTATTCTGGGGCCGGTGCGTCCCAAGAGTCAGGTGGAGATTTCCCTTTCCGACAGCTTCCGGCTGGGGGTCAAGGCGCCCATCCGCGAATCGGGTCAGCTGGAAAACACGCCCGGCCTGCAGCTTTGCGGCCCGCTGGGAACGCTGGAGCTGCCCTGCGGTGCCATTGTGGCGCTGCGTCATATTCATGCTACGCCGGAGATTGCAAAGCGTATGGGAATTTGTGATAAAGAGATCGTCGAGGTGGAAACCTGCGGCGAAAGGCGCTGTGTCCTCGGGAACGTGCTGGTTCGCGTTTCAGAGAATTCTGCGCTGGAAATTCATGTAGATACCGACGAGGCAAATGCGTGCGGATTGAAAAACAACGATTATGTCCTGATCCGCAAATGTCGCTGAATTTGAAAGTAGTATCGATTCACTTGAAAAGTGTGTTTGTTTTAAAACAGTTTGATCTCCCTGTCGAAAAGGAAGAGATCAATGCCCACTTTTTGATGAACCGATTTTAGAGTGAGTTTACGATAAGGAGCTGACAGCTATGAAATTAGATGATAAATTGATCGAACAGGTCGCCCGCCTGGTGATGGAGGAAATGAAAAGCGGGAGCGCTGCGGCGTGTGAGGAAAACGGAACCTGCGGCGACAGCTACGGGATTTTCGATTCCATGGATGACGCGGTACAGGCCAGCGAAGCGGCTCAGAGAAAATACCTGTTTTCTACCATGGAGGATCGCCAGAAATATGTCGATGTGATCCGCCAGACGGTGCTGGAGCCGGAGATGCTCCAGAAAATTTCGCGCATGGCAGTGGAAGAAACCGGCATGGGCAACTATGAACATAAGCTGATCAAAAATCGTTTGGCGGCGGAGAAATCCCCCGGCACCGAAGACCTTGTCACTGAGGCGATGACAGGCGACCGCGGCCTGACTCTGGTGGAATACTGCCCCTTCGGTGTCATCGGCGCGGTCACTCCCGCGACGAACCCGACCGAAACCATCATCTGCAATTCCATTGCGATGCTGGCGGGCGGAAATACCGTCGTGTTCAGTCCTCATCCCAGAGCGAAGAACGTAACCCATGTGCTGGTAACGGCTCTGAATCAGGCGCTGGAAAAGGTGGGGGCTCCCACAAACCTGATCGTAACGGTGCGCGAGCCCTCCGTTGAGAACACCAATCTGATGATCAAGCATCCGAAAATCCGGGTGCTGGTCGCCACAGGCGGCCCTGGAATTGTCAAAATGGTTATGTCGACCGGCAAAAAGGCCATCGGTGCGGGCGCGGGCAATCCCCCTGTCGTGGTGGACGAAACGGCGGACATTGAGAAAGCGGCCAAAGACATCGTCGACGGCTGCAGCTTCGATAATAACCTGCCCTGTATCGCGGAAAAAGAGGTCATCGCGGTCGATACCATCGCAGACTGCCTGATCTGGCACATGAAGCGCGTCGGTGCGTTCGAGCTGAAAGAGGAAAGCGCTATCAGCCGCCTGCTTCAGCTGGTCACCAATGAAAAGGGCGGCCCTAAGGTGGAGTTTGTCGGGAAAAGCGCCCCTTATATTCTGAATAAGCTGGGCATCAGCGGCGGGGAAAATGCGCGCGTGATCCTGATGGAAACGCAGAAGGATCATCCGTTTGTGATGGAGGAGCTGATGATGCCGATCCTGCCGATCGTTCGGGCTGCAGATGTCGACGAGGCGATTGAGATCGCCCTAGTGGCCGAGCGCGGCAACCGCCATACCGCCATGATGCACTCGAAGAACGTCGATAAGCTGACAAAGATGGCAAAGCTGCTGCAGACGACGATCTTTGTCAAGAATGCGCCGTCCTATGCCGGAATCGGCGTGGGCGGAGAAGGCTGCACCACCTTTACGATTGCAGGCCCGACGGGAGAAGGCCTGACGACTGCCCGTTCTTTCTGCAGAAAGCGCCGCTGCGTCATGTCTGATGCGCTGCATATCCGCTGAGCGGGGAAAATCAACGGAAACGGAGGCTGCCCGCATTGCTGGAACTGGAACGAATCAATGAATATATTGCGCAGGTTGAGCGCTCTGAAAAGGAAACCTTTGAGCCGTGCCCCGGCAAACTGAAGGTGGGGCTCGATTTGGGTACCGCTTATATCGTACTTGTCGTACTGGACGCCGAGGACCGCCCGATCGCCTGCGAAAAGCGGGCGGCGAGTGTCCTGCGCGACGGCGTGGTCGTGGATTACGTTGGGGCCTGCCGCATTGTGCGCGAGCTGAAAGAGAAGCTGGAGGCCCGCCTGGGCCAGCCTTTGGAGCGATGCGCCATCGCCATGCCGGCCGGAACCGACAGCAGCCTGAAAACGCACACCTATGTGGCGGAAAGCGCGGGAATGCAGGTGATTAATGTTCTCGACGAGCCGACCGCTGCCAACACCATTTACCGTGTTTCCGACGGAGTCGTGGTAGACATCGGCGGCGGTACCACGGGCCTTGCCGTTTTAAAGGACGGTAAGGTGGTTCAGATCGAAGACGAGCCGACAGGCGGCACGCACCTGACGCTGGTGCTGGCGGGCAGCTATCAGATCCCGATCGCGGAGGCGGAGGCCATCAAGCTCGACTCCTCTCGCCACGCGGAGATTTTCCCCGTCGTAAAGGCAGTGATCGAGAAGATGGCGGCTATCGTGAAAAAATACGTCAGCAAAGAAACCGTCAGCGCGATTTACCTGTGCGGCGGAACCTGCTGTCTGGCCGGGGTGGAATCGGTCTTTGAAAAGGAAACCGGAATCCCCACCTATAAACCGGAGAATCCATTTTTGGTCACACCGGCGGGGATCGCCATGAACTGTATTGAAAAATAACCCCTCAACGGGAGCGGGAGGAGCTTTTTATGCTGGTCGGAAAAGTGATTGGAAATATCTGGTCAACCCGGAAGGAAGAAAGCCTGAGGGGGCTCAAATTTCTGGTCGTCTGCCCTCTTGATCTGCTGGAGGGAGGGAAGCCAGGCACCCCGATCGTTGCGGTAGACAGCATCGGCGCGGGAATCGGGGAGACGGTACTGATCGTCAGCGGGAGCTCCGCCCGAACCGCAGTCGGGCGTCCTGATGTTCCGGTGGACGCAACCGTCGTCGGTATCATAGACGATAAAGAAATCAACACCAATGTGCTGTAGTAGAAATGACTGATTCAAAGTAAGAAACAGTTGTCCTCTCTCGCCTGAAAACGGGGGAGAGACAACCAGTTTTGATACACGGTTTTAACGGAAGATCGGTATCAATGAGGCAGGATGGTGATCGTATGGATTTGATCGAAGCGGTAAAGGCTGCGGGTGTGGTAGGGGCCGGCGGAGCCGGGTTCCCCACGCACGTGAAGCTCTCTGCTAGGGCGGAGTGCTTTGTGGTGAACGGCGCGGAATGTGAGCCGCTGATCGAAACGGATAAGTATTTGATGCGTACCTTCCCGGATCAGATCGTTCAGGCGGTCGGTGCGGTGGCGGCACACGTCGGCGCCAAAAGAGCCGTGATTGCCCTGAAAAAGAAATATGTCAAAGAGACCGCCGCGCTGCGGCAGGCCATCGCGACCTCCGGCGCGCAGATCGAACTATTCGAGATGCCGTCCTTTTACCCGGCGGGGGATGAGCAGGTGCTGATTCAGCAGGTCTGCGGCACCTCGGTTCCCGAACGCGGAATCCCGCTCGATGTGGGAGCTGTGGTAGACAACGTGGGAACTCTGCTGAATATTCACGACGCCCTGCAGGGGATTCCCGTGACCGAAAAATATTTGTCCGTCGTCGGCGAGGTGGAACGCCCGGTGATGCGCAAGGTTCCGCTTGGCACGCCTCTGCGGGAGTGCATCGGCAGTGCCCGCCCGCACCTTCAGGATTATATTGTGATTGTCGGCGGCCCCATGATGGGGCGCGTCGTAACCGACCCTGCCGAAATCGATCGTTTGGCGGTGACGAAAACAACAGGGAACCTGATTGTTCTGTCAAACGAACATTATTTGGCGCGCCGGGCAGCGCTGCCGCTTGGTCGGATTAAAACACAGGCCAAAAGCGCCTGCGTTCAGTGCCGGATGTGTACCAGCCTGTGTCCGCGGTATTTGATCGGGCATCAGATCCAGCCGCATCTGATGATGCGGAATCTGTTCCGGGAGGAGCTGATTTCCGACAACGACGAGTACGAAAAGGCATTTGGGCAGGCCGTAAATTGCTGCGACTGCGGCGTGTGTGAAATGTTCTCCTGTCCCATGGGGCTGTCGCCCCGCAAGGTGAATGCTTACCTGAAGGGCAGGCTGCGCGAGAAAGGCATTCAGGTGCCGCGAAATCTTTCTCCAAAGGCAAGGGAAGGGTCTTTGTACGGCAAGGTGCCGACCGACCGTCTGGTGGCCCGTCTGGGGCTTTCGGAGTATTATCATCAGCATGCCGGGGATGACTGCACCGAGCTTTTCCCGGAGCAGGTATGGATTTCGTTCCGGCAGCACATCGGAAAGCCCGCCGTCCCGGCTGTGCAGGCCGGGGAAACGGTGCAAAAGGGTGATTTGCTGGCGTCGGCTGCACAGGGGCTCTCCGCGAATATTCATGCCAGCATCAGCGGGATCATCACAGAAATCAATGAGGACGGCGCATCGATCCGCCGCGATAGGGAGGCTTGAGGACAATGAGAGAAGCAATTGGAGCAATTGAGCTTTCCAGCATTGCCCGCGGAATAGATGTCAGCGATCAGATGGTCAAGGTGACCAATGCGCAATTGGTGAAGGCCTCCACAGTCTGTCCTGGCAAATACATTGTGATTATCGGCGGCAGCACCAGCGATGTTGAGACTTCTATGGAAAGGGGAATTCAGGTTGCGGGGGAATACTATGTAGACAGCCTGCTGATTCCCAACATTCATTCCCAGCTGATTCCTGCCATCGGCCTGACAAACCCGGTAGAAGCGATTCGGGCGATTGGCGTGATGGAATTTTACTCGGTAGCGTCCGGTATCCGCGCGGCGGATATTGCCGCAAAGGCCGCGGATATCACGCTGATGGAAGTGAAAATAGGCTATGCGATTGGGGGAAAGGGCGTCGTTCTTCTTACGGGCGATGTGGGGGCTGTGAAAACTGCGGTTGCGGCGGCGACTGCGGAAACAGAGCTTCTGCTTTCCACCACGGTGATTGCCCGCCCCTCCGAAAAGATTTTTCAAACGCTGCTGTAATACACTGTTCACTCATAAGACTACTCTCCATAAAAAGCAGGCATCAATCGGGTGCCTGCCTTTCTTTTTGCCATTATTCATTTACAGAACCGAGTGCAAACAGCTCCATACACAAAATAAAAGCCCCCTCGCCCTGGATGGGAGAGAAGGCTTTTATTTGATCATACGGTAATGTCGATCAGATGGTCATCCGGAAAGCTTGCGGTGTCTCCTACGTTGAATTTCGCCTGCGTGGTTTGCTGCTTGTCCTGTGACTGTTTGGCCGACTGGTTCTGCAGCTGCTGTATCTGCTGCTGAATCTGAGTAATCTGCTGCTGCACGGTTGAAATCTGTAGCTGAACCTGTTCGGAATCGTCTCCTGAAACGTCGCTTTGCAGCTGGGTCAGTTCCTGCTGGAGTTGTTTTTCCTGTGCGCGCAGCTTGTTGATTTCACTTTGGTTGCTGCTGGCCGTAGTGGTATAGCTGCTTGTGCCTGAAATTGCAGAAATGCTCATGACTGATCACTGTCCTTTGTATTGAAATAAAGTAAATACTCTTCTATAAATCATATCGGTGTAGGCTGGATATTATTTAATTAGAATTCAGTGAGTTTTCTCTGAGAAAACACCCCCGGCAGCTCCAATTCACAGAATATGAGGCCGAATAAGGAAGAAAGAGCAGGGCAGATGCGATTCTGCCTGAGATTCGGGGAAAATCGGATCAGAATCGCCGCCTTTGCCGCCTGATACGGGCCAAGAGAGCGATTCGTCCGATTCTCACGGCTTTATTACGGGAACCTGCGTTTGACATTTTGTGGGATAGGTATAAAATCGAGGTAACGAACAATGTCACTATAAGAAAAGGAGTGTTTTTACGATGGAAGAGATTGCTTTAAAAGCAGTGATCAGAAAAGACAAGCCGAAAAAAGTGAGAAGAGAAGGCTTTATTCCGGGGGTTCTCAATGGGCCTGGTACCGCATCCACTCCTGTGCAGTTTGAAAGCGGTGGTCTGAACAAAGTGATCGCACGCCATGGTACCAGCGCAAAATTGTGGGTTATGCTGGGCGGCGAAAAGAAATTTGGATTTCTAAAAGAGGTTCAGCGGCATCCTGTGGATGGGAATGCGGTTCATGTGTCTGTCCAGATGATCTCGGAAGATCAGGACGTGAAGATGCAGCTTCCCATTGTATTCCATGGCCATGGCGAATTGGAACATGATTTGCTGCAACTGCAGGTATATCATTCTGAAGTTGAAGTGGAAGGCAAGGCGACGCTGATCCCGGACGAAATTGTGACTGAGGTTTCCGGTAAAAAAGCCGGGGAAGCCATTACGGCCGCTGATTTTCATCTTCCTGCCGGAGTACGTCTGATCGCCCCGGAGGGCGAGATTTACGCCGTTATCAAGCCGGTAAGAACTGTAGTCGCTGATGCGGATGAAGAAACTCAAACCGCAGCAGATGAAGCAGCGAATCAGTCGTGATCTGAAAAGATAGATTCCCCATTGTTTTTTTAGAGGAAAATAAAAAATCCTCCTGGCTGCATTTTTGCCGGGAAGATTGCTGTTACGGGAGCGGTTTTCCGCTTTGAAAAACGCTTCCGATTTTCTCTTTCATGCAGTAAAGTGAAACACGGGCTGTTTTACCTGTATTTCGGTTTCATTCAGAATCCCGCAGTCTATACGGACTGCGGGATTTTGTTTTTATTTTCCTCTTGCCAGAACACATGTTCTGTATTAGAATGATCAGAGGAATAGAACATGTGTTTGGTGGTGGAAATGTGGATCGAATCATATTACATTCGGACTGCAACAGCTTTTATGCAAGTGTTGAAAGTCTGTACCGGCCTGAAATGAGGGGCCGGCCGGCAGCCGTGGGCGGCGATGTGGAGCAGCGCCACGGTGTTATTCTTGCCAAAAACGAGCAGGCGAAGAAATACGGCGTTAAAACAGGCGAGGCCCTCTGGCAGGCCCGGCAAAAGTGTCCCGATCTGATGGTTGTTCCGCCGCGCTTTGAGCTCTACAAGCAATTCTCGCGGCTTTGCCATCAGATTTATCTGGAATACACGGACCGGGTGGAACCGTTTGGCCTGGATGAATGCTGGCTCGATGTTACTGCCGAAGGCATGAACGGCGTACAGCTCGCGCAGGAAGTCCGCCTGCGGATCAGGCAGGAGCTGGGAATCACCGTGAGCATCGGCGTATCTTACAATAAAATTTTTGCGAAGCTGGGGTCGGATTATAAAAAACCGGACGCAGTTACAGAAATCCATCGGGGAAATTTCAAAGAGATGGTCTGGCCGTTGCCGGTCGGCGCCTTGCTGTATGTCGGCAGAGTCACCCAGCGCAAGCTGCAGTCTTACTGTAAGCATACCATAGGGGATTTGGCCGACACTCCGGAAAAGACGCTGAAAAGCTGGTTTGGCAAATGGGGGAGTGTGCTGTATGCTTATGCAAACGGACTTGACAATACGCCGGTTGCCCGCTACGAAGATCGGGAAGAGGCAAAAAGCATCGGCAACAGCACCACCACGCCTCGCGACCTTGTGGATAATGAGGATGCGAAAATTATCCTGTATGTTTTGGCAGACAGCGTCGCTCGCCGACTGCGCGAGCATGGCTGTAAGGGGCGTACCATCAGCATCAGTGTTCGAGATAATCAGCTTGAAACTTTCGGGCGACAGCATGCTCTGAGTCACTACACCAACAGTGCCACCGAGATCGCACAGGCAGGCATGGAGCTGTTTATGCAGCACTACCACTGGCAGCGGCCCGTTCGCAGCCTTGGCATCAGTATCTCCGATTTGGTCAGTGATTCGACTCCTCTGCAGATGGATTTGTTTGGCGCAGGACAGGAGCAGCTGCGCCGGGAACAGCTGGAGACTGCTGTGGACAGCCTGAAAAGGCGCTTTGGCACCAACGCCGTGCAGCCGGCAGTATTGCTTCAGGACCCGGAGCTCTCTGGATTTGACCCCAAGCATGACCATATTATGTTGTATGGCCCGATATTTTAAAGGAAGCAAGAATGAAACGTTATATTGATATGATTGTACGGTATACCGAAGACGGCCATATTATTCCTTTGGCTGTCCGTTGGTCTGCTGGCGAGCTTTTCGAAATTGACAAAGTGCTGGATGTGCAGCGGGCGGCCTCCCTGCGGGCCGGTGGTACAGGGATTCGCTATTTATGTCGGATGAAAGAGCAGGAACGTTATATCTGGTTGGAGAATGACCGCTGGTTTGTAGAGGGGAAAGATTAAAAGCGCGTTCGTCTTTTGGCCATGAATGAGAGCGCTGCGGAGAAACCATGCCGCTGTATGCTGTCGCAGCCTATATTTCTGCGGAAGATCGTGTAGACGGACAGGAGATGGGAGAAAATAAAAACAGATATTGACAAAATATGGAAATTGCTGTATCATTTACATAGTGCGACTTAGCCGTTGTTTATGGAGACTGCAACTCCGTAGACAGGGGGATGGGATGGTATACAAACGTCCTGTCCCCGCTTTTTTATGTCAAAGAAACGATCCCCCGCAGCCGGAGTGCTCCGATTGCGGGGGATCGTTTCTGCTTTTGAGGTATATAGTTTTAATGTACTGTTCTCCTTGTTTTTCTTACGTAAATCCAAGAGAGAAAGAAAGTAAAGGCGTGAAAGGAATATACGCTGAGCCTTTGTAAAAGGCCTAAGATGTCCCATCCATTTTTGATAGCGAATAGATGCGATAAATCGAAAAATAAAATCAGGATGGCCGCAATGAAAGATGTTCTCGCCAGAATGCTTCTTTGATCTTTCCTAAATCCAAGTGAGAGCAAAAATAAAGCCAAGATCGGTAAGGTAATAATGGTTATTGCTAAAATAAGGTGAATCATATTTTGCGGATTGATCGCAGATTCTACCGTCATTGGGAAAACGCCAAATGTAAAAACGGATAAACAAGCAACACCAAAAAGCAAAATAGAACCTACACGTGTGTATGGGCAATATTCTTTGAAAAATTTGATGCAGAGTGTAATCGAAAATAACAGAAAACAAACTTGATATATCATAATAAAGGTTCGCATTACACCGGAATAGGGTGTGCCGTCCGCAGATAACACACTAATATAAGATGTTATCGGATTATATCCCTGTACAAGAATGCAGCCAAGAACATCACTCAAGAAAAAAGAAATAACCCCAATCATACCAAGTGATAGTAACCGTTTTTGTAAACCCATTGTTTTAACTCCTGATTTTAAATTTCGGTGCAGTCCTTTGGTGCCTGATCGTCGCGCAGCAACCATAAAATCTTCTTTTCATATTATGGCTGTATTTATTTTATTTACACTTGTTGTCACTTCTGTATCGGTCAGCAGCTATCATACTGGTCGTGTTTTTACTGATTGGAACAAATGAAAGAGTGGAAACGGTTTATATAAGCCCGAAAAAGACCGATAGTTTGGTCTAGGCCGAAGCTTTAAGAAGCCGTAAATAAGGGCGTGTCCATTTAAATAGTATCAGAATTTTGATCTTTTCCAATGTTCAACACGCTTTGAAATTACTATTTTGAAAATAAAAATAAACGACAAAAAACCGCTTAGTTTTAAAACTAAGCGGTTTTTAATGGAGCTGCTAACGCGATTCGAACGCGTGACCTCGTCCTTACCAAGGACGTGCTCTGCCAACTGAGCCATAGCAGCAAACTGGCGACTCGGAACGGGTTCGAACCGTCGACCTCTAGCGTGACAGGCTAGCGTTCTAACCAACTGAACTACCGAGCCGTGTAATCACACGGAACAATTTGCCGGGACAACGATAGTAATTATATCTGGTTTTATTCAATCTGTCAATATCTTTTTTTAATTTATTTTTAGTTTTTTTGAAAAAGATTGTAGGGAGAAATATGGCGGATTTATAATGAAAATTAAGAAAATTGGTAAAAAGCGTCGGGGATGCTTAGTTGTCATTTGAATTGGATTCAGGTATAATAAAACCAATAGATTTTAAGAACTACATAGTGAGGAATCTAAGATGTTTGAGAGATTTTTTTCGATGCTGGGCAGAGAAATCAGCAATAGTGTGCGTGGTGTGGTTCATTCAGAAGAATTTCGCGATTTAAAACAAGAGGTAAAAGAAACCTTCCGTGATGCGGTAGGGGATGGGAATTCCCGCCGTCAGAGCAGAAAGAACCGGCGCAGGCCCCCCCGGTCGCCGATTTCTCCCGATCCCTCCGTTCAGGCGGAGGTTCGCCCTCTGCGATATTCGGATTCCCGCTTTCCATGGAAGCAGGTTTCCAGTATTTTGCTTTTGATATTTGGAGGAATTTTCGGCGTGGTTTCTGCTAGCCTGCTGATTGCCCTGGTCGTTGCGGCAGCAACGCTGTCGGCGGCGGATGTACTTTTGACGCTGGCTTCCGTAACAGTACCCTTTAGTGGGCTTTCTGCGTGGATGATTACACAGGGCTGCCGGATACGCGGCAGGTTAAACCGCATCGCTCGTTATCTGAACGGTGTTGGCGCCGCGAATTTCTGCTCTGTTGATCAGCTTGCCAGACTGGTGAGAAAATCCCCGACGTTTGTTGTAAAGGATCTGGAAAAAATGATCCGTTCCAACATGCTGCCCGACGGGTATTTGGATGATCAGAAAACCTGCCTGATGCTGGGGGAAGAAACATACCAGCAATATCTTCAGGCGCAGCAGTCTATGGAAGAGCGGGAACGCCGGAGTGCCCAGAGAAGGGAGCCGGAAGAAAGCACGGCGCCTTCTAAGGGACGCGATCTGCTGAATCAGATCAGTCAGGCTAAAAACTTTATTACGGATGAAGTAGTGCTTCTGAAAATATCCCGTTTAGAGAGCGTCACGGAAAAAATACTGAATTATGTGGAAGAGCATCCCGAAAAGGGATCTCAGATCCGAAAATTTAATGAGTATTATCTGCCGACTACTTTAAAGCTGATTCATTCCTACTGCCATTTTGACAGTCAGCCGGTACAGGGGGAGAATATCACTTCTGCCAAAAAGCAGATTCGCGAAAGCCTGGATACAATTAATACTGCGTTTGAAAATCTTCTGGATAGTTTGTTTGGGGATGCCACAATGGACATCTCGTCCGATATTTCCGTTCTGGAGGTCATGCTGGCTCGTGAGGGACTCACCGGGGATGACTTTAAAAGATCTGACGACATAAAGTAACAAATTTTTACTTGTTTTCCATGTTAAAAATTGCATTTGAAAAGAGGTTACAGAAGTGTTACACTTTAGCCACATTCAAAAACCGATTCAAAACTTTGAATGAACTCGGGTAAAAGGAGGATGTGGATGATGAACTGCCAGGAATTGATTCAGCTGCTGCTCCAGTATATGAATAAGTGCAGCAAGTAATGAAAAAGTGTATCATTCATTTTTAACAATGGGGAATAAAGGAGAATTGTATTATGAATTGCAAAGAGTTATTTGAGCTGCTGCTCCAGTATATGGGCCAGTGCAATAAGTAAGATCGAAACAAGTCAGATGAAATTCTACGACGGAATATAAAGGAGAATGACAGATGAACTGCAAAGAGTTATTTGAGCTGCTGCTCCAGTACATGGGTCAGTGCAATAAGTAAGATCGGAACAAGTCAGATGAAATTCTACGACGGAATATAAAGGAGAATGACAAATGAACTGTAAAGAGTTGTTTGAGCTGCTGCTCCAGTATATGGGCCAGTGCAATAAATAAGTAGATAATATAGCATAAGGGTGGACAGCAGAAGCTGTCCGCCCCTTTTCTTGTTCTCAAGAGGGGGGGTTAAAAAAAATTTGGATCAAACTTTTTCCGTTTAATCGAGACTTCTGGAGGCAGGAATGATAGGGAACAACGAAGAATATCCGTATTCTAATTGAAAAGACAGCATTAGGATTCGAAAATTTTTAAAAAATTCTGAGCGGCGGCAGATAAGGTATGGTGCTTCAGCCAAATAGCCGCCGGCGCGGTTCTTAAAATTTCCGCACTCAATACAAGGTGATGCAAGTGAAGATTCGGAACAATGTCAATCCAGTCCATGGGGATAATGGCAGTTCCCATTCCGGCGTTTGCCCAAAGTAAAAGCAGACGGGTATCATCCGCTTGACACGAAATATTAGGTTCAAAGCCTGCCGCCTGGAACGCTTCCGTGATGATTGTTTCAAATCTGACGTTCACCAGCAGCGGCTTTTGAGACAGCTCGTTTAAGTCCGCAATGTCCCGCTTGCTTTGGAACTCCATGCTTTGTACTGCGACCATTGGCTGTTCCGGCATGATAAACGAATCGAAGTTGCTTGTATTGAACGGTGTTCTGACAAATCCAAGTTCAATCAGCCCGATTTTCAAGGATTCCTGAATGCTTTGTGTAGACATATTCCGAATTTCAAAACGTACATGCGGGTATTTCTCGTGGAACCTACGCACGGATTCAGACAATACGGCGGCAGCGGAGGTTGCGAGCGTTCCGATTTTCAATGTGCCCTGCAATCCGGTTTCAAACGTTTCCAATTCATTCTTCGTTGTGTCCATCAGCTCAAGAATCTGAATCGCCCGGTCATAAAAGCGTTTTCCTGCATCCGTAAGCTGAAAATTGCGGGTATTGCGAATAGCGAGAGTTACGCCCAGTTCATGTTCTATGTTCTTTAGCTGGCTGCTTAAATAGGGCTGGGGGACATGCACGCGCTCCGCAGCTTTCGAGATGCCGCCTTCCTCCGCTATAGCTTTAAAATAAATAAGCTGTATTTGGTTCAATGAATGCAGCCTCCATTTATATGTAAATTAATATATATTATATCACGCTTACGTATTTAACATATAAATAAAAGATGGGTATAATGAAGAAAAAGATTGAAATAAGAGAGGCTTGCCCTTATGGATGCTATAGTGGAGCCTGTGCAGGCGAAAAGAAGCAAATGGATTGTTTTGGTCTGCGTCGGTATTGCAACGTTTCTGTCATCGTTAAACTCCAGCCTGACCAGCACGATTTTGCCGACAATCGAGCGCTCACTGAACACAACGACAAATCAGTCGGAATGGCTTGTTTTAATTTACCTGCTGATCATGACCGTAGCGCTTATTCCCATCGGACGTCTTTCAGATCATATGGGGCGTCGGAAATTGTTTTTGCTCGGATTTGTGATTTTTACCGGCGCGGCGATTTTATGCGGCTTCTCCGACACGTTTTTCTCACTGCTTTTGGGCAGAGCTTTGCTGGCTCTGGGCGGGTCTATTCTTTTGTCCGTCGGGCCCGCAATTATTACGACCACGTTTTCTTCTGAAGAGAGAGGAAAAGCACTGGGATTTCAGGCATTGATGACTTACATTGGGCTTTCACTCGGGCCTTTGATCGGCGGGAGTATCGCAAGCCTGTTCGGCTGGCAGTTCACTTTCTTTATTTCTGTTCCGTTTGGCGCTGCCGGTCTGATTCTGACCCTTCTTGTGATCAAAGACGGGAAAGACGTCAATGCCCGAGCGGTCGATGTTCGCGGCATGGCCTGCTTTGCGGTTGCCATGATTGCGATGACTCTGCTGATGAACGCTTCCTCCATATCGGGTTCCCATCTGATGCGGCCGCTTCTGTTTGCCGTGATGATCGCTGCTTTTGCGCTTTTTTTCCATGTTGAGCAAGAGGCGCCCTTCCTGATGATTCCTCTTCGGTTGTTCCGGATTCGCAATTTTGGTTTCGGTGCGGCGGGGGCGGTTTTCAATTACCTCTGTTTCTATTTGGTACTGTTCCTCATTCCGTATTACTTTGATGTGGTTCTGCATAGCTCCGCAATGCGCACCGGATTCATTTTCAGTATCACCCCTGTGATTATGACGATCTGCTCCCCAATTGTGGGAGCAATGTCCGACCGTTTTGGTTCCAGAGTATTTTCCATGACGGGGATGGGATTTTGCGTGTTCAGTTTGATCCTGTTTGGAATGATGGCGAAGACTTCTTCTGCCGCGGCATTTGCGCTTCTGATTCTCGGACTCGTCTGCATCGGGTTCGGCACGGGTGTTTTCGCTGCACCCAACAATTCCGCCATTATGGGCGCTGCACCGAAAAAGGATCAGGGCGTTGCATCCGGAGTGGTTGCCACCTTTCGGAATATCGGTATGATTCTTGGCACAACCATTGGCGGCTCACTCTTTGGCTATATCCAATCCAGGCTTTCAGGGAACGGCTTTACTGTACAGGAAACCTTTTTAGCTTCTTTTTCCGTCATTATGTGGATTGGAGCATTTTTCGGCGCGGTCGGCTTCCTCTGCGCCTTCCACATGGAAAAGAAATCATAGATAGGGGACTTCATTTTCACTTTGCCTCTGGCTTGAGAGCTTCTGGTGACTCTACGCAATTTCTCCATATAGCGAAGCCCATCGACACCGTTTGATGGGCTTCGCTGTTTTTCAAGCAATATAGCTTCATTTTAAGCAGCTTTGTTTTTGATTTGTTTCGATTCGGTTCATAATTTTCACACAACTTACCACTATACTGAAAACAGTAAAGAAAACACTGCATTCGCTGCCTGCGGTTGGCCGGAATACCGGGCCGCAGGCTGGCAGACAAATTATAAGTGCCTTTCTGTAAGGCTTATCATAGAATGAATTTTCCTTTTGAAACATGCTAACGAATTCCGCCGGATGGCGGAAAAAAACCTCCACATTTCCGGCTCCGGATCTGTGGAGGTTTTTATTGTGGTTAGAATTGGCGGGTAAAAATATCGCTCTTCTCAAGCAGATCCTCAACGGTATCGAATCCCAGGCGATGCAAAAGCTCTATAACGTAGGGATTATCGATGGGGGTGGGGTAGGTAGCGGTATTGCCGTATTCAAATACGTTCTTTCGGCCTTCCTCTTTCGGAATCAGAGCCTTCGGCCCGCCGACACAGCCGCCGACGCAACCCATACCTTCAATAAAGTTAGCGGTCAGTTTGCCCTCCAGAGCGCTGCTGAGCATCTCTTTGCAGGCTCGTACACCGTCTGCGTGCGCTGCACGAACGGAAATCTTACGGTCTGGGTTCAGGCGCGCTACCGTGCTCTGTACCGCCTCGCTGACGCCGCCGGTACCGGCATAGATACGGCCGGCGCGAGAAGAGTGGTCGCGTTCATCTTCGGGCATAGAGGCCAAATCGATTCCGGCAAAGTCAAAAACGTCCTTGATTTCCTGGAACGTCAGGACAAAATCGGTGGAATCCGAAACATCAGGCTCTCTTGCCTCCGCTTTTTTGGCCAGGCATGGCCCAATAAAAATGGTAATTGCGCCCGGGTACATGGTTTTAATGGAACGTCCGCAGGCTACCATGGGCGAAACAGCACCCGGCACGTGAGGGATCAATTGCTTGTACACCTTGCGGATCATCGAAATCCACATGGGACAGCAGCAGCTGGTCAGCTGATAATCCTCTTCTTTTTGAATGTTTTTATCAAATTCCAAAGCTTCCTTCAGCGTGAGGATGTCCGCAAACAGCGCCACCTCAACCATGCCGTCGAATCCGATTTTCTTAAAGGCGCTGCGCAGCTTGCCGGGGGTGACATCGCTGCTGAACTGGTTGATAAAAGCCGGTGCTACCATTGCGTAAACCGGGGTTTCCGCATGCTGAATGGCGGCCAGTGCGGGAAGAATATCGCGGCTTTCCGTCAGCTTTTTGGCATGACAGTTGTTGACGCACTCAGAACAGCCAACGCACAAATCCTTATTAATCGAGATATTTCCGTTTTCATCGCGGTACAGTGCATCAAACAGGCACTTTCCAGCGCAGGATGTATTTGATTTATCAGTGCAGTCGCAGTCGCCGATCCGGATCACCGGCGCGTATTTTGACGGGTTGAGCAGGCAATCCAAATGATGGGGGTCAAATCCGTCCTGCGTGGCTTGTTCCAACTCCTCATCCAGATGATTCTGTACGGAAGCCTTGACCAGTCTGTTGTAAAGTTCTTCAAATGTTGTCATGATAATGCTCCTTTTGCCGGGGCGCATGATCTGTGCAAGAGAAACGCCCGTTTCCATGTTATTTTGGGGATTCCTGGAACTATTATACGATTATTGAAGAAATTATTCAATGGACAGGCTGCTTGAAACAATCGACAGGGCTTTATTGATTCTGTAAATTTATGATAGCCTTTCGCCGCAGATTAAGGCGGAATTCCGGGCGGCTATCGAAAGCGACTTAAACATCCAGTGTATCCATCAGGCTGCGCATTGCGAGGATCGTGCGTTCAATCAGCTCGTCCAAAGACCAGCCGAGCATTTCGGCGCCCCTTGAGATGACCTCGCGGGAGCATCCTGCCGCAAAGCCGGTGGATTTGAATTTCTTCTTGACCGATTTCAACTCCAGATCAGAAACACTTTTGGATGGCCGCATAATCGCCACCGCGCCGATCAGACCGGTGAGCTCATCTGTTGCATACAGAATCTTCTCCATGATGTGCTCCGGGGGAATATCCACACGGAGCAGGTGCCCATGGCTGGCCACCGCGCGGATCAACCGTTCATCCAGCCCGCGCTCGCGCATGATCTCCTGACATTTGACGCAGTGCTGCTCCGGATATTGTTCAAAGTCCAAATCGTGAAGCAGGCCTACCACTTTCCAGAATTCCACGTTTTCCGGGTCGTATTCCTGCGCAAAATAGCCCATCACGCCGGATACAATTTTCGCGTGGCGAAGATGAAATTCGTCCTGATTATACTCTTCCAGCAGAGCCTGCGCCTGCTCCAGGGTGGGAATGGTTCCCATATCGGTCACTCCTTTTGCTTGTGTTTGTCGTTAGTATAACGCAGAAACCTGTGAATGTCCACTATGACTTTGATAACATATATGTATAGACAGATAAATGGACAAAAAAGGATGATACAGCATAGCTGTATCATCCTTGACAGTGTGCAGTCAGTAGCATTCTATGACAACGAAGGAATTAAACGGAATACTGTGTCCTTCCGCGTCATACACAGTAACCGTTCCGTTGTGTGAATGATCATCGGATGAGAATGTGACCGCAAAAGGCTTGCCGGGGTCTACCTCCCGACTCTCTTTTGGAAGGTCTTCTTTTTCAAATACCCTTTCTACCCTCACTGCGTTCACTTTGTTCATAGATAAAACAGCAAAGCCCTTTCCGTAGCTAAAGCCCTGTATCCCTTCTATCATATCTGTATCTGCAAGGCTGCCGCCATCCCGAAAAAAATAGCCAACAGATCGTCTATTATGCGTTTCATATAGGGCATAGCTGCCTTGGCTCAGTGATTCGTCATAAAAGAGAACCGCAGAAAATTTATCTGAAGTAGCGGAGACTGCTTTCCAGCTGGCGTCAATATTTTGCGATTTTCGGGCATCTGATTCCAGATTGCTTTTCATTACGCCCCAGGAAATAAAATGAGAACTTGCAAGGAAAAGGGAGAGGCATATACAAAAAGCTGCGATACCGATCACATAACGCTTTTTCATCAATAAAGCCCTCCTGCAATACGATATGAAACAACGACTGGAGAAGGAATTTTAGCCGAATCAAACAGGATGCTTTAAAAAATACACCACAACACTGCCAAGAGCCATAATAATGGTGAACGCGACCCCGACCTTCTCGTTAAAGATATGCAGCATATTATAAATTTCTTCAGTTTGCAGCAGGTGAAAAATGTCTTCGGCACTTTTCCCACCCTGGCGCATTTTATGCTTCAAGAAAAGATAAGAGAACAAATAAAAGACAGACAGCGCAATGTACAGGGAAATCATCCCCACAGAGGTATCGCGGCCCATGGCAAACTCAGCGAAAGCGAAAGCGAACACCAACAGGGTAGCAATCATGATCAATTGCAGGACATAATATTTTATGTATTTCAAAAAAATCCTTCTTTCTTAAATGTTCAGCAGTTCTCTCTATTCTTCCGCTGTGTCATCGTCGATTGGTATGTCGCCGGCCGATTGGCCGTAATGATCCAGAAAGCTGTAAATTTGACCGCCCTGGCGGTAACCGAGAACGGTATCGAGGTTTACGTTGTGCATGCTGCGGAAAATATTGATGTCTACCTGCGGGTTGTCCTTGCGCAGACGGGCGATCAGCTCTTTTACCATCGCGCGCTTTGAGCCGTTGTTTTCCTTTTCTGTACAGACGGGAGCGTTCTCAGACAAAGGACACCCGCAGCGCACGAATTCGAGTGAGTTGTAGCGCTTCCAGGCCAGCACATCGCGCTCACGCACCAGATACAGCGGGCGGATGATTTCCATTCCGGGGAAGTTGGTGCTGGGGAGCTTCGGCATCATGGTGCGGATTTCCGCGCCGTAAAGCATGCTCATCATTGTGGTTTCGATGACGTCGTCAAAATGATGCGCCAGCGCAATTTTGTTGCAGCCAAGCTCTTTCGCTTTGGCGTACAGATGGCCGCGCCGCATTCTGGCACACAAATAGCAGGGATTCCCGCCGGAATGGCTGACGATCTCGAAAATACGCGACGAAAATACCGTCAGGGGGATTCCCAGCTTCTCGGCATTTTGAGCGATCAGCTGCCGGTTATATTCATTATAGCCGGGGTCCATCGACAAAAATTCCAGTTCAAAGGGAATTTCCGTATGGCGCTGCAGCATTTGCAGACACTTGGCCAGAAGCATGGAGTCCTTGCCGCCGGAAATACACACGGCGATCCGGTCGCCCGGCAAAATCAGCTGATAATCCTTGATTCCGCCAATCATGCGGTTCCAGATTTCTTTTTTATATTTTTTGAGAATGCTTTGTTCGATCTTCTGTGTTTCTTCCATCCTATCGCGCCTTCATTTTAGAATAGTGACTGATTTCTCCCGCGCCTTCGGTGAGGGAGAAATTGTCGTTTTTACATGGATTGCATTTCAGATTATAGCACGCCTATCCCGCTGTGGTCAAACAAAAGAAAGCGAAAAGCGGCTGGTACCACTTTTCGCTTTGACAGAGACAGCAACATATGAATTACGCCGCTCTCAAGGCAGATCCTGATTTCTGTGCGGAAGGGGAACCTCCGGCATCAGCTCGTCGTACATCACGGTCAGAATATGATCCAACAGAGTGACCTCCTGCGGGGTAAAACGGTCCTTGATCCGGTCAATCACGGTCAGAATATAGCCGTGATTCAGATTGTAATACTCAAAATATTTCGGAGTGACCTCTAAAAAATACTCCCGCTTATCCGTTTTAGAACGGATTTTTTTGAGATACCCCTTCTGGATCAGGTTCGTCACCTTATAAGCCGCGTTGGGAGGGGATATCTGGGCAAAGGAGGCAAATTCATTGACCGTTGGGTGCTCCAACGCATGAATAATTTCAATGCAGTAAGTTTCCACCGTAGTCAGGCTCGCTTCGCGGCTTTCAAACCGGGAAAATACCTTCCGATAAAAATGAAGCTTAAATTTTGTATATACGTCTGACAAGGATTGTTCAAGCATTCGTGATCTCCTTTGCGGGCATGCGGGCACCCTCTGGCACAGGGCCGCCCGCGTCAAATTTCGTAGGCATGTTCACTGCAGGTTTCAGCCGCCGATGGCAAAGGTTAACTCGGCAGAAGCAGCTACCTTGCCGTTTACGGTAGCTGTGGCGGTTCCAAAGCCGACCGGCCCGCGCTGGCGGGTGAGCTCGCAGGTGAGCTCCAGCACGTCGCCGGGCACCACCTGCTGCTTGAAGCGGGCATTTTTAATGCCGCCGAAAAACGCGATCTTCCCGCGGTTTTCTTCCACGGATAAAATTGCGACAGCGCCTACCTGGGCCAGCGCCTCAATGATCAACACGCCGGGCATCACGTGCTTCTGCGGGAAATGCCCGCAGAAAAACGGTTCGTTTGCGGTAACACATTTGATTCCCTTGGCCCACGCGCCAGGCTCGCCGTCTACGATTTTGTCCACCAGCAGGAACGGGTAGCGGTGGGGCAGGATCTCCTGAATCTGATTGGAATCGAGCTGCATGTCATTCTCCCTCCCAGCGTTTGAGGATCAGGCTGGCGTTATGCCCGCCAAATCCCAGAGAGTTCGAGAGCGCATAGCGCAGATCGGCCTTGCGGCCGGTATTCGGCACAACGTCCAGATCGCACTCTTCATCCGGTACCCGGTAGTTGATGGTGGGGGGGACAAAGCCCTCTTTCAGTGCAAGGACACATAAAAGCGCTTCCACCGCGCCGCTGGCTCCCAGCAGATGGCCTGTCATCGACTTGGTAGAGCTGATCATCAGGCGTTTGGCGTATTCGCCGAACACCGCTTTCACAGCGGCGGTTTCGCCTTTATCGTTCAGCGGGGTAGAGGTTCCGTGTGCGTTGATATAGTCAACCTGTTCGGGAGTGATTCCGGCGTCCTCAATTGCCTGACGCATGCTTTCCTGTGCGGCGCCCCCGTCCGGGTCGGGAGCCGTAATGTGATACGCGTCGCAGGTAGAGCCGTAACCGATCACTTCTCCGTAGATTTTTGCACCGCGCGCTTGCGCGTGCTCCAGGCCTTCCAGCACCAGCATCGCAGCGCCCTCGCCCATCACAAAGCCGTCGCGCTCCTTGTCAAAGGGGATAGAGGCCCGGTTCGGGTCGTTTGATTCCGACAGCGCCTTCATCGAGGTAAAGCCGCCGATCCCCAGCGGGGTGATGGAGGCCTCCGCGCCGCCGCAGATGGCGACCTCCGCGTGACCGCCGCGAATCAGGCGCATGGCGTCTCCCACGGCGTTGGTGCCGCCGGCGCAGGCGGTAACCGGGCAGGTGACCATACCGCGAAAGCCGCAGCGGATCGCGATGTGCGCCGCGCCCATGTTGGCAATGGACATCGGGATAAAATACGGGGAAACGCGGTCAAAGCCCTTCTGCTCGCCGCGCGCGTGCTCGTCCGCAATCGTGCCCAGTCCGCCGATGCCGCTGGAAACGATCACGGCGCAGCGGTACGCATTCTCCTGCTCTGTAACGATGCCGCTGTCATGGAACGCCTGATCCGCGGCGGCGATAGCGAGCTGCGTAAAGCGGTCGAGCTTTCTGACTTCGCGCTTATCGATATAGTTTTCCGGCTGAAAGTTTTTGACTTCACCGGCAATTTTTACTTTTTGATTCGAAGTATCGTACAGTGTGATTTCTCCGATTCCGCAGACGCCGTCCTTTGCGGAGCGCCAGGTTTCGTCTGCGGTCAGGCCGATGGGGGTAACCGCCCCCAGTCCGGTGATGACAACACGTCGTTCCGTCATAGTAACCTCCTGAAAATGTCCGCTCATTGGCGGTAATTCTGTTTGAAAGTGGTGGTCAAACGGCCATTCCGCCGTCTACGCAAAGCACCTGGCCGGTGATGTATCCGGCCTCTTCGCTGGCAAAAAAGGCAACGGCCGCGGCGATTTCTTCGGGTTTTCCGGCACGGGACATGGGGATGCCCTGCAGAAGCTGCTCCTTTACTGCATCCGGCAGTACGCCGGTCATGTCGGTTTCGATCATGCCGGGGGCGACGGCGTTTACCGTCACGCTGCGTCCGGCCAGCTCTTTAGCCAGTGATTTGGTGATGCCGATCAGCCCCGCCTTGCTGGCGGAATAGTTGACCTGCCCGGGGTTCCCACGCACACCGGCCACGCTGCTCATGTTGATGATTCGCCCCCAGCGTTGCTTCATCATGATGCGGGAAGCGAGCTTCATGCACAGGAACGCGCCCTTGAGATTGGTATTGATCACTTCGTCAAAATTATCTTCGCTCATGCGCAGAATCAGCCCGTCGCGGGTGATGCCGGCATTATTGACGAGAATATCCACGGTTTTAAAGGCCTCCTGCGCTTTCGCGAAGAGTTCTTCGCAGCCTGCGGCAGAGGAAACGTCCGCCTGTACCAGAATGACCTGTGCGCCGAGCTCACGGCATTCGGCGGCGGTTTCTTCCGCGGCCTGAAGGTTGCCTGCGTAGTTGATCACAAGGTTTTTGCCCTCGGCGGCGAAGTGCTTGCAAATGGCGCGGCCAATGCCGCGGCTGCCGCCGGTAACGATGGCGGTTCTGACAGTCTGGCTCATTGTGCGGCTCCTTTCAGCGCTTCGATTGTGGCGCGCAGGCTTTCGGCGTCTTCTACGGAGTACGTTTTGATGTTCTTGGTTGTTTTGCGCACAAACCCGGCAAGAACCTTGCCCGGGCCGATTTCTACCGCAGTGTCGATTCCGGCCTGCTCCATATAACGGATGGAATCTTCAAAATACACGCTGCTCTGCACCTGGCGCTCCAGCAGAGCGGGGATGCTTTCTCCCGGCTGCAAGGGCTTTGCGGTGGTGTTGAAGATCACGGGGAATTTCATCTCCCCAAAAGAAATGTTTTTGAAATAATCAGCCAGCGCATCCCCGGCGGGGTGCATCAGCGAGCTGTGGAACGGGCCGGGCAGGTGAAGCGGAATGCAGCGCCGGGCTCCGGCTGCGAGCGCCAGTTCGCCCGCCTTTTCCACGGCGGCTTTTTCACCGGCAATGACCAGCTGGCCGGGGCAGTTGTAGTTTGCGATTTCCACCACGCCCAAAGCGGAGGCCTCATCGCAGACCTTCTGCAGCTCACCGCGGTCCAGATTCATGATTGCGGCCATTGCGCAGGGCAAATCGCCCACGGCGGTTTCCATCGCCTTGCCGCGAAATGCCGTCAGGGCAATCGCGGTGTCGGGATCAAACACACCGGCGGCTGTCAGAGCGGAGTATTCCCCAAGGCTCAGTCCGGCTACCATTTCAGGAACAATACCCTCCTGCTCGAGAAGAGCGGTGATACCAGCGCAAAAGGCCACCATGCACGGCTGGGTGTTGCGCGTCTGGTTCAGTTCTTCGTCGGGGCCATTCTGAATCAGCGCTTTCAGATCAAATCCGGCGGCGTCGGTGTCGTAGAAGCGCCGGAACTCTGGGTACTGCTCATACAGATCCATGCCCATCCCGACATGCTGGTTTCCTTGTCCCGCATATAAAAAAGCCAATTTCATTGAGAATCCCTCCATCCTTGTTTCAGTTCCTCCAGCAGCTTCTGCACCGGCAGGATGCGATCCAGCCGCCAGGCGTTGCTGCCGCAGAAGAATAAGCCTTCCTCCCAGTTGCCGCGCACAGCCTCAGACAGCGCTTTGGTAATGCAGTACGGTGTTGTCGCGGGATCACACGGGTGCAGACAGTCGGCGCATTTCTGAACCGGAATGCGCAGCTCCTTGCGCAGGCGCTGAATCAGCGGAGAATTCAGCGCGCGGCCCGGCATTCCCACCGGGCTTTTGATGAGGCAGATGTCCTCTTTTTTTGCAGCGACCAGAATCTCTTTATAACGCTCTGAAGCGTCGCATTCCTCTGTGGCGATAAAGCGGGTGCCGATTTGCACGCCCGCTGCGCCCAGCTTCAAAAACCGCGCAATATCCTCCGCGGTATAAACGCCCCCGGCCACGAACACCGGAATGCGTCTTTGGTATTTCTCTTCATACGGTTTGATTTCCGCCAGTACCTCCGGCAGAATCTGCTCGGGGGTCTGGGCGTTGCCGTTCTCCAGCTCTTCCGCATGAAAACCGAGGTGTCCTCCGGCCATCGGCCCTTCGATCACGATGAAATCGGGGCAGACCTGATGCCGTTTATCCCACAGGCGGCAGATGGTGTGTGCCGCTCTTCCGCTCGAAACGATGGGGGCGATCGCCGTTTGGCTGCCCTTCACATAAGCGGGAAGATCCGAGGGGAGACCGGCTCCGGAAATCACCGCGTCTGCGCCTGCCTCCACTGCTGCCTGGATGGTTTCTTCATAGTGGGTGGTGGCGACCATGGCGTTGATGGAAACCCACCCGTTGCCCTGTGCAATCTGTTTTGCTTTCTGAATCTGCTCTTTTAAAGCGGCAATGTTGCACCGCATGGCATTCTTCCAGAAATCCGGCGCCGCAAAGCCGGGGTTGGCCGCGCTGATCACGCCCATTGCGCCGTGCTTTGCAACGTGGCCCGCCAGATTCCCGAGGGAAACGCCGATCCCCATGCCGCCCTGAATGATTGGCAGCAGCAGGGGCCGTTCCTTGACAAGAACCATATCAGCGCTCCTGTTCCAGCTTTGTCAGGGTATCAAGATATCCCTGATAAAGCTCCTCAAAAATCTGACGCAGGGGCTTGATGTCGCGCAGCTGTCCCGCTACCTGGCCCGCCATCAGCGAACCGTTGTCCACATCGCCGTCAAACACGGCGCGGCGCAAAGAACCGAGCGTGTAATGCTCCAGCTCCATTTTATCGGCTCCCGCAGCTTCCTTTTTCAGGTATTCGCGGGCCATTTTATTTTTGAGCAGGCGGACAGGAACACCCGCCGAACGGCCGGTAACGGTTGTGCCGTTATCCTTGGCCTTGAGGATTGCCGCCTTGTAATTGGAGTGAATGGGGCATTCCTCGCTGACGAGCAGGCAGGTGCCGAGCTGTGCGCCGATGGCTCCCAGCGCGAACGCCGCCAAAAGCTGCCGCCCGCTGGCAATGCCGCCCGCGGCGATCACAGGCAGGTCTATCGCGTCCGCTACCTGCGGCACCAGTGCCATGGTGGTCAGCTCGCCGACATGCCCGCCGCTTTCGGTTCCCTCCGCGATCACGGCGTCGGCGCCGTATTCCGCTACCCGCTTGGCCAGAGCCACGCCGGGTACGACCGGGATGACCTTTGCGCCCGCGTCCTTCCACATGGAGATATAAGAGCTGGGATTGCCCGCGCCGGTTGTGATGACGGGAATTTTTTCTTCCGCCGCCAGCTCTGCCATTTCTTTGGCCTGCGGGTGCATCAGCATAATGTTTGCGCCGAAAGGCTTATCGGTTTTCTCCTTGCAGATCCGGATGTTTTCCCGAAAGGAATCCAGATTCATTCCGCCGGCTCCGATCAGGCCAAGCCCGCCCGCGTTCGAAACCGCTGCTGCAAATTCGCCGGTGGCGATGTTGGCCATACCGCCCTGTATAAACGGAAATTCAATTCCGAGCCAGTTGTTCAGTCTCATGTTGATTCCTCCTTTTACCATTCCAGAACTGCGCCGCCCCAGGTGAGGCCCGCTCCGAATCCGACACAAAGCGTGTGTGTTCCGGGCGAAAGCATGCCCTGCTCCGCCATTTCGTCCAGAGCGATCGGGATGCTTGCGGCAGAAGTGTTGCCGTAATTCTGTACGTTCATGTAGAATTTTTCTTCGGGAAGATGTGTTTTGCGGATCACACTGGAAATGATGCGCTGATTTGCCTGATGGCATACAAAATAATCGATTTGATCTGCGGAAAGCTGCGCTTTCTGCAGGGTTTCTTCAATGCAGCGGGGCACCGTTTCCACCGCAAAGCGGAATACGTCGCTCCCGTTCATGAAAATGCGGTGGCGTTCCGTTCCCGATTCGTTGGTGCAGCCCAGCAGCGTATCGTCGCCGCGGCAGCCCAGCACGCTGGTAAAGGCGTAATCGTCCGAAAGTTCGATGACTGCCGCGCCCGCGCCGTCACCGAACAAAACACAGGTGCTCCGGTCATCAAAATCCAGCACTTTAGAAATAACTTCGCTGCCGATCAGCAGCGCGCGGGAATAACCGCTTTGCAGCAAAAGCCCCCGAACGACAGTCAGGCCGTACAGAAAGCCTGTGCAGCCGACGCTGATATCGAAGGAGGGGCAGTCCTCCGGCAGGGAAAGACGGTGCTGCACCTGTGTGGCAACGGCAGGGGACATGTGGTCGGGCGTAAAGGTGGCTACCACGCAGGCGCCGATTTCCTCCGGCTTCGCTCCCGCGCGTTCCATCGCCTTTTGCGCGGCGGCGGTCGCCAGGTCCGCATTGCTTTCTCCCTGCACAAAATGTCTTTGACGGATTCCAGTGCGGGTAGAAATCCACTCGTCATTGGTATCTGTCAGCTTGCTGATGTCATCATTTGTGACGATTTTCTCCGGAACGCAGCGCCCGGTTCCTAAAATATGAATTCCGGTCATATGGCCTCCTTTGACGTGCCGATTTTTCTGAATTTATCGTATCGCTGATTGGCCAGCCGTTCTCCGCTGAGGGGCAGCAGCTCCTTCAGGTTTCGCAGCAAAGCCTCATCCAGCGCGGTGTAAACCGCATCGGGGGTCCGGTGAGCGCCGCCGCGCGGCTCCGGCACAATTTCATCCGCTACGCCGAAACGGAGCAAATCCTGAGCTGTCAGCTTCATCATGCCGCTGGCTTCGGCGCTGCGGGAGGAATCCTTCCACAAAATAGAGGCGAAGCCCTCGGGTGACAGGACGGAATACACAGCGTTTTCCAGCATCAGCAGGCGGTTTGCAACGCCGAGCGCCAGAGCGCCGCCGCTGCCGCCTTCCCCGGTAACCACGGCAATCACAGGCACCGAAAGCTGGCTCATCGCGGCCAGATTGCGCGCAATCGCTTCGCTTTGGCCGTTCGTTTCCGCTTCCAGACCCGGGAACGCGCCGGGCGTATCAATAAAGGTGATGATGGGGCGCCCGAATTTTTCCGCCTGTTTCATCAGGCGCAGGGCTTTGCGGTATCCCTCGGGGCCGGGCATTCCAAAATTATAGTACAGGTTTTCATCCAGGTTTTTTCCTTTGCAGTGACCGATCACCGTTACGGGAATCCCGTGGTAAAACGCTACGCCGCCCAGAATGCTCTTGTCGTCTTTATTCAGGCGGTCGCCCCGCAGTTCAAAGAAATCCTGAAACAGCGCCGCGGTGTAATCGCGTACGCCGGGGCGCTTCGGCCGGCGGGCCAGATAGACCTTATCGGCCGGGGTAAGCTCGGGGTAGGCTTCGAGCAGCTTTCTGCGTTCTCCCTCCAGCTGCCAGATGCGCAGCTGGGGAACTTTGGATTTTTCCCGCAGGGCGGCAAGCTCTTGATCCAGCTGGTCCAGCTGAAGCTCTGTCTCTTTGATCATGCGGGCATCCCTCCTTTTTGATGAATCAGCAGCAGAAAGCCCAGGGTGGACTTCATTTCGCCGCGCGGCACAATGCGGTCCACAAAACCGTGTTCCTCCTGAAATTCCGCGCGCTGAAAGCCCTCGGGCAGCTTCTGGCGGATGGTCTGCTCAATGACGCGGGGGCCGGCAAAACCGATCAGCGCGCCGGGCTCCGCGAGTGTGATATCGCCAAGACCCGCAAAGCTGGCGCTGACTCCTCCGGTTGTCGGGTGCGTCAGGTAAGAGATATACAGGCCGCCCTCCTTTGCAAAACGGGCCAGCGCCGCGCTGGTTTTTGCCATCTGCATCAAAGAGAGGATTCCCTCCTGCATTCTTGCGCCGCCGCTGGCACTGAAAATAATCAGGGGAAGCTGTTTTTCCAGGGCGTATTCCACGGCACTGGTGACGATTTCGCCTACCTGAACGCCCATGCTGCCCATAAAAAAGCGGCTGTCCAGCACCGCCACAACGGCGGGCTGGTTGTAAATCTTCAGAGAAGCGAACAAAGCAGCCTCAGGCAGCCCTGTTTTCTGCCGGCTTTCTTCCAGCTTTTCCGGGTACCCGGGGAAATCCAGCGGGTTTTCCGGGCAGGCAGGCAGATCGAGAATCCGCAGGCTTCCCGGGTCCGCCAGCATATTCAGGCGCTCCTTCGCAGAAATCGGAAGATGATGCCCGCACTGGGGGCAGACCATCTGCCGATCGGACAAGTGTGCCCGTAAGATTTCTTTTTTGCAGCCCGGGCAGGTGGTGTAGCCCAGAATTTCTTTTTCGCTCGATTCTTTGCGGGCCTTTTGGGTAGGCAGGCGAAGCATCGAGAATAAGGTCATTTTAGGATGTGGGGAATGTTGATTCATGGCCTGTTCCTTTCTTTCGGTAAAAACAAAATCAACCCTGTTCGTTTTATTCTTTGTTGTTTTCCATAAATGTAACAATATCTCTTACGGTATGAAAGGCGATCAGCTCTTCGTCGGATATTGTGACGGTAAAGGCGTCCTCCAATTCCATCCCCAGCTCTGCAAGGTCGAACGAATCCAGGCCAAGATCATCCTTCAGGCTGGCCTGCATAGTCACAACACTTTCGCTGAGGTTGGTTCTGCTCACGATTAAATCTCTGATTTTTTCAAAAATCATGATTGTAACCTCTTCTCCGAAAACTGTGAAATAGTTAAAAATATTTAATTAAAAAAATTTAATGTTATGGTATTCCAATTGCCGTAAAAAGTCAAGAAAAATTTCTGTAAAAGAATGGGACAGCCCCGAAAAAAGCATGCTCTGCTTGACTTTTCGCATGGTATCCGGTAAAATCAGGAACAAGATGATCCGTACCATAAATTGGATTTTAATGCTGGCCTGCAGAAGCATCGGAAAGCGGTTGGATTTGGAAAAGGCGAAAACAGACAGCATATTTTAAATGATTCGCTCGCGGGCCGGAATCCCAGCGGGTGTTTTTTGACTTTTTCCTGTGATAAAAAAGATGCGCACCATTTTGAGGGTGGATTTTGTCTGATGCACAGTGATATGGATACTGAACCGGACAGACGGGAATAGACTGCAATGATCGGAGGTTGCAGATGGAAAGAATACGGATTGGCTGCCGTGACAACGCGCTTGCGGTGATCCATGCGAAACGAATCCTGCAGAAAATAAAAAGAGCGGACTCTTCCTGCCAGTTGGATATGGTGACTGTTGCACAGGCAGAGGAACAGGTGCTGGACCTGACAGAGGAAACGGCCCACAAGGAGACACCGGTTGGGGAACTGGATCGGGCGCTGCTGGACGGAAGAATCGATCTGGCCGTGTGCGATCTGGGAGAGCTTCCCCCGCAGCTTACGCCCGGGCTTTCCATTGCGGCGTATTCTGCGCGTTCAGATGCAAAAGACACTCTGGTTCTGCCCAGCGGGACAGAGCACCCGGATACGGAGAGGCCGATCGGCGCGTCTGGCGCACATCGCCGCATGCAGGCAGGGGTATTGTATCCCCGTTTTGACATCGCCCCAATCCGCGGGGATGTTCAAAGCAGGCTCAAACGCTTGGACCGCGGGGATTATTCTGCACTGATTCTGCCTTGTGATGCGTTGGCCCGTTTGGGAATCCGCAACCGCAGCAGCCGGGTTTTTTCGGAGCAGGAGATCGTTCCGGTGGCAGGGCAGGGGATTCTGGCCGTCATGACCAGAGAGGATGAGGTTCACGACTGCCTTTCAGGCGTAGATGATTTTCTCAGCCGGTGCTGTGCAAAGGCGGAGCGTACGTTCATTGAATTGTTTGAAGATACCTGCAATAACCCGATCGCTGCGTTTGCGCAAATACAGGATAACGAATTGCAGCTGACCGGCTTTTACAGTGACGGTGAGCGAAGCTGCAAGCGGCAACTGACCGGTCCGCTCTCTGAAGCGCGAAAGCTTGGGGAACGCCTGGCGGAGGAAGTCAAGCAATGGTATGAAAATGGGTGACGGACAGGCGGCAATGATTGCTTCTTACATAAGAAAGGTGTTTGCATTGACTGTGAAATTTTAATATCTATCTGGAACCAACCGAAGGGAGAAATCAATCTATGACTCGTTCTGAGCAGTTGTTTGAGGAAGCGGCCCGGTATATCCCCGGCGGGGTAAACAACCCTCTGCGTTCATTTGCAGAAATAGGGCAGACGCCCCGCTTTATCCGCCGTGCGGATGAATCCCGTGTTTACGATGTGGACGGTCATGTTTATATTGATTTTGTGTGTTCCGGGGGCGCCGCGCTGCTGGGGCATAATCCGCCTTTGGTGAGAAAGGCTGTGCTCGAGGCAGTCCAGAACGGCCTGAATTACGAGGCTTGCGCCGAAACCGAGCTGAAGCTGGCAAAGCTGATCGTTCAGCTGGTTCCGTCCGTCCAGATGGTGCGAATGGTCAGCTCCGTCACCGAAGCGATTTTGAGTGCGGTTTGCGTGGCACGCAGCGTAACAGGCAGAAAACGCCTGATCAAATTTTCCGGGTGCCGCCACGGCAGCTTTGACGCGGTGGAGGGGGAAGGGGATTCCTCTGGATTTTCTTTGCCCTGCGGCAGCGATGAGGACGCGCTTGTGGCGCAATATAATGATCTGAGCAGTGTGGAACGTTTATTTGAAAAGAATAAGGGGCAGATTGCCGCAGTGGTCATAGAGCCGCTGGCGGCTCACATGGGAATCGTTGAACCGGAACCGGAATTTTTACAGGACCTGCGAAAGCTTTGCAGCCAAAACAAAACCATTCTGATTTTTGACGAAACAGTCACCGGATTTCGGCTGGCCCTTGGCGGCGCACAGGAATACTATGGGGTAAAGCCGGATATGACTATCTTCGGAGAGATCATCGGGGCAGGGCTGCCGGCGGGCGCCTTTGGCGGGAGCAGAGCGATCATGGAGCAGCTGGCTCCCGTAGGGCCCGTGTACCAGACGGATGCCTGCAACGGGAATCCGGTGGCAATGGCGGCTGGCTTTGCGCAGCTGAGTTCGGTATTGAACCAGCCTCTTTTATATGAAAAACTGGCAAGAGAAGGGGAAAAGCTGCGGGCAGGCCTGCGCCGACTGTTCCCGCAGTGCACAGTCGGCGGCGTTGGCTCTGTCAGCAGCCTGCTCTTTACGCCTGGCCCTGTCAAAAATGACAAGGATGCCCAAAGCAGTGACAAAGGGGAGTTTGTCCGCTATTTTTCCCATATGCTGGAAAACGGTATCTTTATGATGCCGTCTCAGTTTGAACCCATCTTTCTCTCCGGCGCTCACACAGAGCGCGATGTAGAAATGTTTTTGGAGGCTTCGGCCGAGTTTCTGGCATAAGTTGGAAAAATATTTTTAAAAATAATAATTATTCTTAAAAATCTATTGAAATTCAAATCATCTTCCTGTATAATGTGTGTTAGTAAAGGATAACTGCGAAAGCAGTTTCAAAAATTTATGATACGTATAGGAGGTAAATTTGATATGACAAACTTAATTGGACGTGAACTCCCGGATTTTAAACTGCAGGCGTATCATCAGGGTGAGCTCAAGGAGATCTCCCGCGAGGATTTGGAAGGCCAGTGGAGCATCCTGTTTTTCTACCCGGCTGATTTTTCCTTCGTTTGCCCGACAGAGCTCGGCGATCTGGCAGATCATTACAGCGATTTCAAGAAGATTGGCGTAGAGGTGTATTCCGTATCGACCGACAGCCAGTATGTTCATAAGGCCTGGGCGGATGCCTCCGACACCATCAAGAAAATTCAGTATCCCATGCTGGCCGACCGGGCCGGGGCGCTCTCGAAAGAGCTTGGGATTTATGTGGAATCCGGCGGTTTGGCGCTGCGCGGTACTTTTATCGTAAATCCGCAGGGCAAGATTGTCGCCTACGAGGTGAATGATCTGGGAATCGGCCGAAATGCAGAAGAGGTTCTGCGTAAGGTGCAGGCCGCTCAGTTTGTCGACAAACACGGCGACCAGGTTTGCCCCGCTAAGTGGAAGCCCGGCGAAGAGACCCTTTCTCCCAGCCTGAATCTGGTTGGTAAGCTGTAATAACGAAATAACGTCAGTTTGCTTTATCAAGTGAACTGATAAGAAAACGGAGATATCTTCCCCTTCCAAAAGAAGGGGAAGATATCAAGGGTTTTGAATGAGTGGAATAATGATAATGAAAAGGCCGCTGCCGGAATGGCGGCGGCTATTTTTAAAGGGGAGTATTACAACATGAATCCGATTTATGATCTGATTATCATCGGGGCCGGCAGTGCGGGACTGGCTGCCGGTGTTTATGCGGGGCGTGCAAAGCTTAAGACGCTGATTCTGGAAAAAAGCAATCCGGGCGGTCAGGTGGGGAATACCGCAGAGGTCGTGAACTACCCCGGCATCCGCAGGACGAGCGGCCCGGAGCTTGTGGAAGAGATGAAAAATCACGTCCGGGATTTTGGCGTAAAGATTGAAACAGCTGAGATCGAGCGGGTGGAACTGTCTGGAGAGATCAAAAAGCTCTATTCCACCTCCGGAACGTATCAAAGCCGCGCGGTGATCATTGCAACCGGGGCATCGCCCCGTCACGGCGGATTTAAAGGGGAAGAGCTTTACAGCGGGCACGGAGTTGCGTACTGTGCCACCTGCGACGGCGAATTTTTCAGTGGGCTCGATATCTTCGTGATCGGGGGAGGCTATGCCGCGGCAGAGGAGGCTATTTACCTGACCCGCTTTGCCAAATCGGTTACGATTGTCATCCGCGGCAAAGACTTCAGCTGTGCAAGAACAGTAGCGGAGAAGGCAATTGCGCATCCGAAGATCACTGTAAAGTATAACACCTTGCTTGAAAAGGTAGAAGGAGACAGTTTGCCTCGCCGGGCATACTTTCAGGATAAGCTGACCGGAGAAACGAGCGTGTATGACGCCGGGGAAAATGGAACATTCGGCGTGTTCGTTTTTGTGGGGTACGACCCCGCGACCGAGCTGTTCCGCGAACAGGTGGATATGGATGAGGATGGATATATTCTGACCGACGATGCCATGCACACCAATGTACCGGGCGTTTTTGCCGCCGGCGACCTGCGTCCGAAGCTGCTGCGCCAGATCGTTACCGCGGTGGCTGACGGTGCGGTGGCGGCCACCTCGGCTGAAAAGTATATCACCAGCGAAAAGGAACGTCTGGGCCTTCCGATGTTTGAGGAAGATGCTGCAACAGCTGAACCTGAGCCGGAACAAAAGGAGGACAAAGCAGAGAATCCTGCTTTTGTTTCAGACGGAACCTATTTGGGCGGTGAGCTGAAGGAACAGCTGGCACAGGTATTCCAGCGCCTGAAAAAAGAAATGACGATCGTTACGGTAGTCGATCCTTCAAATCAGAAGTCTTTGGAGCTGGAGGGCTTCCTTCGCGAAATAGAGCCGCTGAGCGATCTGATCCATCTGCGTGTGCTGCAGAAGGGTGAAGACCCTGAGCTGGAGCAGTCGCTTGGAATTGAGCGTTATCCCCTCGCTGCTTTTCTGGACGAGAACGGCCGTTTCAGCGGAGTGAAGTTCAGCGGGGTTCCCGGCGGCCACGAAATTAATTCGTTTGTACTGGGCATTCTCCATCTGGCTGCGGAGGATAAGCTGACTGAGGAGCAGCTGGAGAAAATCCGTCAGCTTCCGCCTAACACCACGCTGAAGATAGGGGTAACGCTTGCGTGCCCGTATTGCCCCGACGTCGTTGCGGCGGCGCATTCCATTGCGATCGTCAGCGGAGGAAACGTCACGGCGGAAATGATGGATGTGGCTTTGTTCCCGGATATTCGGGAGAAGTATCACATCATGAGTGTCCCCGCTCTCATCGTCAACAGCAATGAGCAGGCCACCTTTGGGGCGCAGTCATTCGATCAGGTTCTCCAGAAAGCGATGGAGGGCTGATTTCACTTTCACATTTTGCAGGGCTTTCGGCCAATCAGGCTGGGGGCTCTGTTTTTTTATTCTTTCGTCCCAGAGACTCCTTTCCGTCAACCTGAATTTTTCAAATTGTAAACTAAATAATCATAAATATGGTTGACAATATAAAATGAGCCTGCTACAATAAGGCAAACATGTTTTTTCAGCGGGCCTGCCAGATCGTCAGACAACTGAATCAGCGCAACATCAAACCCTGCGGGATCATTTTCCTTACCGAAGACGGGTGGGGAAAGGAATGTTGTTTTCCAAGTTGTATGGCTATCAAGAACAGTGAATGGCAATTGATTAGGAGGATGTCACGAAATGAGTATCGTGCAGATTTGGAAAGAAAAAATTCTGTCCGGCGGGGAGATTGACCGCCCCGGAGCAGAAGAATTGCTGAAAGCACCGCTTGAGGAATTGTGTGAAGCGGCGAATGAAATCCGCGAAAAGCTGAACGGCAATACACTGGATACCTGTTCGATTCTAAACGGAAAAAGCGGTTTGTGTACCGAAAACTGTAAGTATTGCGCACAGGCCCGCGGACATAAAACCGGGGTAGAGGAATATCCGCTGCTCACAGTAGACCGCATTGTAGAAGAGGGCCTGCAAACCGCTGAGGCAGGAGTGGACCGTTTTTCGGTCGTTACCTCCGGGGTACGGGTATCCGACGCAGAGGTCGACGTTTTGTGCCGTGCCTACGCCAAAATTCATGAGCAGTCCGATATTCAGCTGTGCGCTTCTCATGGCCTCATTAATTACGAGCAGTTTCTGCGCCTGAAAGAGGCCGGCATTACCCGCATTCATAATAACCTCGAAACCTCCCGCAGGTTTTTTCCGCGGGTCTGCACCACTCATACGTACGATGATAAGATCGAAACCATCCGGGCGGCCCAAAAAGCAGGGCTTGAGATTTGCAGCGGCGGCATTATCGGAATGGGCGAGGAAATGAGCGATCGTCTGGATATGGCTTTTGAGCTGCGCGATCTGGGTGTTGAATCGATCCCTGTCAATGTGCTGATGGCAATTCCGGGTACTCCCCTGCAGGATCAGCCCTTGCTGCCCGAGCCTGAAATTCTGCGTACGATTGCGCTGTTCCGGTTGATCAACCCCACAGCCAACATCCGTCTGGCCGGCGGACGCAATTCCATGACAGACTGCGGCCGACTGGCTTTGCACACCGGTGCAAATGCTTCGATTACAGGCAACATGCTGACTACTTCCGGCAATACGGTGGAAGAGGATTTCGAAATGTTCACCAAGGCCGGCTTTCAGCTGCGCCGTCAGGTTCGGGTCTGATTCATATTGTTTTTGCGAACAAGATTACCCATCATAACATAAAAGAGCACCGGGGATGGCTTCGACCATTCCCGGTGCTCTTTTTCGCTTGCATATGTAGTAAGGATCATTTGCTTTCTTCCGTATTCGGCAGTGATTCCGCAATTTCCTCTGCTGCGGTCTGCTTATTTTTTCGGTTCAGGAGCAGCTCCATCCCGAAGCTGAAAATGGGGAGCAGGGACAGATAAAACGCGAACCAAATGCTCATGGTCGGCGCTCCAACAGTTGTCAGGGGCATGCCGCCCGCAATGCTCCAGGGAATCAGCGGCGCGATCACGATCACGGTATCTTCCAGTACGATCGCCAGTTTTTTTCTGTCGGGCAGAATGGAATCGCACATCTGAAAAGTCAGCATCGTGGCCAGCGTCTGATTGCAGCTGATCGCACTCATCACCACAGAGGTAAACAGCACAGAGCCGAATGGGGTGATTTTTGAGGCAGAGGCTTCCACGAGCCTGCGAACCTCCGTCAGGAGCTCCGTCTGCTTGAAGATGCCAAAATAAGAGGTGGAAATCAGGATGATCCCGGCCACCTTTGCCATGGAAAGAATCCCCCCGCCGTTCAGCAGAGCCGCAAGCTCGGCATTCGGTGACTCATAGCCCAGCAGCAGTCTGGGGAGCAGCTGAGTCAGAGGGATTTTCTGTACGGTAAGGCAGATCACGCCCGCAACGAGAATGCTCAGCAGCATGGTTCGCTTTACCGGCACACGGAACAGCGACAGGATGATGATCAGCAGCGCAGGCAGCACCACAACAAAAGAGAGGTTAAAATGCTCGCGAAACATGTCTAAAGACGCCACGCTGCCGGTTTGGGAAGAAGCCCCCCGCGCCACCAGATACAACAGACACGAAAGAGCAAAAGGGATGGCCGCCGTTTTCAGCATACGCCGGATGTTATCGTAAATATTGGTATCGGTCAGCTCGCTGACCAGCAGCGCGCTGGAGGACATCGGCGAACAGCGGTCACCGAAATAAGAGCCTGCCAGTATTGCTCCGCCCGAAAGAACCGGATCGATTCCAAGCGAGCGTGAGATCATCATACACACAACGCCCATGGTGGCCGCCGTTCCGAACGAGGTTCCCATCAGGAAGGACATCATGCAGCACAAAAGGAATGTGTACAGCACAAAGAAGCTGGGATTCAGCACCTGAACGGCATGATAAATCAAAAATGGAATGGTTCCCGACGACCGCCACACAGAGGTCAGGATGCCAATCAACAAAAAGATGATCAGAATGTTTTTTGCACCACGAATACCGTCCAGCATCATGGTGACCATCTGACGAGGCGTATGTTTCTTCAAAAGACCATAGACGACAAAACAGACCAGACCAAATGCCAGCGCGTACAGGATTTGAAATCCACCTAAAATACAAGCAACGAGTCCCAATAAAAACAAAGATAGCGTGATTCGTTCTGCCAAATCCAATTCCCCCACCAATTTAAATTGTATTTCATTATAGCACAAACTCAGACGTGATTTATGAAAACCCCCTGGAGAATAAAAATGAACTGGCCGGTGCTTCAATGTTCTCTCAGCCGCCAAAAGCTTCGCTTTTGTATGCGGCGTGAGGTTATTATAGCGAAATCGTCGGGAGTTTCCAACCTTTTTCCATAATAAAATATGGAGGAAAGAATGGAAGGGAACACTCCTGCTTGATTTTTCATAAGTAAAATAGTATCATCAAAACGATTTAGTTTCTATTTTCTTATCGATGAGAATGCCCTTTCAATGAAAATGAAGGAGAACAAACCGTATGACTTTGCGGCATTATAAAATTTTTCTGGCAGTCTGTGACTGTATGAATATGACGGCTGCCGCGGAAAATCTGTTTCTCTCCCAGTCAGCCGTAAGCCAGGCAATTGCAGAGATGGAGAAGCACTACGGTGTGCGCCTGTTCGAGCGGATGTCCCGCAAGCTTTACCTGACTACCGCCGGGAAAAAGCTGATGCGCTACGCGAACCAGATCGTCCGGATGGACCTTGAGGCAGAAGACAATATGAAAGCCCTGCAAAAGGACGGTTCGATCCGGGTAGGGGCCAGCGTAACCATCGGAGCCTATGTGCTGCCGAAGCTGGTGTCGCGCTTTCAGCAAAACCGGCCGGGAACAGAAGTGTTCGTTGTGGAGGACAACACGGCGAATATTGAGGCGATGCTGCTGGGAGGCCAGCTTGATCTGGCGCTTGTGGAGGGAGATACGGTATCCTCCGATCTTGTGACACTTCCTTTTCTCAGCGATGAGCTGGTGCTGATCTGCGGTACGCAGCATCGTTTTACCGGGCGCAGGCAGATCGCCCCTGAGGAACTGGAGCAGGAAACCTTTATCATCCGCGAAAAGGGCAGCGGAACCCGTAAAACCTTTGAAGATGAAATGGCGGCGAAATCACTCACCTGGCGGGAAGGCTGGATCTGCAATAACGCAGATACCATTAAACTGGCCGTGCAGGAGGGGCTGGGGGTTTCTGTAATTTCACACCTCGCGGTAAAAGAGGAATGCGAAGCAGGGAAGCTCTGCATGGTCGATGTCAGCCACATGCAGTTCCGCAGATGGTTCAAGGCAGTCTATCATAAAGGAAAATATCTGACGGACGCCATGACAGAGATGATCGACCTCTGTCGGGATGAGGAAAATGGATCGTGAAAAAACACACGAAAGGGATAGACATTCTGAATTTGCTGCGTTAAACTGATTGAGGCATACTTTTTCAAGCAGATAAAAAGCTGATGCAAAGGGGTTTCCACCAGCGAAAATCAGGCGGCCTGAGTAAGCTGCAATAAAAGTGCGGCCAGGATAAAACTCACAGATTTGCAATGAGGGAAGAACATGCAAAGGTCTAAACAGGTTTCAGAATCAATTGAGCTTGGTATCCTTTTGATACTTGCGGGCGGCTTTATGGACGCCTATTCTTTTGTGTGCCGCGGGGGCGTTTTTGCTAGTATCCTACAGAAAGCGGGAGACAATAATAGGGATATTCTACTATTTTTTATTCAATAGTGCAATGCTCACTAAAATAACGAGAGCAAACAGCGCCCACTCAACTCCAACTTCCTACACCTAATATTTCATAGGGGGTCGCAATTTGTCTTTTGTAGCGTCTAAAATAAAATCCCTGCGAAAAAACCAATTTTTTAAAAATGTGGCAGTCCTGAGCAGCGGCACGGCCGCGGCACAGTTGATTCCGATTGCCGCCATGTACATTTTGGGCCGGCTCTATGGGCCGGAGCTGCAAGGAGTTTACGGCATCTATGTTTCGATAACGGGCATCACGCAGCAAATCGCCTGTTTTCGCTACGATTACGCCATTGTGGTGGTAGACAGTGACGAGGAGGCGGGCGGTGCTTTTGTACTCAGTGCGTCGCTGTCTGCTTTGTTTTCGGCGGTGATTGGCCTTGCGATGTGGCCCTTTATCTCCAATGTTGGTGCCGCGCTAAAGCTCACGGGCGGTGCGGAGTATACACTCTGGATGGTGCCACTCACGACGTTTATCTGTGGACTTACTAACGCACTCAACTATTTCAATGTGCGGTTTGAGAAATACAAGGTGATTTCCATCTCCAACATTATCCGCGTTTCGGTGATGGTCGTCGCTCAGATAGGGCTTGCCTTCCTTGGCTTCGGCTACTGGGGGTTGATTATCGGGCAGTTCTTGTCGTTTTTGTTTGGTAATTTACGCATGCTGATGACATTAAAAGGCCGCATTCATCGCTCGATGTTCCACCTCTCCTTTTTAAAACAAGTAGCGCGTAAAAATATGGTGTACCCCAAATACATGCTGCCGAGCGCCATCGCCAACAGCTTTGCCATGAATATGATGGGGGTGTTTACTCAGATGAATTACGGTGCAGTGATGAATGGGTATTACAGCCTAATCAACCGGATATTGGGACAGCCGCTTCAACTGATTTCCAATGCGGTTTCTCAGGTGTTTTTGCAAGGCGCGTCCGCAGATAAACACAACGGCAAAAAGCTCAGTAAAACATTTTCGACTGTGACAAAATGGCTGATTATCATTTCTGTGTTCCCATTTGGTATTTTGCTGTTGTGGGGCGAACCCATCATTTCCAGATTTTTAGGAGAGCAATGGCGGCCTATGGCGGAATATCTCAGATATTTGATTCCATTATTTATGGTGCGCTTTGTGGTAATGCCGCTCACGAACACTGCCATTGCGCTTGGGCGCCAAAAGGCAACGATGGTATGGCAGTTCTTTTTGCTCGCCGTGGTTTTGATTCCGTCGCTATTGACGATGGTTATCCCGATGACTTATGCGCAGTATCTACTTGCGGCCAGTCTGCCGATGGCAGCGGCGTATCTGATCTTCTACCGCTTCTGCCAAAAGATTGTTAAGAGCATCGCGTGACATTTTCTGGGTTCCCCAGCGTTGAAAATCATTTTAAAAGCTGGTATAAATTCTGTCATGCCCTTAGCGTCTCTAGGGTGTGTCTGAAAACTCACGTTTCCTATACTATTTGCACAAAGTGAATATGGAAGCACAATAAACAAAGGCAAGAAAGGATGTTGCCAGCTTATCATACCGAGTTGCAACTCTGCAAAAATGTTTGATTTTATTAAAAAAGCATATTACTAAATGACGTTCCTTTTTTAATGCTTACGATCGGAATTGCTCTGGTTGCGCTGATTCAGTATCCGCTGTGCAATTTCCGGAAAATTCATTGGCGGCAGATTGGGATTTTATTTGAGGCTTTGATTTTGCTGTTGGTGGCTTTTATTCCGCAAAGCAACAATCTGCTGGCAAATAATCTGATTTCTTTTGCCTGCGGCGTTCAGGCGGAAAGCTTTCGGAAGATCGACGGCACTCCGGTAGCCACGATCATGTGTACTGGGAATCTTCGTTCGGCGGCACAGTTGATCTGCGATTCTGTTTATACAAAAGAAAGATCGATGATGAAAAGGGGCCTTATGTTCTATTTCATGATCGCGATTTTTACGCTTGGGGCAGTGCTTGGCAATCTCTGCGTTGGTCTGTGGCGTGAGTCTGCGATTCTGGCAGGCGCGGCGCTGCTGGCTGCTGCGTTTGTTTTGCTGTTGGTCCGCCATGATGCAGAATAGCGGCCCGGCATGCCATGGGCCTGAAAAGATGTGAATGTTCAGAACTGCGGGACAAAAGTATCCGGCAGAAAACATAAAATAGGGGTTGGGAGAGGTCACATATGAAAAAGGGATATTTGTACATTCTGATTACGACTATTTTTTTCAGTACGATGGAGATCATGCTGAAAATCACGGCAGGCGGGTTCCATCCGCTGCAAATTACCGTGCTGCGTTTTTCCATCGGCGCGCTGGTGCTGCTGCCGTTTGCACTCCGGCATCTAAAGAAGAAAAATTGCCGACTGAGCTCTAAGGATTTGCTGTATTTAGCCCTTACCGGCTTTTGCTGTGTCGTCATCAGCATGGTTGTATACCAGATGGCTGTTCTTTATTCGGATGCGTCGATCGTTGCGATTTTGTTCAGCTGCAACCCTGTGTTTGTCATGATACTGGCCGCGCTGGTTCTGAAAGAAAAGGTTTATAAATATTCGATCGTTTCTATCCTCGTCAGCCTTACCGGCATGATGGTGACAATCGATCCTTTCCATGCCAAAGGCTCCGCAACGGGGACCATTCTTTCGGTTCTGGCGGCGATTACCTTTGCGCTGTACAGTGTGATGGGCAAAAAGCACAGCGCCCGTTACGGCAGCGTCGTCACGACCTGCTTCAGTTTTATTTTTGGTGCGGCAGAGCTGTTTGTCCTTGTTCTGCTGACAAAAACAGCGTGGTTTGGCGGCTTCTTAACCGATATTGGGTTAGGCGTGTTTGCCAATACTCCCATTTTTGCTGGTATCACTGCTGATCTGCTGCCCAGCCTTTTGTATATCGGCGTCGGTGTTACCGGCCTGGGCTTTGCATTTTACTTTATGGCGATGGAAGCAACCTCGGCAATCACTACCTCGCTCGTGTTTTTTATCAAACCGGCTCTCGCACCGGTTCTGGCTTTCCTGATTCTTCAGGAACCGCTCACCTCTACAAAGATTGCCGGTATCGTACTGATCTTGATCGGTTCGATGATCACTTTCATTCCCGGCTGGAAGCGCCAGAAGGCCGCCGCTGTACTGGAGGTTGTACCGAGAGAAGCCGCAGCGCAGGAAATCGCTTCTGAGGAGACCGCCGAAAAAGTGCTCCCGGAATAATCTGAATTACGCAAATCCTCTGTCGCAAGCGGCAGGGGATTTTTATGTTTTTCAGGGATATGCAGGGTTTGTCGAATGATTTCACTGGCTTTTTCTTTGGAATCACATTGAAGAAGCGTGTGTAAAATGCTATAATAACTTCACAGCGCAAGCCAAAGCAAATTTTTAAATTTATGATATCTCGTTGGAATCATGTTGTTTTTTCGTTTGGCTGCTTTGTTTTTTCACTTTGCGGTTTCCCACAGGTTTCAGAAAAGGGAAATTCGCACTATCCTGTGAATGAGAAGCCGCTCCTTACGGCACACTAGTACGTAGGAGGTGGCTGAACAAATGGGTAAACACCGCAATCAGCAGATCGATAATCCATCCCCGCGCGAGAACGATAATGAAAGAGAAGAGATCGAGCCCGCACAGGTTGGCAGTGAAAAACAAACAGATCAAATTACAGAGAATGGTTCTATTTTGGCAGGGGACCCCGATCACATGATTCACTGCCTGACGATTATCGGTCAGGTGGAGGGTCATTATATTTTGCCGTCGCAGAACAAGACAACAAAATATGAGCATGTGATCCCGCAGCTGGTCGCCATTGAAGAGGAGCCGAAGGTTCACGGGCTCCTGATTATTCTGAACACGGTAGGCGGCGACGTAGAGGCCGGTCTGGCCATTGCGGAGCTGATGGCCGGGATGAAAAAGCCGACGGTTTCGCTGGTTTTGGGCGGAGGACACTCTATTGGAGTTCCTCTGGCGGTTGCCGCAAAGCATTCTTTTATCGCACAGTCCGCGTCTATGACGATTCACCCGGTTCGCATGAGCGGCCTGGTGCTGGGCGTTCCTCAAACGCTGGAGTATTTTCAGCGGATGCAGGAAAGGATCACGCGGTTTGTCACGCAGAATTCCAAAATGTCGCCGGAGCGCTTTTACGAGCTTTCGATGAACACGCAGGAGCTTGTGATGGATGTTGGAACAGTGCTTACCGGTTCCGATGCCGTAGAGGAAGGTTTGATCGATTCAGTGGGTACGCTTTCAGACGCGCTGGACTGCCTGCGCAATATGATCGATGAAAACCGCGCAAAAGAAAAAAAGATAAAACCACGTTCTACCAGAAAAAGTCCGAAATCGGCAAAGGACACAAAATAATGGGTCCCTGCCGTAAATACGGGCGGCTCCGCTCTGCGGCTGCCGCCGAATTACATATGACGGAGGTTCACGTTGAGTATTCTGCAAGCAATTATTCAGGGAATCGTTCAAGGTGCCACGGAGTTTTTGCCGGTTTCCAGCAGCGGGCATCTTTCGCTGGCACAGCATTTTATGGGGGTAAAGGTCGACAGCCTTTTGTTTGATGTGATGCTTCACATCGGTACATTGCTGGCCGTTTTGATTGTCTACCGCGAGCTGATTCTTCGTCTGATCGTGGCGTTGATCCGCTTGGTGCGGGACGTTTTCACCGGAAAATTCCGCTGGTCTCACATGAGCGCCGACCGCCGGCTGCTTATCATGCTGATGATCGGTCTTTTGCCTCTGTTTTTGCTGTTTGTGCCTGTGCCGGGCACAGGGTACCAGGTAAAGGATTTTGCCGACCTGTGGGCAACGGATTCGGATATTGTGGTGGAGGGCTGCGCGCTGGTCGCGACTTCCATTTTGCTGACGCTGGGCATTCTTGCAACGAAGCGCCAGCGGGGCAGGGGAAGAGCCGGGGCGATATCGGGAAGAAGAAGCTTTGGTGTGCCGGATGCGCTTGCGGTTGGTTTTGCACAATGCGTGGCGGCGGTGTTCCCGGGGCTTTCCCGTTCCGGTTCCACACTTTCTGCCGGATTGATGCGCGGCATCAGCCGCCAAACAGCACTGGATTATTCCTTTGTCATTGGAATTCCTGCGATTGTGGCTGCGGCGGCACTGGAACTGAAGGATGCCTTACATGAGCCGGTTACTGTCGGAATCGCTCCGATTCTTGCGGGAGTTATCACTGCCGCGATCGTTGGCTTTTTGGCGATCAAGCTGCTTCGCTGGATGGTGGCCTCCGACAAGCTGATGATTTTTGTATGGTACACATTGATTTTGGGAATTGTGACCATCGCGATCGGTGTATTTGAGCACCAGACCGGGTGGATTGTTACCTTTCCTTCCTGATTTTGAATGAACATAAAACGAAATAGAATGACATGTTACAATCAGATGTTTTCCTTCTCCGTTTACGGTGAGGCAGAGAATAAGACGTTGTATAGTTATATTACTTTAAAAAGCTGATTTCTTCCCCGCCTTTGGCGGAAAAGAAATCACTGTATTTGCATTAGGCCATTTTGAAGTGAAGAGCTATAACGCGAATGAATTTTATAACAAGGTGAGAATGCTGTGGCAAAACAAAAAACAGTTCAAAAAGAACCCTCTCAGACGAAAAAGAAAGCCAAACGCCCGCCTGCGGCCAATCGACGCCAAAGTACCTCTGCGGCGAAACGCCCTGAATCCAAGCCCAGAACGGAACGGGAGCTGGAGGCTCTGCGCCACCGCAATCAGATGACAGCGGTGGTGATGTTTGCCGTGGCGGCGCTGATGGCGTTTCTGGTACTTGTAAAAGGCGATCATGTATGGAATTGGGCACATAATGTGCTGCTTGGGCTGTTCGGCAACTGCGCGATTCTGTGGCCGATCCTGCTTCTGTACATAGCGATTATTACGGCAGTTGAGCGCATCAGCGATAATATGCGCTTTAAGGTGTGGATGATTTCCGGCATTATTATTATGGTCTGCGCGACCGTGTATATTTTTGGGCCGGAAACAGCCGCGATTCAGCGGGAAACCTATTTTACCCATCTGAAGGAATTGTATGTGCAGGGCGTTGGTCAGCGCGGGGCCGGACTGGTCAGCGGTATGATCGGCGTGCTGTTTGTTTCGGTTCTGGGCTCTGTTGGCTCGAAAATCGTCATCATTCTGCTGTTGTTTGTGATGATTATGCTGCTGACGGGTACCAGCCTGATACAGCTGTTCAGGACTGTTACAAAGCCGATGGATATGGTAGCGGAAAATATCGATGCCGTTCGCGAGCGCCGCGCGCAGGAAAAAGAAAGATCACGCGATCCGAATATCGATATTGCTCTGGATGCGGACGAGCTGCCCGCACACCCGGTAAAATCGGACCGCACACCGGCAGACCCTCAGGAAAAGAGCGAAAAACTGGAGCAGCTGGAGAAAATCTTTAATTTTACCGGCGGTGCTCCTCAGGAAAAAGCGGAAGAGAAGCCTCAGGCGGTACAGGCCTCGGTTCCGGCTTCCACTCCCGTTCCCAGCGTTATCCCCACACCAGTTCAGGTGGTACCTGCTGTTCCCACTTCTTCAGCAGTGCAGGATCCTTCGGGTTCCGCGGCAGCCGCGGCTGCTGCTTTCGTTCAGAAAACCGCCATGCTGCAAAGCGCGGCGCGAGAGACAGCGGTCCGGGCGGCAGAGCCTGTTCAGCAGCCGGAAGGATATCATTTTCCGCCGCTTTCCATGCTCGAATATTCCACCGGAGTCAATCAGGAGGATATTACCGCGGAGCTGCAGAGCAACGGAAATATGCTCGTCGGCACACTGAAAAGCTTTGGGGTGCAGACCAAAATAGTCGACATCAGCCGCGGCCCTGCCGTAACACGGTATGAGCTGCAGCCGGCACCCGGTGTGAAGATCAGCAAGATCACCAACCTCAGCGACGACATCGCTATGAACCTTGCGGCGGCGGGCGTGCGCATTGAAGCGCCGATTCCCGGCAAGGCAGCTGTGGGTATTGAGGTGCCCAATAAAAATATCAATGTGGTTCGCATGCGCGATCTGGTGGAATCGAATCCCTTTGTGTCGGCGAAAAGCAAGCTGACAGTCGCCTTAGGGCGCGATATTGCCGGTGCGGTAGCGGTTACCGATCTGGCAAAGATGCCACATCTGCTGATCGCCGGTTCCACGGGTTCCGGTAAATCGGTGTGCATCAACTCGCTGATTGTCAGCCTTCTGTATAAGTCCACCCCGGATGAGGTGCGTTTTCTGATGGTCGACCCCAAGGTGGTGGAGCTTGGAATTTATAACGGAATTCCGCATCTGCTGGTGCCTGTGGTGACCGATCCCCGCAAGGCGGCCGGTGCGCTGGGCTGGGCCGTAACGGAAATGCTCAAACGCTATAAAATCTTTGCGGAAAATAATGTACGCGACCTTGCTTCTTATAATAAGCTCGCAAAGAGCAAGAATAATCAGGACGAGGACGGCAATCCCATGCCGCATCTGCCGCAGATCGTCATTATTATCGACGAACTGGCGGATTTGATGATGGCCGCGCCGAACGAGGTGGAGGATTCCATCTGCCGTCTGGCGCAGATGGCCCGCGCGGCGGGAATGCATTTGGTCATCGCGACGCAGCGTCCTTCCGTAGACGTTATTACGGGTATCATCAAGGCCAACATCCCAAGCCGAATCGCCTTTGCGGTTTCGTCTCAGATCGATTCCCGCACTATTTTGGATATGGGCGGCGCCGAAAAGCTGCTGGGGCGCGGCGATATGCTCTTTTCGCCCGTCGGATCACAGAAGCCGATCCGCATTCAGGGCTGCTTCGTTAGCGACAGTGAAATCGAATCTGTCGTTACCTATGTGAAAAAGGTGCAGGATTCCGGCTATGATCAGTCGGTCATTGAAGAGATCGAGCGCAACGCAGTGGCAGAGAAGGGCGCTTCTGACGGAGACGGCCCGGATTCAGAAATGACGGACCCCATGATGAACGAAGCGATTAAATGCGTCATCGAGGCGGGACAGGCCTCTACCTCTTTGCTCCAGCGGCGGCTGCGCCTTGGCTATGCCCGCGCAGGGCGTTTGATCGATGAAATGGAGCAACTGGGAGTGGTAGGCCCTCACGAGGGCTCGAAACCGCGTCAGGTGCTTCTGACCCGCCAGCAATACCTTGAAATGACCATGCAGCAGGCGGACCGCGGCGAGCAGGCCTAAGAGACTGCTGGTACTGGTTTTCAGTGTCCTTCGGACAGAAACAGGAAACAGGCTGCGGCTGCATAAAAACTCTGGGATAATCCCTGTACCTTCTGTACGCTTACCCTTAGAGGATTCCTGCGGCACAACTTTAATTTTGTTGTTCCTCAAAATATCCTTTATTTTTCATTTGTATACCAGCCCTAAACCCGCTCAAAGGAGAAATCCTGGGATGAAGCCACAAACGACCCAAGCGGAATTCCGAAAAAAGCGAGCATTTTTGACCGCCCTTGCGGCAGTTCTGCTTTGCCTTGGTATTTTACCCGTTTTGTTTCCAGGAGGGTATTCTGCCTGGTGGCGACAGGCGTTTTCCGCCGTCGGATTGTCCGACTTCTCGAGCGTAGCAGATGGTTATCCCATGTCGATGCATGTGCTTGAGGTTGGGAAAGCCGATTCCATTCTGGTGGAATGCCAGGGGAAATATCTTCTGGTAGATGGCGGAACGCCGGATCAGGCTGAGAACGTGAGCCGCTACCTGGCCAGGCGTGGGGTGACGACCCTCGATTATGTCATTAACACGCATCCGGACAGCGACCATGTCGGCGGGCTTGGCGGGGTGATCGAAGAATTTTCAGTAGACCGCTACTTTATGCCGCAGCTGCCGGAAAAGCTGATTCCGTCTGATTTTGCCTACACCAATACGATGGAAGCTCTGAAGAAAAAGCAGATACCGGTAGAGTATCTGCGCGGCGGCGACGCCCTGAATCTGGGGGAGCTTTCCGTCCAGGTGCTGGCGCCGCTGTCGGTGCTGGACATAACAAATAACAATTCCATTGTACTGATGCTTACATTCGGGCGGACCCGGTTTTTGCTGATGGGCGACGCGGAAACCGAGGAGGAGTCGGCGCTTTTGTCTTCCAAACAGAGTCTTCGCGCGGATGTGCTGAAAGTAGGGCACCACGGCAGTAAAACCTCCAGCACGGCTGCTTTTTTGGCTGCGGTGCGCCCCCAATATGCTGCGGTTTCTGTGGCGGATAGTCATTATGAGCTGCCGAGCCGCGAGGTGATGGATCGTCTGAACCGTTTTTCCGCCACGATTGGGCGTACCGATGTCAGTGGTACGCTGCTATACTGCAGTGACGGAATAAGCGTTACCTATCAAACAGAAAGGTGATTCTATGAAAAATCTGATTGTCGACCGTTTCGAGGGTGTATATGCCATCTGCGAGGACGGAGAGAAAAAATTCTTTGCCATTGAGCTGTCGGAGCTCCCGAAGGATGTACACGAGGGGGACGTGCTGGAAATCGGTGATGACGGAACCCTTTCAGTCAATGCGGAAAAAACTGCGGAACGCCGCAGTCTGATCCGCCGAAAACAGAACTCTCTGTGGGAATCGTGATTTTTTGCAATAAGCAATCCAAAAATGATTCGGAAAATGAAATGCTGCGCAATAAAAAGGGATGGTTTTGGCTCTGGCTGGAACCATCTTTTTTACCGCTGAAAGTGTATATTTTCATTTTTTCTGTTCAAGCTGTTTTGGGAAAGAAAAATCCATTTTAATGAAAAACCAAAGGAATTTTCAGTTTGAAAATTTAATAAAATTTTATCTGAAACCAATTGACAAACCGAATCATTAGGATTAATATAATTATAACATCTAGTTTTTAAAACTACATTACACAGGACGGAGGTGCCTCAAATTGGCAGAACAATCAGAACGGGCGCTGCACTTAAACGGGTATGCGCTCAAAGAAAAAACAAGAGAAGAGAAAAACGAGTGGCGTAAAACCAGGCGCTGCGAATTGGGATTGCCGTCGTACAGTGTAGGAGAAGAGGTTGCGAATGCGGTTACACACGGCATCGGGGTCGTTTTGGCGCTGGTAGCCTTATTTCTTCTGCAGGCGGCGGCTCCAAAAGAGATTTTTCCGCAGGCGGTTGTCAGCATTTATGCAGTAACTCTCTTTTTGCTGTATTTTGTTTCTACCATGTACCATGCCTTTGGCGTGTGCAAGGCCAAGCGCGTGTTTCAGGTGCTGGATCATTGCACCATCTTTCTGCTGATTGCCGGTTCCTATACGCCGATCACATTGATCGCGTTAGCGGGGAAAACGGGCTTTGTCCTTTTTTCTATTGTATGGGCCGCCGCTATTGCCGGCATCCTTTTGAATATAGTGGATATGGAGCGTTTCCGCAAGCTATCGATGATCTGCTACATTGCGATGGGCTGGATTGTCGTGTTTGCATTCGGGCCTTTGATTCAGGCGCTTCAGCTGCGCGATTTGATTTTATTGATTGCAGGCGGCGTTGCTTATACTGTGGGCGCTTTGATTTATCAGAAAGGGAAGAAGACCCCTTACCTGCACTGCGTGTGGCACCTGTTTGTGCTGGCCGGCAGCATCCTGCATTTCTTTATGATTTATCATGTGGTGGAACTGTTGTAAAGAAAGATTTCAAATAATAAAGGGGCCTCCAGAGACGGATTGTTCAGTCTCCGAAGGCCCTTTTGAATCAGGTATTATTTTGCCGAGCGCAAAACCCGATCATTGAAAAGCTCCTGTTCCGAAGAATCTGGAACAGGAGCTTTCTCTTTTGGGAAAATATGTGTTTCTGGTTGTGCTGACAGAAAATCACATAGACAGCTTTTTATTCATCAATTCCACATTGGTGCAGTAAGTGAGCGCGTTTTCCTTGGAAATGATCCCTTCCCGATAAAGGCGCAGCAGGTCGCTGTCCATTGAGAGCATTCCGATTTCCGCGTTTGCAGAAATGGTATTGTCGATCTGATGGGTTTTCGCCTCACGGATCATGTGGCGGATCGCGCTGTTAACAAGCAGGATTTCAAATGCGGGAACAAGGGTACCGTCGATTGAGGGAATCAGCTGCTGGGAAACGACGGCCTGCAGCACCATCGAAAGCTGAACGCGGATTTGATACTGCTGATTCTGTGGAAACACATCGACAATGCGGTCAATCGCATTGGAAGCACCCAGAGTGTGAAGCGTAGAGAAGATCAGCTGGCCGGTTTCAGCCGCCGTTACAGCTGTGGAAATTGTTTCGTAGTCGCGCATTTCACCGATTAAAATCACATCGGGTGCCTGCCGCAGCGCAGCACGAAGCGCCGGAATATATCCCCGGGTATCATTGTCGATTTCGCGCTGGCTGACAATGCTTTTTTTATGTGCATGCAAAAACTCGATCGGGTCTTCAATCGTAATAATATGGCTGTTCCGCGTTTGATTGATCTGTTCGATCAGGCACGCGAGAGTGGTGGTTTTGCCGCTGCCGGCCGGGCCGGTAATCAGAACCAGCCCCCGCTCTTTATTGGCAAGATCCATCACGGCTTGGGGGATGTGGAGTGCGTGAGGCTCGGGGAGTTCAAATCCCAGAATGCGAAGAACGGCCGCACAGGAATTCCGCTGCAGATATGCGTTGCAGCGAAACCGCCCCAGCTTGGGAATGGAAAAGGAGAAATCGTCGTCGCCCTTCTGCAAAAAGGACTGAAAATCACGCTGGCTCGCAATTTCAAATATGCGCGAGATCATCTGCTTTGCGTTGTCCGGCATCAGCTTTTCCTCGTTCATCGGCTGAATCACGTCGTTGATTTTATAGGAAGCCGGGCAGCCAGAGATAATGAAAATATCGGATGCACCTTTTGATACGGCTGTTTGAAGCATTTCCATCATTTCCATGGGGTGAGATTCCTTTCATTTCAGTTAAGGCTGAGAGCCCTGCCAGAGCTCCAGCGGCTGATCGGCTCCGTTCCATTCATTGGAGGCAGCCAGCCGGTAGCTAAGAACCCGGTAGCGCTCCGGCCCGGTTATGGGCTGTATCTCCACCTGGATTTCCTGAACAGAACCCGCAGGTACTGAAAAAGCAATTTTACTGCCGGAAGAATCCGCTGTAAGAGATAAGGAAACATCGTCGATCACCGTACCGTTCAGGTGCCGGGCCAGCTCCGTTTCGTTCACCACGGGATTTTCCTGAAGAAGGCGATAGAGCCTTGCGTCAATACCGCTCAGCACCTGCTGTGCCTTGGAGTCGGCGGCATAATAGGCCTGAACGCTTTGCACGTGCTTTTGTGTGAGATCCCAGTCCGATTTCGCGGCGGAAAAGGACAGGATGCCAAAGGCGGTCAGGCACAAAATGACAAACACCATAAAGAGGGAAGAAAGGCCTACGCCCGGGAACGGCAGTCTTCTGCTCTGCTTCATCTACGCACCCTCCTGTTCTGAGCCGGAAGAGGGGAAATAGCGCTGAGAGGTCAGAGAGAAAAGCTCTTTTTTATCATCGTTTTTCTCGGAATAAACTGAAATCCGCAATGTCATAATGGTACCGGCTTCCACCGGGGTAGACTGAAGCTGCTTTTCCGCGTAGTAAATGCCGCCTGAAGAAACCGGGGCCCAGTTCTCGTCATATTGGGTGAGAAAAATCTCCCCCTGCTCTGTCGTTTTCTTTTCTCCAAAAGCCTGCTCTGCGTCAGCGGGGCTTTTCACAGAGTGCAGTGTTTCTGCAGCCGTTTGCGCGGCTGCCATAGCAAACTGGGTATCTGTGTTCTTTTTTGCGGCGGTGTTCGTTGCAACATAAATCTGCAATACGGCGACGGAAGAAACTGCGAGAAAAAAGATCACAAATAGAATTTCTATAAAAAAAGGATGAATCCGCACGGCGTATTTCATCAGGCTTCACCTCATTCTGTTAAGAGGCTCTTGGGCAGACAGAAACTGAAAATTGCCTGCCGTTCAGAGCAGTTGCGGAGACAACAAATAAATTGCCGCTTTTGGTTACGGCAAACTGTTTGATTTCCGTTATTTTCTCTCCATATTCCGGCTCAAAAGGGTCCTGATCGCCGGCAAAAAGCTCCATTAAATATCCGTCGCGGAAATACAGATAGGTGTTTCCGTTCCGCTCGGCTTCCTCAGAACGAATCAACAGCACCTGTTGACCGTCAAGCGATTCAATCGAAATATTCTCCGCGTTGTCTGCGGAACGAATCTGGTTGGCCGTATAAGAAAGTGCGGCACGAATCTGGTGATTGACAGTGATCGAGTGCAGACTGTTCCGGTAGGAATCGGCTCCCAATATCACCAGAAAAAGCGAAGCGGCGGTAAAAACACAGGCAATCAGCAGAGCGAAGAGGGTTTGCGTAGACTGGTGTGCTTTTGGGTTCACGGCTTGGCCTCCTCGGAATGTCCCCGCTCCACAAGGCGAATTTCGGGCTTAATGTTCGAAGCGAAAATCTGATAGTCGACGTAGTATTTTTTGTCGTCAATATGGATTCCGTAGTTTTCTTCCAGGTATGCAAAGCTGGGAGGGTAGGTTCCCTCAATCGCATAGCAGTTGATGACAGCCCGGTCGATTTTTTGAAGCAGCAGATTACTGGCATTCTGGTGATTGACCCGCTCCAGATGGGTAAAACCGATCGAAAGGACGGCAAGAAGCACTGCAAACAGGGCCACAGATAAAAAACGGCGCATGTTCATGAAAATCCCTCTCTAAATCATGCTGGTCATAATCCCAATCAGCGGAAGCATCACGGAAAGCAGGAGCGCACCGATCACCACAGAAACCAGACCGACCAAAACCGGTTCAATCAGGGCGATTTTCTGGTTCATCAGCTCCAACGCTTCCTCGGTATCGATGTCTGCAATTTTCGACAGAACTTTTTCTATGCTGCCAGCGCTTTCTCCCACGCGGATCATACTGTAGCGCGGCCCGGAGAAGAGCTCGGTCTGCCGCAGGGCGGCTGAAAGGGAGGCTCCATCCTCCACGGCATGAGCCGCTTTCTTCGCGTTTTCAAGGTTGCGCGGGTTCTGCAGAAGTTCCGGCATCAGGTTTAAAGATTCCGAAACGTCGTAACCGCTGCTGAGCAGGATGGACAGCGCAGAAGCAAACTGAGCGGAATCGATCCGGTTGATGATCCTGGCGAGGAAAGGGATTCGGTAGCAGACAGAAAGAAAAGCGGCGTGGCCGCGCTGGGTTCCGGCGAACAGGAGCGCAAGAAGGATGGAAAGCCCAACCAGCAGCATAATGATCACAGTGACCCGGCCGGCGGCGATCCCCATATTGACCGCACGAAACGAAACGGTGGGGTAATCCTCGCCCAGTCCATCGAATACCTGCTGGAATACCGGCAGAATCTTGGCGGAAAGCACACCAAGGATTGCCGCGACCATAAAAATCAGTACCAGGGGATAGGTGACGGCCCCCTTGATCTGGCGCCAGATCTGATCCTCCCGTTCATAGTAAACGGCCAGGACGGCCATCACGTCGTCCAGTCTGCCGGTCTTTTTCCCGATCTCTACCATAGAAACCATATAGGAAGGGAAGAAACCGGATTCGCGCATGGCATGACTGAATGAGCCGCTCTGGGTAACTGCGTCGCACACGCTTTGAAGCATCTTTTTCTGCCTGGGATTTTCAGTGTTTTCACAAATTACGGCAATTCCTTCTTCCAAAGGAATTGCCGATTCTAACATCCAGGAAATTTGTGAGCAGATCAACGAAAGCTCACCTGCTGTAAAAACGGTACGTTCTTTTTGTTGCATGTTGTTTCCTCCGGCTTTCGTCGGTTAATAGATACGGGCCGCCGTGTATCCGGCTCCGATGGTATTGGACGCACCCAGTGTGGAATCCATCAGATTCCAGCCTGTTTTGGATACCTCGATCTTGATGGTGATCCATCCGGTTCCCTGTAAATAAACCTCATTCCAGGCATGTGTGACGGCAAGTGTATCAACAGATCCAACCACCACTTTAGAGGGAATCCCCTGAGAACGGAGCATCGCCGCCATGAGGGAAGAGTAATCAAAGCAGATTCCCTTCTGAGCAGTCAGAACCGCGTCCACATTCGGTACATAGTTGGAGGTTACCTTGGCAGCCTTATCGTAATCATATTTAATGTTTTGAATCATATAGTTGTAAATGGCTTTGAGTTTTTCCACGTCGGTGCCGGAAGCTGCACATAGTTCAGCAGCCTTTTGTGCCGCCAGAGAGGAAGCACTGTAATTGACATACTGATTTGCATGCAGAAACGGGGCCGTTTCGCTCGAGAGCGTCACCGCCAGAGGAACATTATATAATTCTTTATAGTAATTCCCGGATACGTTTTCCAGAACGCGGACGGAATATTGTCCGCTTCCCATTTGCAGGGAGTATGTTTCCGGAACGCCTTTGCTGTTCAAATCGTAATTGTAGGCCGCACTGTCCTTTCTGATCTGAACCTTCAGCCGCTTTTCGACACCCGCATACTTGATCTGAATATAGCCGTTGGAAGCGGTGCTGGCATCAATGATAACGCCATTACGGGAGTATACGGTTGATGCGGCCGTTTGGAACGGAACAGATTCATAGGCCATCTGCTTTACAACACCGTTATTCGATGCAGAGATGCGATTTTCCGTATTTGCGGCGGCGGGACGGTTCAAAAGAGCCGCTGCGGATAAAACACTGTTGCGGGCCGTAACCTCAGCAGAAGTGACCGGCGCGCATGCGCCGAGCAGCGAGGTACTGGCAAGCAGCAAACAAAGCGCAGTTATTTTTTTAGGGCACGGTAGTCTTAACTTTTTCATGGAGGAGCCTCCGAAAAAACGAATTGCGCAAATTTAGAACAGATGGATAAATCTATATAATATGGATTTATCGTCCTATTTTGCTGAGAAAAGTGTCTAGTTCAAAGAAATATTTGGATATTTCAGGAAAAGTTATTGTTTATTTTTAGTATATCATGGGTCATAAAAAAATACAAGAAAATAATCGAAAAGCTTACTTTCTATTTGAGTAGGCTTTTATTACGCTCAAAAATGTGAAGCAACAGATTGTTATGATGTTTCATTCTTTTTTAAGGTTGCAAGTAAATTGACTTCATTATAAAAAGAAAAGGGGCCTATGCTCATGTTTTTCACTGTCAGTCTTCGAAATAAAAAAAATCTGGCCGCTCTGATGATGGTTATGATTCTGCTGGTCACCGGTGTGACAGGGGCCACCGTGGGTGCGCTGGGCATCAACCGGAAATTTGAAGGGGTGCCGCTCACGATTGTAATGTACCACGGGATAGTAAAGGACAGCCGGCACCAGGGAACCTATATGATCTCCCCACAGCTGCTGGAAAGCGACATGAAATATTTAAAAGAGAAGGGCTATACCGCGGTAGTGGTTCAGGATCTCATCGATTATGTCGACAATGATAAGCCTTTGCCGGAAAAGCCCGTGATGCTCACCTTTGACGACGGATACTATAACAACTATTTGTATGCCTACCCCTTGTCCTTAAAATATAATATGAAGATCGTGATCTCGCCGATCGGGTATTTTACGCAAAAGTACAGTGAGTCCGGTGAAGAAAACGAACTGTATTCTCACATTACCTGGACGGAAATCAACGAAATGATGCAATCCGGCATGGTAGAGATTCAGAATCACAGCTACCATCTGCACGGAACCGCCGATACGGGGCGCCTTGGCGCGCAGAAGAACAAACGGGAAAGTATAGAGGCATATACGTCGCTTTTAACCAATGATTTGAGCGAAATGCAGGAGCTTGTCCGCTCCCACACAGGGTGGACGCCCACTGCGTTTACCTATCCGTTTGGAATCATCAGCAAAGAATCCTTCCCGGTCGTGCACACAATGGGCTTTCGGGCCTCTTTAAGCTGTGAGGAACGAATCAACGATATTACCCGCGATCCGGAAAGTCTGTATCTGCTGGGGCGTTTTTTGCGCGCTCCCGGCAAAACGAGCGAAAGTTTTTTTGCTGGACGGCTAAAATAAGCCTTCTTATGATTACCGGTTCTTTCTTTTGTGCATATCATGGAACAAAAGGAGGAAGCTGTCTATGCCCAATATTTATCTTAGTCCGTCCCTGCAGCCGTATAATGAGTACGTAAACGGCGGAAGTGAGCAATATCATATGAATATTCTCGCGGACAATATGGAGCCGTACCTGCGCGCCAATGGAATCCGCTTTACGCGAAATACGGTCGGCATGACTCTCGGCCAGGCAATCCGCGAGTCCAACGCAGGGTATTACGACCTGCATCTGGCACTGCATTCCAATGCTGCGCCCCCGCAACTTTCCGGCCAATTGCGCGGCACTGATGTCTATTACTATCCATACAGCACTGCCGGAAGCCGTGCGGCGGAGATTATTGCCAGAAATTACAAAGAGATTTACCCACTGCCCGATAGGGTGCGCACGATGCCGACCACAACGCTGGCGGAGATCACAAAGACAAACGCCCCGGCGGTTCTGATTGAAACGGCGTACCACGACAACCCCGAAGATGCAGAATGGCTGGTGACCCATATGCCGGAGATCGCGGCCAATCTGGTAAAATCCCTGACAGAGATTTTCGGGATTCCGTTTATCGACAACCCTCAGCCGGCGCGTACCGCAAAGGTTGTAACGCAGGGAGGGAATCTGAACATTCGCAACAGACCCAGTCTGGATGCCGCCGTGATCGGTCAGGCTCCCAATGGCGCCACAATTACCGTTCTGGGAGAATGGCAGGGATGGTATGTTGTCAATTACAACGGCATCATCGGCTATTCCAGCAGCCAGTTTATACGGTAACAGAGGAAAACGCTGCCTGAAAAAATCAGCGGGCTGCTTTGAGCAAGAAAAACCAAAGCTGCGCCTGCCATAAAACCATACCCAAGGTTTTGACACGCGAAAGGAAGCGTACATCTCAGAAAATCGAAAAAGCCATTATGACTAGAAACAGGGAGGCAGCCGATTTGCTGCCTCCCTGTTTTATTGTGGTTCGATTTTTTATCGTTCTTCAATTGTTCATTAGAATTGCCGTGTTACGCTTGAGCATAGTAGGCGGCAAGTATCTCAATCTGCTCTTTGGGAATTCCGAATGCGGCAAAAACCGCCGCCAGTTCGGGATCTTTTTTCAGTGTTTCGGCCAGGAACTTGATCCCGCCTATGGACAGCTCGTTCATCACCTCACCGGATTCATCTTTGGAAAGGTCGGCCACCAGACCCGGCTCGGGCTGTGAGGGAATGGACGGATTACCGATCGTACCGCTGGTTTTTTGAACTACCAGCGCCGACAGAACATTGGGGATGTCCAGTTGGATGTGGTCGTTGAGCTCGGCCCCATTCAGAGTGGTCTCCACTCTTAAACTTGCCTGATCCAGCTGATTGAACGCTGCCGGAAGCTCGGATTCCTCTACATATTTCCCGATTTCATGATTGGGATCGTACAAGGAAACCGTATAAGTGCCGACCAAGGTCTCGGAATCCAGGAACGGAACCATCTTGCATCCGGAATAATCTACATTTATGCCGATGTTTTTCGGCTCTTCTTCGCCTCGGATATCCAGGTGTATTTTACCGGTTCCTTCAGCGGTTTTTGTATTGGTGAAAAGGAAACCGGTCTTCTGGTCGATCAGGAATTCAACCGCGTACTTCTCGTCAGTGATCATATAGTTCAACTGTGCTTTTCCAGTGTTGTCCTGGCTTTCATAAGAATGGGCCAGCAAGTCTCCGTTCTGAGAGAGATAGGAAACCGCGGAAAAAGTGACGCCGTCCTCTTCCAGATTCAGGCTGGTGAAAAGCTCGTCGATGAGTTTGCCGTAGTTTTCTTTTGTAAGCTTCTCCGAAGATGCCTGCGCATCGGTTCCGGCCAATCCTGCAAACAGGCTGTAATTGTCTGACACAAAGGTGTAAAGGTAGTCGTCATTCTTGGCGGCCTCTGCAATTGCTTTTACCATGGCCGCGGTCTGGGGTGCAGTCAACGAGGCCGTCAGTCTCTGTCCCTGAACCGTTACACCGTCAACCGTAATGCTCTGGTCGTTTTCCGCTTTCATTGCAGCTGCGGAAAGGGAATTCGCATAAATAGAGGCAAGGTTATCCAGGCTGTCCTGCAGTTTTACCGGGTCGTATTTTATTTGCGAAATGCTGTAAGGGGTCACCTGAGAAGCCGGATAGCTCTCAGCCACCAAATATTTGTTCAGAATTTCCGGGATATGTATATACGTTTTCCCGTCCTTATAGACAAGTGAATCAACAGTCAGCTTCAGCGCGGACGGATCTGTTATTGTAAGGCTGGTCTGTGTGCCTTTTTCATTAATAAGCGTTTTTGCGCTCATGTTCAGGCTGTTCAGGTATTCCATTGTTTTCTGAACCGCCGCAGACTGTTCCGCCGGAAGGTTAAGATCTTTTAAAAGCTGATCTTGTAATTTGACATTGAACTGCACGGCAGAATTCAGTGTTTTCGGCTTATCATAGCCCTGGGCCAGACCGACGCCTTTATCCAGGATAGATACGAGCTGTTTCGCGCTTTCTTGTGCCGTTGCCAACTCGATGTTTTGTGCGTATTTGGTTTTGCCCTGAGTCAACTGCATGAAGTCGCGGTTGAAAAAGAGCTTACCCACCGTAACCACTCCAGCCAGCAGAACAAAAACTGATACCAGTGCTATGATGGCGATTTTAATTTTTCCGGGCTTTCCCGGTCCGGCTCCATTCACCGGGATCGATCCATTTTCTTCACCCGAGCATTGTTCGCATAAAGATTCCCCGTTGCTCGTGGTATTTCCGCATTTTGTGCAAGTCATTAGAACACTCCTTCAATATTTCTTTTTGGATTGCTGTAACGGGATATATATCCATTATAAGCCATTGTCCTGTACCAAGGAACCGGTAGATATTGGTTGTTTTGGGCATATGTGGGAAAACACGAGTTAAAGGGATTCCCGGATTTCCGGAAAAGAAATCCCCAAATAAAAAACAAGCCGGCAGTCTCAATGGCTGCCAGCTTGTTTTTTATTGTGCTTACGAACACAAATCCTGAATCCTTGTGCTAAAGTGAGCTTCACCAAGACCATAAAACCTCGCTGCACAGGCAACGCCTGAAAGTGCTTTGCATGTCGATATTTTCATTTGGTTCAGGCAATAAGTATCAATCCAGGTTGCTGCGTGTTACTTTTTGCAGCAGGAAAGACTCAGAGAATCTTTTTCCTTTTGCGGGGTTTTTCCGCGTGTACAGCAGGGACGGCCTCCAGATGGTAAAAACCCTTGACCATACGATAGATGATCGTGATAACACACGCCGAAAAGATCATCATTACCGCGATAACCAACAGCATCGGCGCAGTGAGATGAACCAGAGAGAAGAAGTCATGGAACAGCAGCATGGCGGTTAAAAATCCGAGAGACATACAGTAGAACAGCACCTTTCGCAGGGTGTTGAACGGCAGGCAAATGCTCAGCAGGTTCATCAAGCCGGTAGCGCCGATCAGAATCACGCTGACGGTGGACACCTCATCATCCGACAAATGAAAGAAGGTGCCGACCGGCATCAAAATGATGATCGTGAGCGCCATGGCGAGCATGCCCGGCAGAGATTTTGTAAGGATGTTGACGATGAATTTTCCTCGGATTCTGTCTTTATTTGGCTCCATTGCCAGAATAAAGGATGGAACGCCGATTGCAAACAGGTTGATCAGAGAAAACTGAATGGGCTGTAGGGGATAGTCATACGGCGCGAAGATAAAGTATACGGCGATAATCGCGGAGAAAAACGCTTTTACCAGAAACAGGCAGGCTGAACGCTGAAGGTTATTGATCGAACGCCGCCCTTCGTGCACTACCTTGGGAAGGGAGGCAAAATTCGAGTCCAGCAGCACCAGCTGAGAAACGGTTCTGGCGGCGTCGCTTCCCGAAGCCATCGCAATGCTGCAGTCGGCCTCCTTCAGGGCCAGAACATCGTTGACGCCGTCACCGGTCATTGCGACCGTGTGATGTTTCGCCTTCAGTATTTTGACGAGATCGAGCTTCTGCTGCGGGGTTACGCGGCCGAAAACCGTGTAGCGTTCGGCGGCTTCCGCCAGGTCTTCCGGTGTTTTCAGAGTTGTTGCATCCACGTAGTTGTCTGCATTTTCCATACCGGCCTTTTGGGCAATGTTTGAAACCGTAATTGGATTGTCACCCGAAATCACCTTGAGATCAACGCCCTGCTCGGCAAAATACATCAATGTCTGAGGGGCCTCCGGCCTGATTCTGTCGCTGAACAAAAGCAGGGCCATCGGCTCCAGCTCGCCCGAAAGCTCCTTGTCCTGAAAGCGCCCGGCGGATTTTACGAGCAGCAGAACCCGCTGTCCGCTTTGTGCATAAGAATCGGCGTCGCGCCGGATGTCGGAGGACTTGTCCGGCAGAAGAATCTCCGGCGCGCCGAGGATAAAGCTGCCCTGATTTTCAAAAAAAGCGCCGCTCCATTTTTTGGCGGAGGAAAACGGGATGATCTCCTCACAGTTCCAGCCGGGAGGGGAAGAGAAGCTTTTGCGCACCGCGTCCATGGTGGGATTGTTGTCCGGCAGTGCGGTGGTCAGGGCGCACAGAGCGGTTTCCGCCTGTTCCTGCTCCGTGCCATTACAAAGAACCAGGTCGTCAAACTGTAAGGTGCCTTCGGTAATCGTGCCGGTCTTGTCCAGGCACAGGACATCGACGCGGGCCAGCGTTTCGATACAATACAGCTCCTGAACGAGCGTTTTGTGCGAAGCAAGGCGAATGACGCTGACAGCCAGCACGACGCTCGTCAGAAGAACCAGCCCTTCGGGGATCATGCCGACCAGAGCGCCTACTGTACTGACGATCGATTTGGAAAATGCAGTCTGCAGAACATAGTGCTGCTTATAAAACAGAGTCAGCCCGATCGGTACGATGATGGCTCCAATTACCTGAATAATGCGGTTAATCCAGGTCATGATTTCAGAATTTGGCTTTTTCAGGTATTTGGCATCCTGAGAAATCTGCTCCGCGTAATTGTCCTTTCCAACATGTTCTACCTGAGCGTGGCAGGCTCCGCTGACGATAAAGCTGCCCGAAAGCATCGTGTCGCCCGGCTTTTTAGGAACAGGATCCGATTCGCCGGTCAGCAGGGATTCGTTTACTTCGCACTCGCCGCTGCATATGATACAATCGGTGCAGATTTGGTTGCCCGCTTCCAAAAACAGAATATCGTCCAAAACAACGTCGTGGACTTCAATGGTGAGCTGTTCGCCGTTTCGGATCACCTTGGCTTTCGGCTCGGCAATCAAAGCCAGGCGATCTATGGTTCGTTTGGCACGAATTTCCTGAAAAATTCCAATCAGAAGGTTGCTGAGGATAACACCCATAAACAGCAGGTTCTTATAGGAACCTACCAGTAAAATCAAAGAGGCCAGAACGGCGTTTAATATGTTAAAGGGTGTAACAATATTCTGTAAAACAATTTCTTTCACCGACTTTGTCTTTATGTCTGATTCCCCGTTAAAAAGACCTTGTTGCCGCCGTTGGTCAATTTGTTCCTGCGTCAGTCCGGTTGAATAGTCGGGATGAAACCGTTCAAAATAAGTTTGTGACGGTTCAGTCATTTGTTTTCATCCACCTTATGTTTTTTAACAGTATACCCTAAACAGAAAAAAGGATTGGCTTCAATCTCTGAAAATTCAAAATCACGTCATAATTTTTGTAGAGTTATCCAAAAAACGCAGATATGGCATTTCTCCATTTAACAATTATGCGTCTTGTTGCAAATCTTATTTGTGGTATAATGGATGATTAGTGAAGGTGAACAGAAAATGAGTTGTAATTTCACAATTCTGTGCAGGTGAATTTCTGCTGCAGAAAGAAAGGAGATTGATACCATTTTTAAGCAAGACGCGTTCGATTTTATCTCTTTAAAATCGGGCAAGGACCTGAACGGCATGTTGGTGCTGTTTCTGACGATATCTATTTTTCTACCGTTTTATGTCAGTATGGCGGCCGTTTCATTGATTGCATTTATGACGGTTATCAATTACGAAAGACGAGCAGAGGCTTTTGGAGATCCGTATTCTATAGGAATTGTATTATTTTTTCTGTTTACCGGTTTTGTCGGGCAAGTATACAATAACCATATTGGAAGCGCTTATTCATTGTTTGCCGCGGCTCTTTTGGTCTGCGGGTTCTATATCCGCAGCTTTATGACGAAGCAGCTTTTTGATCAGGCGATGGATACCGCCTGCCTGAGCAGTGTGGCGTGTGCAGTGGTGGCAGTATTTCAAAAGATTTCCACTTACGCGACGGAGCCTTCGTTCCGCCCGATCTCAACGTTCACTAACGCAAATTTCTATGCGACCATGATCGAATTTGTTGTTCTGATCGCTCTTTATCGGATGATTACCAATGCACAGAATCGTCGGTTTTATCTGATCGTGATCGCCAGCAATCTTGTGGGGCTTTATCTTTCGGCCAGCATGTCGGCCATCTTTTCTCTCGGACTTGCGGTGCTTGTATTCCTTTTCCTGAAAGGGAAGCGCAAAGTCGCAACGATCATCGGCGTCAGCGGGATATTCCTGGTGGCAGCCGGTCTGATGATGCCGGAGCTGTTCCCCCGCATTGAGTTTATTGATCAATCATGGGATCAGCGGGTCAACATCTGGATGACTTCCGTCAAGGGAATCGAGCATCATCCGTTCTTTGGCCAGGGCGCGGCAGCCTACCGTTTGGCCTGTGAAGAATATTTTGGATACAAAACATATCACGCTCACAACCTGTATCTGGATACATTATTGAATTTTGGTCTGGTCGGCGCAGCGGTGATTACTGGATATTTGTATTGTCAGGCTAAAATTGTACTGACTCGTTTCCGCAGCAGAATCTGCGGGAACATGAATATTCTTCTGGCCGCTTGTTCCTGCGCTATTTTGGTACACGGCTTTACAGATGTTACGATCTTCTGGGGTCAGACCGCAATGCTGTTCCTTCTGATTTTTTCTTCCACCGGTATCAACGCTGTTTACGCGGGCGGAATCCTTCGTGTGCGTCAGCGTCTGGCAACAGCCACCGGCTATTTGGAACGCTCCAATCGGGGTGCGGCGGTATTTAAAAACTAATCTGGTTTTTCTGAAAGGCCTTCGCTTTGTGCGGAGGCCTTTTTCTATGCTGCTTTCAGAATACGAAAATCCTCTCGAAAAATGGTCTAAAGCAAAATTCGGGGCATATCATTGAAAACGGGAGGGATGATAATGAGCTCATCGGAAGAGTGCAGATTTTTGATGTGCAGTCTGGATAAGACTTTCAGCAGCGCCGGAACCGAAGTATTGACGGTAAAGATTGAGTACCCGAAATTTGAGCTTCCCGAATGCGGAAGAATGGAAACGATCATCAATCGCTGCATCTGGGGGCAGGTGGAATGCTTTTTTCATGACGCGGCGACAATCCTGTTTCGCCAGGCGGCCTGCGCACTGCATAATGCAAACGACTCGGAAGATAAGGTGCCCTTCCACCCGTATGATGCCGTTCTGCAGTATCAGGTGACTGCCTGCAATTCCTGCTATGTCAGCCTGTATCGCGATGCCTATGAGTATACGGGCGGAGCACACGGCAATACCATCCGCCGTTCCGATACCTGGTCGCTGAAAGCGTGCAGGGCTGTTCAGGCGTGCGATTTCTTTCATCCGAAAACGAACTTTCGGAAAGCGCTTCTGGATGAAATCCTGTTTCAGGCCGATGAAAATATGAGAAAATGTCCCGGTATTTATTTTGATAATTACCGCAAGCTGATCACGCGGTATTTTAATCCCAACCGGTTTTATCTTACGGATAACAGTGTGGCTTTTTATTTCCAGCTGTATGAAATCGCGCCGTATGTTTCCGGAATCGTTACCTTCTCCATTCCGTTTGATCAACTGGAATGCCCCCCGGTTTGCCAGCAATAGAGAAAATTTTGCCCCTGCCTGTAATGACCGGCAGAGGGCATTTCTCTTTGCGGGAAAAACATGGCAAGGGGAAAGGTTTTATGCTATAATAACCTCACGGCAGGCTGAGCCTGCACGCACGTCGCGGGGAAGCAAAACGAAATAAATTTCCTGTTTTCACGCGCAAACGACATTAGCGCGACTGCCGACAGCGCCCTTGCCGACCGATTTTTGCTTAACGCCGCCTTGCAGCGAAAGCAGGTGCCTGCCCCGGCGATGAGGGGCAAGCGCTACGCCAGCAGAATTGCCCTGGGAGAATTCGCAGAAAATTCGTCTTTCCATACCAAATATAAAAGAACAAAAGAAATATTCACCCCGGTAAAAGGGGCAGACCTACGCCAATAGAAGCCTACTGCGGCAGGGCTGCACAGAAAAAGAATCGTATGATCTAACGCATCATTGTGTACAAAATGGGGGAGAAGAAAAATGAATGCTAAAGAAGAGTTTGAAGAAATCTATACTGCAAATATTCACCGCAGCGGCAGCCGGGAGTTTCTGGAATGGCTTTCCACCACCGACTTTTTTACTGCTCCGGCCAGCACAAAATTTCATTGCGCCTGCCTGGGCGGCCTTGCACAGCACAGCGTCAATGTATACCGCGTGATGCGCGAAAAGCATTTTGAAGAGGGAAAAGACAACGAAGAGAGCTTCGCTATCTGCGGACTTCTGCATGATGTGTGCAAGGCGCAATATTATAAAACCTCCACAAAGAACGTAAAGAATGAGGAAACCGGTGCGTGGGAGAAGCGTCCGTTTTACATGGTAGAGGACAGCTTTCCATATGGACATGGAGAAAAGTCCGTCTTTCTGATCGAGCGCTTTCTTCGCTTGAAGCCCGCGGAGGCTGTGGCGATCCGCTGGCATATGGGCGGCTTCGACGATTCCGCGCGCTCCGGGAACTTCGCGATCAGCCTTGCTTATCAAAAATATCCGATCGCGGTCAAGCTGCATTTGGCAGATTTGGAATCGACTTATCTGCGCGAAAAAGGGACCTCCTCCGCACATTGACAAAATGTCCATGATTTTTCAGAGGATACGGGGTATTTTGTAGGACAAGCCTGTTTACATTGGTGGAAAATATGACTATAATATTATCTAATTATAATAAATGGACAAGAATAGAAGTCTTAATGAAAAAGGAGTCGATTAATCCATGGCTTATTATTTTGAAGAGCCTTCCCGCACGTTTAACGAATACCTGCTGATTCCGGGATATTCCTCTGCTGAATGTATTCCATCCAATGTCAGTCTGAAAACACCGGTTGTCAAATTTAAGAAGGACGAAGAGCCTGCACTCTCCATGAACATTCCGATGGTATCGGCGATCATGCAGTCTGTTTCGGATGATAAAATGGCAATCGCTCTGGCAAAAGAGGGCGGCATTTCTTTTATTTACGGCTCTCAGAGCATTGAAGAAGAAGCCGCGATGATACAGCGTGTCAAAAACTATAAGGCCGGTTTTGTGGTAAGCGACTCCAACATTAAGCCGGATCAGACGCTTCAGGACATTCTGGATCTGAAAGAGAAAACCGGCCATTCCACCGTGGCTGTAACCGAGGACGGAACCGCGACCGGCAAGCTGCTGGGGATTGTTACCAGCCGTGACTATCGCATCAGCCGTATGGACCCGGACACGAAGGTTTCTGAATTCATGACTCCTTTCTCCAAGCTAGTATATGCCGAAAAGGGCGTTACCCTGAAAGAAACAAACAATATCATTTGGGATCACAAGCTGAACGCTCTGCCGATCGTGGATGAAAATCAGCATCTGGCCTATCTGGTATTTCGTAAGGACTATGCCTCGCATAAAGAAAACAAGCTTGAGCTTCTGGATGACCACAAGCGTTATGTAGTTGGCGCAGGTATCAATACCCGCGATTTTGCAGAGCGCGTTCCCGCGCTGGTCGAGGCAGGCGCGGACGTTCTGTGCATCGATTCCTCTGAGGGCTTCTCCGAGTGGCAGAAGAAAACCATCAGCTGGATTCGCGAGAACTACGGCGACACGGTAAAGGTTGGCGCCGGCAACGTGGTAGACAGAGAGGGTTTTTTGTATCTGGTGGAAAGCGGAGCCGATTTCGTTAAAGTCGGTATCGGCGGTGGTTCCATCTGCATTACCCGCGAGCAAAAGGGCATCGGCCGCGGCCAGGCTACCGCGTTGATCGACGTGGCCAAGGCCCGCGACGAGTACTTTGAGAGAACCGGCATTTACGTGCCGATCTGCTCCGACGGCGGCCTGGTTTACGATTATCACATGACCTTGGCGCTGGCGATGGGGGCGGATTTTCTGATGATGGGCCGTTATTTTGCCCGGTTTGACGAAAGTCCGACCGGAAAGGTGACCATCGGCGGCAGCTATATGAAAGAGTACTGGGGCGAGGGTTCGAGCCGCGCCAGAAACTGGCAGCGCTACGATCTGGGCGGCGCCAGCAAGCTTTCTTTTGAAGAGGGCGTCGATTCTTATGTTCCCTATGCTGGCGCGCTGAAGGACAACGTGAACCTGACCCTCAATAAGATCCGATCCACCATGTGCAACTGCGGTTCTTTGACCATTTCTGAGCTGCAGAAAAAAGCCAAGATTACTCTGGTTTCCGCAACCTCTATTGTAGAGGGCGGTGCCCATGACGTTGTACTGAAGGATACGGGCAACAATATCGTAAAATAAAATCGGATAAAAAAACACTGTACCGTTTCGGTACAGTGTTTTTCCTTACAGGGTTTGTTCGGGACGATAAAAATCGTCTTTAAATGGAAACGGAAGAAACGGCGTTTCTTCCGAAGTCTGAGAGATCGGTTTCAGCGGGTCATCGCAGATTTCTTCTTCCAGAAAAGGCTGACTCCACGGTACATCTGGCGGCAGAATCATCGTTATCGATCCCCCTGCGTCAGATTGTCGGCATAGCTGCACAGGCTCTCAAAGGAATTGACTCCACCGGGGCGCTGGGCGATAGCCGAACGCACATGTTCCGGCAGGGAATCAAAATAATGCTTGGCAGCCGGGTCATCCTTCATCAAAGCATATAAATCGGGATATTTTTTGTCCATAAAATTCACCTCTTATTTATTTTGCACTGATTTTCATAAAAATTTCAGGCAAAGGGAGGGAATTTTAGAAAAAATTGCATTATTGATATTTTCTGACGCCCTCGATGTGAAGAAAACGGCTGCGGTCGTATACATAAGAGCTCAAAGGGCGCATGAATGCGTCGAAGGTATGGGCCGCGACGTAAATTTCACCCGGCTCGACCGCCACAACAATAGGGGAATGATAGAATCTGCCGGTTTGATCACCCAGCTGAATAATATCCCCGGGCATCATTTCAGAGGCGTCTGTCTCTGTGGCAAAGGGGCCCGGGCCCTTGTTCTGCGTCAAGAACTGATACAGATAAACGACCCCCGTCCAGGAGGGGCTTCTGTCGCTGCTGCTGTTATAATACCATCCGTACGTGGGGGTGTAGTTCATCACACCGCTGCCCGCGTAAAGACATTGCGAGGCAAAATTAGTGCAGTCGCCTCCCAGATTTTCAAAATTATAATAGGCCGGATTTCTCTGAAACGCCCATTTGCGGGCATACTCTACAGCAGCGGTCCGGTTATAGGCTACGATGCGAAGCATGGAAATTTCCTCCATTACTTTTAGATAGGATACGAATCATAAATCATCAAATGGTCTTTCAGGATTTCATTCCAAATTTGAAATCAGAAAGCTGATGATAATGCTCTCACCCGCCCGAAGCCCTGCTTTGGCTCCGTGAGGCTATTATATCCTATGCACCGAAGCGAATTATGTACGTTTTCACCGCTGTGCCGAAACACGGCGGTGAAAACGCCTGCCTTGGCAGAGCATTAATTACTGCTTTACGCGGAAAGACTGGCAGTCTGTGCACTGGTCCATGGTAGGATTCTTTTCATGGGTACCAACCTGAATCTTTTCCAGAGAACAGAAATCCTGTGTTCCGCAGTGATACTGACACTGGTCTACGCTGCATCCGATCGACGGATTGGGACGGTCATTGGAATTCATCATCTGAGCTCGCCTCCTTTCACTCAAAGGCTGTCCTTAGTATGAGAAAAAGAGAACGAATTATGAAGTGTAAATTTTGAGATTGCTTCCATCGAGTGAGAATGGTACTATAGCCATACGACTTTTTTAAAAACGAGGCATTTGGGTCCTCGCCAAAGGCAAGATGGACTTGCCGGTTTGTTGTGCCTATTCTGTATATGGAACTATATATCTCATATTTTTAGTAAAATGAGGTATTCTAAGGGAAACAATGGAAAATAAGGAGCAATATCATGAAGCACCCTAAAATGAAAAATACAGCGGCGCTCTTGCTGCTTTGCCTTTTAATTCTGGCGTCTTCGATTTTATTTTTATTTATTGCGCAAAACGAACCGATGATCCACTGGATGAGAACCTTTATGCCCAGTGTTTCGGAAGCGCCGTCATCTTCTGAGGTGATCGAATCTTCTGCTCTGGAATCAACGCCGACAGAGTCTTCGGTGTCTGCTGCGGAGCTGGCAAAGGTATGGGAAAAAGACAGTGATTTACTTCTTGTCAATTGGGAGTACGGTCTTCCGGATCAATATAAGCCCAATTTGGTCAAGGCGTATGACATGGTAATGGACGAGCGTCTTGTGGAACCGTACAAACAGATGGCCGCAGCAGCCTTAAAAGACGACGTAACACTTTGGATTTCTTCCGCATACCGTGCGCCGGAGCTGCAAAAAGAGCTGCTGGAACGCGAAATCAAGGAAAACGAGCAAAAGGGAATGAGTCCGGAAGAAGCCAAGGAAAAGGCCGCTATCGCCGTGGCCCAACCGGGGCACAGCGAGCATAATACCGGTCTTGCGATCGACGTTAACGGGGTGCGCCCGGAATTTGAGAAAGAAAAGGGCTATGAATGGATGAAGCAGCATGCTGCGGAATATGGCTTTATTCTTCGCTACCCCAGAGAGAAAGAAGACATCACGAAAATCATGTTTGAACCCTGGCATTACCGTTATGTCGGCAAAGAGAATGCGCAAAAAATGAATGAACTGGGCATGTGCCTGGAGGAATACGTGAATTACCTGGCACAAAACGAAGAAAATAATTGAATAAATTCCAAATTTTGATATAATAACAGAAAGAGGCTGTTTTCTTCTGAAAGACGAAGGTATCGATTTCCCCCGCCGAAGGCGGGGGAAATCGATCAACGTCATTTTTTGAAAAGACACGTTTCAAGCAAGAAACGACTCAATCCTGAAGGGGTGTTGATATGCAAGAGAAAAAAATTAGAACCAGATTTGCTCCCAGTCCCACCGGATTTATGCATGTGGGCAATTTGCGCACAGCGCTGTACGAATACCTGATTGCGAAGAATCAGGGTGGGGATTTCGTCCTGAGAATTGAAGATACCGATCAGGAACGTCAGGTGGAGGGCGCTGTCGAGGTGATTTACGACACCCTGAAAACGGTTGGCCTGCAGCACGACGAAGGCCCCGATATCGGCGGGCCTTATGGGCCGTATGTGCAGAGCGAGCGCATGGATACCTATAAAAAGTATGCCGAGCAGCTTGTCCAGGAGGGAAAAGCATATTACTGTTTCTGTACGAAGGAACGCCTGGCTTCCCTGCATGAGGAAAATACGTTTGGCGGATACGACCGTCACTGCCGGCACCTCCCTCAGGAGGAAATCGATCGTCTGCTCGCGGCGGGCACACCTTATGTCATCCGCCAGAAGATGCCGGCCGAGGGATCCACTACGTTCCACGATGCCGTTTACGGCGACATCTCTGTAGAGAATAAGGAGCTTGAGGATCAGGTTCTGCTGAAATCCGACGGTTTCCCCACCTATAATTTTGCCAACGTGATCGACGATCACCTGATGGAGATCACCCACGTGGTGCGCGGCAGCGAATATCTGTCTTCCACGCCGAAGTACAATCTGCTGTATGAGGCCTATGGCTGGCAGATTCCCACGTATGTGCATCTGCCGCTCATCAAGGGCAGAAACGCCGACGGTACCGCGTCAAAGCTCTCGAAGCGACATGGCTCCACCGGCTTTGCCGATCTGGTCAAGGAAGGCTATCTGCCTGAGGCGATCATCAACTATATTGCCCTCTTGGGCTGGTGCCCCAAAGACAATGAGGAAAAAATGGACATGCAGGGGCTGATCGAACGTTTTTCGATCGAAGGCATCAGCAAGTCGCCTGCCATTTTTGACTACGACAAGCTGACCTGGCTCAATGGGGAGTATCTGCGTGCCATGACGCCGGAGCAGTTTACAGAGTATGCGATGCCGTATTATCGCCAGGCATTCGGCGATACCGAGGCAGATTGGTCTGTGCTGACGCTGATTCTGCAGCCCCGCGTGACAAAGCTAAGCGAGATTCCCGAGATGGTCGGCTTTTTGAAAGATCTGCCGGATTATCCCGCTGATTTCTTTGTGAATAAGAAGAGCAAAACGACGCTTGAAAATTCCGCGCCGCTGCTGCGCGAGTCGATTTCTGTCCTCAGGGAACTGCCTGACTGGACGGTACCGAGCCTGCACGAAGCGCTGTTGGCGCTGGCACAGCGGCTCGAGGTGAAAAACGGTACGCTTCTCTGGCCCGTTCGAATTGCGGCGGCTGGCCAGACCGTTACACCGGGCGGCGCGATGGAGATTCTGGCCATTCTTGGCCGGGAAGAGTCCCTGCGCCGGTTAGAGCTGGGTCTGAAAAAATGTGAAGGGTAATGGGGAGAATACGATGAGCGAAGAAAAAAGAGAACCGTTGAATCCGGAGTCTGCCGGCAATTTTATTCATGAATTCGTTACAGAAGATATTGCGCCGGGCGGGCGCTTTGAAGGCAAGCGCGTTCATACCCGTTTTCCTCCCGAGCCGAACGGCTATCTTCATATTGGCCATGCGAAGGCTATCTGCATCGATTTCGGCACTGCGGAAAAGTTCGGCGGCATTTGCAATCTGCGCATGGATGACACGAATCCCAGCAAGGAAGATACGGAATATGTCGACGCTATTCAGGAAGATATCCACTGGCTTGGCTACGATTGGGACGACCGTTTTTATTATGCCTCGGATTATTTCGAAACCATGTATCAGCTTGCAGAAAAATTGATTGAAAAAGGGCTTGCATATGTATGCCAGCTGACGCCCGATCAGATGAGGGAAAACCGCGGCGATCTGAAAAATCCGGCAGTCAGCCCGTATCGTGACCGCCCGGCGGAGGAAAGCATCGATCTGTTCCGCAGAATGCGGGCCGGGGAATTCCCGGACGGCGCCATGACGCTGCGGGCAAAAATCGATCTAGCTTCCGGCAACTTCAACATGCGCGATCCTGTTTTGTACCGCATCAGTCATACCTCTCACCACAGAACCGGCGACGCATGGTGCATTTACCCTATGTACGACTACGCGCATCCCATTGAGGACGCAATGGAGGATATTACGCACTCGCTGTGCTCCCTGGAATTTGAGGATCACCGCCCGCTGTACGACTGGGTGATTCAGAATGTAGATCTGCCCTCGAAGCCCCGCCAGATCGAGTTTGCGCGTCTTGGCATTAACAACACGGTCATGAGCAAGCGACGCCTGCGGCTTCTGGTAGAGCGGGAATTCGTTTCCGGCTGGGATGATCCCCGTATGCCCACTTTGTGCGGCCTGCGCCGCCGCGGCTATACTCCGGCTTCCATCCGTAACTTTATTGAGCGTCTGGGCGTATCCAAAGTGAACAGCACGGTGGAGTATGCCTTTTTGGAGCATTGCCTGCGCGAGGACCTGAATCTGAACGCACAGCGTGTGATGTGCGTGCTCGATCCGATCAAGCTGATCATCACCAATTATCCGGAGGATCAGGTGGAAGAGTTCGAGGTAGAGAATAATCCGAACCGCCCCGAGGACGGATCGCGCAAGGTTGATTTTTCACGCGAAGTCTGGATTGAGCGCGACGACTTTACCGAAACACCGCCGAAAGGCTATTTCCGTTTATTCCCCGGGAACGAGGTTCGTCTGAAAACGACGTATATTGTTCGCTGCACCGGCTGCAAAAAGGATGAAAACGGCAATGTGGTTGGGGTTTATGCGGAATATGATCCGGCCACCCGCGGCGGCAACACGCCGGACGGCAGAAAGGTGAAGGGAACCATTCATTGGGTCAATGCGGCGTCCGCTGTTTCGGCAGAAGTTCGCCTGTACGATAACCTGTTTACCGTTCCCGATCCGGAAGCCGGCGAGTTTTTGGAGCTTTTGAATCCAGATTCGCTGACGGTTCTGAAAGACTGCAAGGTAGAACCCGATGTGGCGAAAGCCTCTGCGCCCGCTTCGTTCCAGTTCATGCGCCAGGGTTATTTCTGCCCGGATCTTGACAGCACACCGGAGCATCCTATCTTTAACCGTTCGGTTTCGCTCAAAGACAGCTTCAATAAGAAATAAAAACAGCTTGCCCCGGCCTGCAGTACGCAAAGCCGGGGCATTTCTAACGCCGCAGTTTCAGCTGGCGGCAAAATCGGCGCGCGCCGGTGTATTACCAGGCGCAGCGCTTTCACTTTTTCTTGGTAAACTCGGGGAAAAAGCTGTCTGGATTCTGTTTGAACTGCTCAACAGGGTCCAGTTCAACGCTGCTCTTATCCGATTTTCCGTAATACCCCATCCAACGGGGCACCGGATTTTGCTCAGGATTTTTGCAGTCGTAAATCTTAGTTCTGATCTCCATGTTTCCACCTCCGCACAGATGCTGGTATGAATATATTATGCAGCTCCGGTAAAATCTGTCAGCCATGTACAAGAGGAATTTACGGAAATTTTTGCTTGAAAGCTTTTCCAATCTTTGCGAAAATGATATAATGTAGCTGTTGGTATCAGGTGCAGTATTGCACTGAGGAATCCATGTGTTTTAGGCGGCAGGCCGTTGTATCTGCTGCCGTGTGATATCCAAAAAGAAAGAATGAGGTGAAACAACATGCAGAAGAGCTTATCGATTGCCAGCTTTGTTTTGGGAATTGCGGCGACAATGGTCAGCATCGCTTTGACCGTACTCCAGATTGTCAGCCTGAAAAAGAGCCGCTGAGTCATTCACCAATCAAAGAAAGCATATCCGGCGCGGCAGGCTGAAGATGGCCCCGGCGCCGGTTTTCTTTACAGAAAAGGGGGATTGTATGAAGCTGCTGCATCTGGCGGATTTGCATATCGGCAAACGGGTCAATGAATTCAGTATGCTGGAGGATCAGCGCGCCATATTAAAGCAGATTTTAAACATTGCGGAGCAGGAGAAGCCCGACGCTGTCCTGATCGCCGGGGACGTTTATGATAAAACCATTCCGCCCGGAGAGGCGGTTTCGGTTCTGGATGACTTTCTGACCGGTCTGGCGTTTTTAAAGCTGCCGGTTTTTATGATCTGCGGGAACCACGATTCCGCGGAGCGCCTGAGCTTTGGCAGCCGGATTCTGCGCCGCCAGGGGATTACGATCGCCGCGGCCTACGATGGCGCCTTAGAACCGGTTCTGATGCACGATGAGTACGGGCCGGTGGAACTGTACCTGCTGCCCTTTATCAAGCCCGCACTGGCAGCTCCGTTTTTCCCCGAAAAAGAGCTGGAAAGCACTGAGGATGCCGTACGTTCGATTTTGGAATCGGTGCCCGATCAGCCGGATTGCCGCAGGGTGCTGGTCGCGCATCAGTTCGTAACCAACCGGGGGGAGCTGCCACAGCAGTCGGATTCTGAAACCGCATATGTCGGCGGGTCGGACGCGGTGGACGCCGCGGTTTTCCACGCCTTTGATTATGTGGCGCTGGGGCATCTGCACGGCCCGCAGAAAATGCTGCGGGATACCATTCGATATGCAGGCTCCCCACTCAAATATTCCTTTTCAGAAAGCCGCCAGAAAAAATCCGTGACGATCGTCGAGCTGCTGGAAAAAGGAAATACCCTGATTCGCCAGATTCCCCTTGTTCCGCTGCGCGATATGCGCGAAATCCGCGGCCCGATCGATCAGCTGACCGACCCGCAGGTTGTGAATTCCGCGAATCCGGAGGATTACATCCACGCAACCTTGACGGACATCGAGGAACTGATGGACCCCATCGGCCGCCTGCGCAGATTTTACCCGAACATCATGCGGCTCGATTTTGAAAACCGCCTCAGCAGGGAAATCAAGCTGAAAAACGCCGCATCGGGGGAGGATCTTTCTCAAAAAACAACGATGGAACTGTTTGAAGATTTCTTCCAGATGCAGAACCAGAAAGAAATGACGCAGGAGCAGGCCCAGGTAATGGAGTCGCTGTTTTGCAGCAGTCAGGAGGAGATGCGATGAAGCCGAAGCATTTAACCGTCAGCGCGTTCGGCCCCTTTGCTGGCAGAGTAGAGATTCCGTTTGAGCAGTTCGGCTCTATGGGGCTGTTTTTGATCACGGGGGATACCGGCGCGGGAAAAACGACGCTGTTTGATGCGATTTCCTTCGCGCTGTTTGGGGAATCGAGCGGTACTGTGCGCCCGGTAGAGAGCCTGCGCAGCGATTTTGCACGCCCGGAGGAAAAAACCTATGTGGAATTGTCTTTTCTGCATCGTAGCCAGGAATATTTTTTGCGAAGGAATCCCAAATACCGCCGCCCCAAAAAGAGCGGCGAGGGGGTTACGGACGAGCCCGCCGATGCGTCGCTGACCTTCCCGGACGGCAAAGTGATCACCGGGAATGTACGGGTAACCGGTGCTGTCACCGAGCTTTTGGGGATCGATTATAAGCAGTTCAAGCAGATCGCCATGATCGCGCAGGGGGAGTTCTTAAAGCTGCTGCTGGCGGATCACCGCGAGCGGGCGGAGATTTTTCGCCGTGTATTTGGCACAGCGCCGCTGGAAGCGGTACAGATGGAACTGAAGAAACGAGAAAAAGCGGCCAGAATCGAGTGGGAGGACTCCTGTAAAGCAATATTGCAGTACACAGGTAATCTACTTTACAGCAAGGAGCAAACCGCCGAATCTCTGGTGCAGGAATGGGCGGTCGAGCAGAATCTGCACCGCATGGATGAAATGACTGCGCTTTGGAATAGGATGCTGCGGGAAGACGAAGCGCTTCTCAAAACCCAGAAGCTTCAGCAGGAAAAGCTGCAGGAAGCAGATGCAAAGCTGATTGCCGAACTCACCCGCGCGGAGCAGATCAACCGGATGTTCCGCGAGCTGGAACAGGCTCTGCTTCGCCGTGAAGAGCTGTTGAAACAGGAACCGCAGATCCGGCAGACAGAACAGCTGGCCCGCAGGGCCGGCGCTGCTGCGGAGCGTGTGCTGCCGTATGAAAAAATTTATTGTTCCGCGAAGGAAAATGTAGAACGTCTGGAAAACGGAATCCGCACTTCCAGCGAGCGTTCGGCTCTTTTGGAAAATCAGCTCAAACAGTTAGAAACAGACTGGAGCAGAGAGCAGGAAACCGAGCCGCAGCGAACAGCGCTTGCAGAGCGCTTAACTGGCCTGCGCTCCGCTTTGCCGGATTATGCGCATTACAAAACGCTGATGCAGCAGCAGAAGGATTTGGAACGGGCTCTTTCGCAGAATATCACTCATTTGGAGCAAGTAACCAAACGAAGGGAAGAGCTTACTCAAAAGCGTGACGAGCGCCAGGCGCTGCTGTCGCAATCCGCGGATGCGCCGGTTTCTCTGGTAAAATGCGAAAAGGAAAAAGAGACTGCCGAAGCGCTGCGCTCCAATTTGCTTTTGCTGCACGATATGGCAAAGCGTTTGGAAGCGATGGAAGCAGAGCAGAAACGTGCGCAGCGGGAATATCTGGCCGCCGATGAGGAATACAGCAGAATTTACCACCTGTGCGAGGAAAAGGAGCGTTTGTATTTTGACCAGCAGGCCGGCGTTCTGGCCGGTCGTCTGCACCCGGGGGAGCCGTGCCCGGTCTGCGGCTCGAAAGAACATCCTCAAAAGGCAGAGATGATCGGAGGCGCTCCGAATGAACAAGAGCTGCAGCGGCTGCGCGGGCAGCGGGAGCAGGCAGAGGCCCACCGGCGGGATACCAGTTCGCAGGCACATGGGAAAGAGGTCGAGGTACAGTCCGCCCGGCAGGAGCTCTACCGGCAGTGGCGGCAGATTCTGCCGGAAGCTGCTCCGCAGGAGGAACTCCCCGCGCTCAAAGCCCAGATCATTACAATCGGTACCGAAAACACTGGGCGAAAAAAGGTTCTGGAACAAAAGTACGGCGAGCTCAAACAGCTTTGCGATAACCGTGAGCTCTGGACGAAAGAACTCGATGAAACACAGCAGCTTTTAAAAGAATGCGAGCCGCTCGTGCAGCGCGAAACGGAGGAACAGTCGCGCCTTGCTTCGCAGGTAAGCGCAAAGCAGGCGGAGGCGGCTCTGGTGCGGGGGAAGCTGCCCTGCGAATCAGAGGAAGAGCTGCGGCGGCAGATCGCCGAGTCCGAGTCCCGTTTGGGGGAGCTGAAAAAACGGCTTCAGGAAAGTGAAGCCGCGCTTACCAAAGGCCGCAACGAGCTGGACAGCGTTCGTGCTGTTCTGAAAGAAAACACAAACCAGCTGGCAGAGCAGAAACAAAGGCTGGAACAAACCGAACAGGATTACCGCAGGGCGCTGGAAGAAAACCAGTTCAGCGAAGAGGAGTACCGGGCCGCGCTGTCGGATCAAAGCCGGGTAGAAGCCTGGCGGAACGAGGTGCAGGCCTTTACGGAAAGCCAGCGTTTTACCGAAGAGACGATCCGCCGCCTGAGGGAAGAAACGGCGGGGAAAAGCCCGGTGCACGTTGAAAAACTGGCCTTGCAGCAGGAGGAACTGAAACGGGAAAAATCCGTATTGGACGAACAGGTCTCTCAAACCTCACAGCGCTATCACGGGAATCAGAGAATTTTGCAGAAGCTGGAAGACGCTTTGCGGCAGAAAGAGAAGCTGGAGCATCGTTATCTGATGCTTTCCTCCCTCTCTAAAACGGCAAACGGGGAGCTGCCCGAACGCCAGAAGCTGGCGTTTGAGCAGTATGTGCAGGCCGCATATTTTCAAAAGGTGATCCAGGAGGCCAATCAGCGCATGAGCCGGATGACGAACGGCCGGTTTGAGCTTCTTCGCAAGGAAATCCCCGAGGATAACCGCAGCCAGTCCGGTCTGGAGCTGGATGTGATGGATTACTATACCGGCAAGCTGCGCTCCGTGCGCTCTCTGTCGGGCGGGGAATCCTTCAAGGCGTCGCTGTCTTTGGCCTTAGGCTTGTCCGACGTGATTCAGAGCTACGCCGGCGGGGTACAGATCGACACCATGTTTATCGATGAGGGCTTCGGCACGCTCGATTCGGAATCCCTGAATCAGGCAATCTCCGCGCTGGCGGCGCTCACAACCGGCGATCGTCTGGTCGGCATCATCTCTCATGTGCCGGAACTGAAAGAAAAAATCGATAAAAAAATTACGATTCGAAAAAGTGTGACCGGCAGCACGGCTGTTCTGACTAGCCGCTGAAGACAATGGATCGGGACCTGCTTTTTAAAACAAAAACAGGAAATTCTTCCCCGCCGAAAGCGGGGAAGAATGCAGAGAACCCTATTAAAATTCAAATAAGACGTCAGGCAGAGGTGAGCAGATGCTCGGCGAAAATCTTGATGCCGATCAGAATCAGAATGATTCCTCCGGCGATTTCGGCGCGGCCCGAAAGCAGGCATCCGAATTTTCTGCCAAGATATACTCCCGCAAAGCAAAGCACAAGAGTGATGATTCCAATCAGCGAAACCGAAAAGATCATCTGCGGCACACTTTGAATTCCCACGGAAGAAGGCAGAATGATCCCCGTGGCCAGCGCGTCTATGCTGGTTGCCACCGCCTGAATCAGCAGGGCGCGTTTTCCCACAGTGTGGCATCTGGCCTCTTTGGCATGTTCCCCAAAACACGATTCCCAGATCATCTGTGTGCCCAAATAGGTCAGCAGCAGCAAAGCGAGCCAGTGCTCAATATGTATCAAGAGATTGGCACCCGCCGTTCCTAAGGCCCAGCCAAGACAGGGCATAAACGCCTGAAAAAGACCAAAGGTCAGGCCGACCTTCAGGGCAAATCCGGGCGTCACCTTTCGTACGGCAGTTCCATTTGCGACGGAGGCTGCCAGCGCATCCATAGAAAGGCCGACAGCAATTCCCACAAGGGAGAAATAGTCCATACGCAGCTTCCCTTCGTGTTGATTTTAAGTTTGCTTCTGAAAAGAATATATTGGGGAACAACCGGAATTATGAGAGCTTTTACTAAAACAACAGAGGGGAAGAGCAGAAATTTCTACTCTTCCCCTCTGTTGTTATTTCGTATTAAAGTCTACCCAGTCCTTGGCTTCCTCTACATTTTCGTCAGATGGCATAGCCGCTTTCGTTTTGCTGTAGCGTTTGTCCGGATAGGTAATGGGAATGGTATAGCTGTCCGTGTCCTCCCGTTCCGGTCCGGGACCGGTCACTTTTGCGGCGGAATTCAGCCGATTGCGCTGACCGGGCTCCTCTTTGTCTCTTCTGTGAAATAGCATACGTAACACCTCCGTATTTATTGTGCGACATCACATCGGAAAAATACGCACTTTCGTTTGCTACTACGGTAAAAACATGATAAAATAAATACAAAGCATGTAGCTTTATTCCAATATTATTTTCTAAAAAAATTATATTACTCCGGCGTTTTGTATATGTAACAAAATATAAAATTTGAACCGGAATGATGGGCAAAGAGGGAAGAGCTTATGATCAGTATTCTGGACTATGGGGCGGGCAATTTAAAAAGCGTTGTCAACGCATTTCGGTTTATCGGCGCAGAGGTGGAAATCACCCACGACGCCGGCCGGCTGATGCGGGCGCAGGCGGCTGTTTTGCCGGGCGTCGGTTCGTTCGGGGACGCCGCGGCTTCTCTGCGGCAATCCGGGCTTTGGCAGCCGGCACTGGATTTCATCGCGGGCGGCCGGCCGTTTTTGGGCATTTGCCTTGGCATGCAGCTGCTCTTTGAAGAGAGCGAGGAATCCCCGGGGGTAAAAGGACTTTCCGTATTTCCCGGGAAAATCTGCCGCATTCCCGACGGCGACGGCCTGAAGATCCCGCATATCGGCTGGAACTCCTTAACTCTTGACCAGACGGACGGTCTGTTCCGTCAGGTGCAGGATCAGTCTTACGTTTATTTTGTCCACTCCTATTATCTACACTCACCCGAACGGAAAGTTGTGTCCTCACACACGCAGTACGGCGTGACGATCGATGCCTCGGTGCAGTCGGGGAATGTGTTCGCCACCCAGTTCCATCCGGAAAAAAGCGGACAGGCCGGTCTGCAGATGCTGAAAAATTTTGCACGGATGGCGGAAACCGGCCGGGAAGGGAAGGGAAGCTGCTGATGTATGCCAAACGAATTATCCCGTGTCTGGATGTCAATAACGGGCGCGTGGTCAAGGGAACTAATTTTGTCAATTTGAGAGATGCGGGCGACCCGGTAGAGGCCGCGATTCTGTACGATAAGCAGGGCGCGGACGAGCTGGTATTTCTGGACATCACCGCGACCGTGCAGGAACGCGGAACGATTGTCGACCTGGTTCAGCGGGTTGCGGAGCGCATTTTCATTCCGTTTACGGTAGGCGGCGGCATTCGTTCGGTGGAGGATTTCACCCAGCTGCTGCGCGCGGGGGCGGATAAGGTTTCAGTCAACTCCGCGGCGGTGCGCAATCCGTCGCTGATCAGCGAGGCGGCCCAAAAATTCGGCAGTCAGTGCGTGGTTTGCGCCATCGATGCAAAACGGACGCCCTCCGGCGGCTGGACGGTTTACCTCAACGGCGGCCGGATCGATACGGGCATAGACGCCGTAGAGTGGGCAAAGCGTGCGGTGTCCCTCGGCGCGGGTGAAATCCTGCTGACGAGCATGGACTGCGACGGAACAAAGGACGGGTATGATCTGGAGCTGACCGCCTCCATTTCTGATCAGGTAGGCGTCCCTGTGATTGCCTCCGGCGGGGCGGGGAGCCTGAAGGATTTTTACGATGCTTTCACCGAGGGAAAGGCCGACGCCGTTCTGGCGGCTTCCCTGTTCCATTTCGGGGAGATTACCATCCCCGAGCTGAAGGAATATCTCAAAGAAAAAGACATTTCCGTCCGATTCTGATCGGCGGGCACTTCAAAGCGGATTCCAGCTCTCTGGAATCCGCTTCTTTTTCCGATTATTTCCCGCTTTATGGATAGATTTGCCGGACACGGCATAAGAATTAGCAAGTTCTGTTCCTCTGGATCAAACCGTGTGTGCCGGGGAATGGTGTCAATTCGGTTAATTTTTGAAAAAACCGGGAGTACCGGTTTTCTATGCTGGAGGTGTAGGAAAGGTGAATTGGAAAAAACAAACGATCTCTGTGCTCTTGTCCGCCTGCGTCCTGATTTCCGCCGCGGCTCCCGCAATGGCGATTTCGGACGAAGAGGTGAAGGCCCCTGCGGCGATTCTGGTGGAAGCAAAAACCGGCAAGGTTCTGTATGAAAAGAATTCCCATGAAAAGCGTCCGGCCGCTTCGATTACCAAGGTCATGACACTCCTGCTGGTCATGGAGGCAATCGATTCCGGCAAAATCGCGCTGACCGATACGGTCTCTGCCAGTGCCCACGCGGCCTCTATGGGCGGATCGGATATTTGGCTGCAGCAAGGGGAAACCATGTCTGTCAACGATCTGATCAAGGCGACCGTGATTATGAGCGCGAACGACGCCGCCGTGGCCCTTGCGGAGCACGTGGCGGGTACCGAGGATGATTTTCTGCGCATGATGAATGACAGAGCCAAAGAGCTGGGGATGAACGACACCACGTTCAAAAACTGCAACGGCCTGGACGAGGACGGCCACCTGACCTCGGCAAACGACGTTGCCCTGATGTCCGCGGAGCTGCTCAAGCACGAAAAGATCACAGAGTACACCCTTACGTGGATCGACCATGTGCGCGACGGCAAGACACAGCTGGTCAACACCAATAAGCTGATCAAAAGCTATAAGGGAATCACGGGCCTAAAAACGGGAACCACAGGCAAAGCGGGCAGCTGCATCAGCGCTTCCGCCACCAGGGGCCAGGTCAGCCTGGTTGCGGTCATTTTGGGAAGCTCAACGACAGACGACCGATTCTCTTCAGCGGCAAAACTTCTGGATTACGGATTTGCCAACTGGTCGATGGCCACTCCCGAAAAGCCGGAGCTGCAGAAGGTTCCTGTAACAAACGGCATGCAGTCCTCGGTAGAACTCGAAACAACCGATAACCCTGCTCTGCTGGTGCCAAAGGGCAAAGAATCCGAGGTAGTCAGCCAGATCGTGGTGGCAGATTCGCTGGAAGCTCCCGTCGAATCCGGGCAGATCATCGGTAAAATCACGTATAAACTGGGGGACGAAACGCTTCTGGAAACCGATATCCGCGCCAAAGCAGCAGTGGAAAAAATGACGTTCTTTTCCGTATTCCGCCTGCTTTGTATGGGAATGGTATGCTTCTGATTGGTAATTTCAACCGAAATTATTCGTAAAATCTTGCGGCCGCCGCCTTGCAAATACTGCTAAGATATTGTAAAATAAACAAAAGGATTCAGAAAATGACAGGAGGTTAGCATTCATGTCTGTAAAGCTTGACGCACAGCATCTGTCCGGTTTTATGAATTCAGGCGAACTGGAAGCGATTGGGCCCCAGATAAAGCTTGCGCACGAGCTGCTTCATTCCAAAAGCGGCCCCGGCAGCGATTTTCTTGGTTGGCTGGATTTGCCCAGCGAGTACGATAAGGAAGAATTTTCACGCATTCAGTCTGCAGCGGCGAAAATCTGTTCGAATACCGATGTTTTTGTTGTCATCGGCATCGGCGGTTCTTACCTTGGCGCTCGAGCTGCGATTGAGTTTTTAAAATCCCCGTACTATAATTCGATGAAAAAAGACACGCCGGATATTTATTTTGCCGGCAACAGCATCAGCTCCAGCGCACTGGCGGAGCTTCTTTCCATCTGTGAGGGGAAAGACGTGTCCATCAACATGATCTCGAAGTCCGGCACGACGACCGAGCCGGCCATCGCGTTTCGTGTGTTCCGTGAGCTATTGGAGAAGAAATATGGCAAAGAGGGTGCCCGCGAAAGGATCTACTGTACTACAGACCGTGCGCGCGGAACCCTGAAAAAACTGGCGGATCAGGAAGGCTACGAAACCTTTGTGGTGCCGGATGACGTCGGCGGACGTTATTCCGTGCTCACCGCAGTGGGGCTTCTTCCGATTGCGGTCAGCGGTGCTGATCTCAACGAACTGATGCAGGGTGCTTTACAGGCAAGAGACGAATATTCGAATCCTGATTTACAACAAAATTCATGTTATCAATACGCAGCCATTCGCAATCTGTTTTACAGAAAGGGCAAAACGGTCGAATTGCTAGCCAGCTATGAGCCCTGCTTTGCCGTGATGTGTGAATGGTGGAAGCAGCTTTATGGCGAAAGCGAAGGAAAGGATCAAAAAGGTCTGTTCCCGGCTTCCGTTATTTTTTCGACCGATTTGCATTCCATGGGCCAGTATGTGCAGGACGGCCGCCGGATTCTGCTTGAAACGGTGGTTTTGTTTGAGCACGCCAAACAGGAAATCACGCTTGGCAACGACCCGGAGAATGTGGATGGATTGAACTTCCTTCAGGGGAATACGATGTCCTATATCAACGAAAAAGCCTTTGAAGGAACTGTTTTGGCTCATGTAGACGGCGGTGTTCCCAACATTGTGCTGCGGGTACCGGATTTTTCAGAGAAATCGCTTGGCGGCCTGATTTATTTCTTCGAAAAGGCCTGTGCGGTTTCCGGTTATCTGCTGGGGGTCAATCCATTTGACCAGCCCGGTGTGGAAAGCTACAAGAAAAACATGTTTGCCCTTTTGGGCAAGCCCGGGTACGAGGCCGAAAAGGCTGCTTTGGAGGCACGTCTGAAACATTGAAAGATTCTTTGCTTTCAGGATTGAAATCCGCATTTTGCGGAAATACTAAAAAATAGCAGGAGGAGTTTTGATATGGTCACTCTCATCATTGGTAAGAAAGGTTCCGGAAAGACAAAAAAGCTGATTGAAATGGCGAATGCCGCTGTCAAAAAATCGGACGGCAACGTGGTGGTAATCGAAAAGGGTCTCAAGCTCACTTACGATATCTCCCACAGGGCCAGACTGGTTGACATCGATGCTTATGGAGTGCAGGGCATGGATGGCCTGTATGGCTTCATCAGCGGCATCTGCGCTGGAAACTATGATGTGACCGACCTCTTTATTGATTCCACGTTGAAAATCATCGGTTCCGATTCCGCGGTTTTGTCCTCTCTTGTTGAGAAGGCGAACGCTCTGTCTGAACTGGCCAATACCAAAATCCTTCTTTCCGTTTCTTTGGACCAGAACGAGCTTCCCGAAGGCATCAAAGCGGAGATCGCCGAGATCTGATTCGTTTTGCTTTCGATCACAGTATTAGAATGTCAGTGTTGTAAAGTAAGCTGCTGGCAGTTTTTACTGCCGGCAGCGCTTTTGTGCAAAAAGACAGCGAGGAGATCATCTGTATGTCGTTTAGAAATCTGCCGGAAGCCAGGCGCGAGGAAAACGGGATTACTTATTTTTTGCGGGACCCCGTAACGGTGAACGGTCAGGAGCACCAGCGGTATGCGATTCAGACGCACTTTGTACAGCGCGGCGAGTCGTATGTGGAGCTGGTAAGAAAGTATGTTCAGCCCTTACATGAGCCCGGGGATATTTTGTCCCTGAGTGAGAAGATCATTTCCATGTGCCAGAATAACGTGGTCGAGAAGAAGGACGTAAAAATCGGCTTTTGGGCACGCTTTTTATCTAAGTTTGCTTCTTCAAACAATCACGGAATCGCCATGGACGAGCCGTACAAGCTTCAGCTGGCGATCAACTTGGCGGGTCTGCCCAGAATCCTTTTGGCGTCGTTCTGCTCCGCAGTGACGAAGCTGTTTGGAATCCACGGCGTGTTTTACAAGATTGCCGGGCATGGAATCGACGGAATCGACGGATTCTACATGGGTTCTTCGTTTGAGCTGTACCATGATCTGGCTTTGCTCAATCCAAAGGAACCGGTCAAGGTCTGCAACGACATCCAGCAGGAGCTCGGCATCGACTGTCTGCTGGTAGACGCCAACGATCTGAGCGTCGTCATCTTCGGAAAATCCGACACTCTGGCCTCGGTGCCGGACCAGGATTTGATCGCGATGATCAAGGACAACCCTGCCGGACAATCGGATGAACTGACCCCGCTGATTTTGATAAAAAAAGCAGATTTATCCTGATTTCTTGTTGACAAAAGAGAAGCAAGTCGATATAATAGCATATTGTAGTGTCGAGGTAAAATGATATGATTCTTGAACTGAAAAAGATCATGCTGAGTGACGGTGAGGTTCTCCCGTTTTCTTATGAAATGTCTTTCTCCTCTATCACTGTGAACGGTTTTTATCCGTTTGTTTCTCCCGTTGCGGTAACAGGAACAGTTCAAAGTCATGCGGGCTCCGCAAAGCTGGACGCCCGGGTATCCTTTGATTTTGAAATCCCCTGTGATCGCTGCACGACCGAGTTCCGCACCCATTACGATCTTTCTTTTTCACACATTGTGGTGTCCTCTTTAACGGACGGGGACAGCGACCTGTACATTGTCGCAGAGGAGTATCGTTTGGATTTGGATACGCTGCTGCGGGAGGATATTTTGTTGGAACTGCCCACCAGATTTTTGTGTTCACCGGATTGCAAGGGCCTGTGCCCGCAATGCGGACAAAACCTGAATCAGGGGATGTGCCAATGTGTTTCCCGGCAGACAGACCCTCGTTTGGCGGTTCTGAAACAACTGATAGATTAATCTAAAGATATAAGGAGGTGCTGATAATGGCGGTACCAAAGAGAAAATTATCCAGCGCAAGACAGAATAAGAGACGTTCCAACGTTTGGAAGCTGAGCGCCCCCGCTCTGGCGAGATGTCCGAAATGCGGTGAGTACAAACTGGCTCACAGAGTTTGCGGCAGCTGCGGTTACTATAACGGCAGAGATGTATTGAAAAAAGAAGCTTGATTTCTTTATCATTTTCGCAGAGAACAGAGAAGGAGAGATCCTTCTCTGTTTTTTCTTGACCGAAAATTCCCGTGTTCGGCAAGTTTCCCGCACATACAAAGGCGGCGGAAAAGCTCCCGAAGCAGGGAAAAAGGCAGCGGAAATCTTTCTGCACAAAACGGGGAAAGTGATTTGTATTTTTATAGTGGAATTACTTGACGAATCACCAATTAAATGCCATAATCAAACATGTTAAAACGCGATGGCATCGAATTGTTTTGGGCAAAATAGAATGTCAGAACTTTATCACAAAGTGATACAAAAGCCCTGGGGCAGAAGCAAAGCGGGCAAAGGGAACTTATCCATATCCGAAATTTTATTTGTGGCTTTGGTGTTCCGCACTGCCTGAGAATGAGATTGATATCGTCCATTCGCTTGAAAACCGTCTGGTTTTCAAGCTGCGGGGGAATCCCCGCAACGCACCATTGGTGTGCTAATTGACTATGAACGGCAACAAACCGCCAGCAATGCTGGCGCCGCATGGTTCTCCGTGTGGTTCAAAACAGTCTCGTTTTGAAGTTTGTTCAGTATTAAAGGCTGCGTCATGCAGCAATAGGAGGAAGAATCATTTGATCAAACCGATTGTGGCGGTTGTCGGCCGGCCGAACGTGGGGAAGTCCACCCTGTTCAATAAGCTGATCGGCCAGCGCCTTTCTATAGTAGAGGACACCCCCGGTGTTACCAGAGACCGTATCTTTGGCGACTGCGAATGGGGAAATCACAAATTCAGTCTGGTGGATACCGGCGGTATTGAGCCGGAATCGAAGGATATTATTCTGTCGCAGATGCGTGCGCAGGCTCAGCTTGCGATCGACTCCGCGGATGTGATTATCATGGTGACGGATTTGCATTCCGGCGTGGTGGCGACGGATGCGGAGGTTGCGGCGATGCTGCAGAAAAGCGGCCGCCCGGTCATTCTGTGCGTGAATAAATGCGACCGGATCGGTGAGCCGCCGCCGGAATTTTATGAATTTTATAATCTGGGGCTTGGGGAGCCTGTTGCCGTTTCTTCTGTTCACGGCCATGGCACAGGTGATCTGCTGGATCGCGTTGTCGAGTTCTTCCCGGACGAAACCGGCGAGGAGGATGAGGGGGAGATCATTCGTGTTGCCGTCATCGGAAAGCCCAACGTGGGAAAATCCTCTCTGATCAACTATGTGGCCGGTGAAAACCGCAGCATCGTTTCGGATGTGGCCGGTACGACCCGCGACGCGATCGACACCAAAATCGAAAATGAATCCGGCACCTTTATTTTGATTGATACAGCCGGAATCCGCCGCCAAAACAAAGTGGAGGATTCCATTGAGCGTTACAGCATCCTTCGCGCCGAAATGGCCATCGAGCGTTCAGACGTCTGCGTGATCATGATCGACGCTACCGTCGGATTTACCGAGCAGGACTCCAAGGTGGCGGGCCGGGCCCATGAGGCGGGCAAGGGCTGCGTCATTGCGGTCAACAAATGGGACGCGGTGGAGAAAGATGGCCACACCATGAACGACTACCGCAAGCAGCTGGAAAAGGACTTTTCCTTTATGTCCTATGCGCCCATCATCTTTATTTCCGCCCACACGGGGCAGAGGGTAGATAAACTCTTTGAAACCATTCATCATGTAGCCAGTATGAATTCCATGCGCATCAGTACCGGCGTACTCAATGATATTCTGGCACAGGCGACGGCGCGTGTTCAGCCGCCTACGGATAAGGGCAAGCGCCTGAAAATCTACTACATGACCCAGGCGTCCGTGAAGCCGCCAACCTTTATTTGTTTTGTCAATTCTGCGGATTTGTTCCATTTTTCCTATCAGCGTTATCTGGAAAACCGAATTCGCGAAACCTTTGGACTGGAGGGCACTCCGATCCGAATGGTCGTTCGGGAGCGCGGGGACAAATAAGGAGGAGGGTTTTCTTTGGAGAATCTACAAAATATCATTCTGGCAATCGTTTTGACTGCTTTGGTGGCATATTTGCTTGGCAGCGTCAATTCTTCCATTCTGATTACCCGAATATTCGGTCAAAAGACTGATATTCGCCAAATGGGCAGCGGAAATGCCGGCGCAACGAACGTGCTGCGTTCTGTCGGCAGACTGCCGGCAGCCCTGACCTTTATCTTTGACTTTTTAAAATGCGTTCTGGCTGTTCTGGCCGGTCGGGCAATTTTCAGCTACTTCTTTCAAATTCCCGCCATCTCGCCTATGGTGATCGAGCAGACGGGCGCTTACATTGCCGGAATCGTGTGTATTTTGGGCCATATTTTCCCCTTATACTTCGGCTTCCGGGGCGGCAAAGGAGTGACTACCTCCATTGCGATGATCATGATTATTGACTGGCGCGTTTCCCTGATCGTTTGGGCCGCTTTTTTCCTTGCAGTGTTCTGTTCCAAAATGGTATCTTTGGGGTCAATATGCGGCGCGGCCATCTACCCGTTTGCGACCTTCTTCCTGACCTTTTTCTACGATTACCGTTCCAGCGCCACGGTGCCGCTGTCCTATGTTGTGGTCGCCACGGTTTCTTCCTTTATCATCGGGTGCATTGTGATCATCAAACACCGAGGGAATATCAAGCGGATTCTGGATGGAACGGAGAAGAAAGTCAGCCTGCGTTCCCGCAAGGCTCCGCCACAGTGATTCCTCTCATTACAATACAGTCAATTTGCTTTAAAACAGTATGCTGAAAGTACAGTGGCTTCTTTAAAGCAGTATAACGATAAAAAACTCTTCCCCGCATTGATGACGGGGAAGAGTTTTTTGGGTTTTATAACCAATGTATGATAACGTTAGAATAGAAAGGAATACAGCGGTTTTGCCGGGAGTAGGGATGAGACTCAGACGTTATTCCTCTCGGGGCGGCAGTTTGCCCTCCTGGCCGCCGTATAGGACGCCGTTTTTCAGCGTTGCTTCATCATGCCAGATTTTTTCTTCCGGCAAAGAGGTTTCGATCAGCTCGATCAGCGTTCCGTTGATCTGTACCATGGCGCAGCGGTAGCCGGCAAAAGGCTCGTACAGGGGCATGACAATTTCTTTTTCTTTCAATGCGGAAGCAATATCGTTGACTTTGAAAGCGATATGAGGCTCCGTCTGAATTCTCATGTCCAGTGGTGAGTTTTCTCCAAAAGCATGCCATTCAATCGGAAGAGAGAATTCGTTTGTCCTATCCAATGAGTACATGTCAAAGAGAGGGCTGTATTTCACATCCTTGTGATTTCGAATGCTTTCCAGTGCCACAGGTTTTCCGATATGATGAAACAGGAGTTCAGTCTGATCTGGCATTGCGTATCCTCCAAATGAACTCTGCGAATCAAATTCTCTACAAAAAAAGAAAAAGGAACCTGCATCAGGCTCCTCTAAACTTTCCGGTTTTACGTCATCAAACTGCGCGGGTCACTTTGTTGGAACGTAAACAACGGGTGCAGGCGTAAATACGCTTCGGACTGCCGTTAACAACTGCCTTTACGCGTTTTACATTGGGCTTCCAAGTTCTGTTCGCACGTCTGTGAGAATGAGAAACTTTTATACCGAAAGCAATATCCTTGCCACAAACCTCACACTTCGCCATGTGTCTGCACCTCCTTTAAAGGGCTTTAAACTACGAAGAATATTCTAGCAAATCTAAAGGCTAAATGCAAGCTTTTTTTCACTCATTTGCGCAGGAATTGCAAAAATCAGCCAAAATCCGGGTGTTCCGCCGTATGACGAGCCCGATCCGCGGGGAACATTCTCTTGTCTTTTATTGGAAAACGTATTATAATGCTAACAAATCACACACTTTTACGTACAGGCAGCGGCTGTCACTTTGTTGCGCAAGGCTCGGCCGTTTTTTCCCATCCTTGGGAGAAAACGATGGGAACGGTCCCTGCGAAAAAACGGAAGTACAGTAATATGGCTGCCGTTCTGCGAAAGGCGGTAAAAATGCTTTATCAGGTAATTCAATCTATTTTCAGAGGCGTTCCCATCAATATGATCAGTGTTCTCATGCAGATTTTAGCTGTTCTGGTCATCATTTTTTGCGTACTGCCTATACACGAATATGCACACGGCTGGATGGCGAAAAAGCTGGGGGATAATACCGCGGCGTATCAGGGCCGCCTGACGATCAATCCGCTGGCCAGCATCGATCCGCTGGGAGCGCTCGCGATTCTGCTGTTTGGCTTTGGCTGGGCCAAGCCCGTTCCGGTGGATACACGCAATTTTAAAAATCCCAAGCGCGATATGGCGATTACCGCTCTGGCGGGGCCGGTTTCCAATATTCTGGCCGCATTGTTGGGCGCGATCCTTCTGAACGTGATTTTCCTATTTCAGGGAAGCATCCCGCAGTCGATTCAGTTTGGGGTCGCGGTGTTTTTCGGGTATTATATCAATATCAATGTCATGCTGGCGGTATTTAATCTCATCCCGCTGCCGCCGCTCGACGGCTCCAGAGTTCTGGCGGCATTTCTCTCGGACCGCGCGATGTATCGGTATTATCAGAACCAGCGGATGATCATGCTGGCACTGTTTGCGCTGCTGTTCCTCGGCTTTCTGAATGAGCCGCTTTACCTGATGCAGTCGTGGGTGAGATCCGGAATTATATGGCTTGCTGATCTTCCGTTTGTCCTGTTCGGTGTATAACAGATGGAAAAGCTGGAGTATCATCTGGATGTGTTTGACGGCCCTCTTGATCTGCTCTTGGCTCTGATCGCCAAAAACAAGGTGGAAATCTGCGACATCTCGATTTCCGATCTGCTCGACCAGTACATGGGGCAGATCGGAAAAATGCAGGAGCAGCAGATGGAGATTTCCAGCGAGTTTTTAGAGATGGCCGCGCGTCTGGTGTATTTAAAGACCGTTTCTCTGCTCCCGAAGAATGAAGAAGCGGAGGAGCTGCGCCGGGAGCTGACCGGGCAGCTGATGGAATACCAGGAATGGAAGCGGACGGCGCAGGCCCTGGGCGGGCTTTTTTCGTGGGATTCGTTTGTCCGGCAGCCGGCGCCCCTGCCGCCGGAACGGGTGTACAGCCGTTCCCATCATCCGGACGAGCTTCTTGCGGCGTATCTCAGCGCGGCGGGGAGGGGGAAACGCTTTTTGCCTCCTCCGGCGACATCGTTTGATGGAATTGTGACCCGCAAGCCGGTTTCGGTCGCTTCGCGGATTATCTTTGTGCTCCGCCGCTTGTGGAAGAAAAGACGGATGCCGTTTCATGACCTTCTGTGGGAAAGCCGGCAGAAATCAGACCTGGTCGCAACCTTTCTGGCGGTGCTGGAGCTGGTGAAAAATCACCGTGTCCGCGTAGACGGAGAGGAAAGCGGAACGACGATAACTCTGTTGACTGGCGGTGCAGACCCATGGAAATAAAAAAATTGCAGGGCGCGATCGAGGCCATCCTGTTTTCGAGCGGAGACGCCGTTCCCTTGGAACGGATTGCAGAGGCCCTGGAGCTGGATCGCGCTACGGCGGTGAGGCTCATGAAGAGCGTGATGGATTCCTTTAATCAGTCGGCCAAAGGAATACGGATCATACAATTAGAAAATCAGTACCAAATGTGCAGCGCCGATGAATATGGTGAAACGGTACGGCGCACACTGGATTTAAGAAGAAACGCCCCTCTTTCACAGGCCGCTATGGAGGTTCTGGCGGTGATTGCCTATCAGCAGCCGGTTACCAAGGCCTTTGTGGAGCAGGTGCGCGGGGTGGACAGCTCCGGGGTCATCTCTAATCTGTGCGAAAAGGGACTTGTGGAGGAACGGGGCAGGCTCGATTTGCCTGGCCGGCCGCTGCTGTACGGCACAACGCCCAATTTTCTGCGCTGCATGAATCTTTCCTCCCTGAACGATCTGCCTCCTCTGCCTCAGAGCAGCCCGGAGGATTCGGAGGAAGAGGAAGATGAAACTGCGGAAAAAACGCTTTAAGCCTTTTGGACAAAGCATAAAATCGAAGGAGGGTACGCGCCAATGACCTGGGTTTGGATTTTACTGGGCTTTCTCGGCTTGTTGGCACTGGCGCTGGCAGCCCGGGTGAAAATCCATTTATCTTTCGAGATGGAGGATGGTTTTTCGGGAGAAGCGCGGTATCTATTCTTCCATTATCGTTTCCCCACAGAGGAAGAGCCTGAAAAAGAGGCTAAGAAAAAGAAAAAAGAAGAGAAAAAGAAAGGCAAGCCAGACAAAAAGCAGTCTGTTCGGGATATAATAAAAGAAAAGGGCTTCACAGGGTTCCTGAGCTTCCTTTCTGAGCTTGCTTCCATCGCCGCGGGCGCGGCAAAGCGGCTGCTTTCGCACTTTATTCTGAAGGAACTGAAAATTCGTGTTGTCCTGGGGGCAGAGGACGCCGCCACAACTGCTGTGCTGTACGGTACGGTCAGTGGAGTGGTTTATCCTGCTGCCGGCACATTGGTAACGGCATTTCGGTGCAAACACTACGATGTGCTGATAACACCCGATTTTAACGGGGAAAAGCTCTCCGCACAAATGCTCATGGACGGCAGCGTCCGTTTGGTGTTTCTGATCGCAGCCGGCCTGTACGCGCTGCTGCGGTATGTCAAAATGGTTCTGCGGCAAAAGCGGGAAGAAGGACGTCAGGCCGCAATGGCCGGAGAAGCTGCGGGAAAATCATAACAGGGAAAACTGACGAAAGAAAGAAAAGAAAGAGCGGTGTAATAAAATGAGTGAACATCCCATTGAAGGCATGATGAATACTACCTTAGAAAAGATCAAGCAGATGGTGGACGTCAATTCGATTATCGGCGATCCCATCACGGCGCCGGACGGCACAATCATCATTCCGATTTCAAAAATTTCTTACGGCTTCGGCTCCGGCGGTTCCGATCTTCCGGCAAAGGCTGCCGCGGATAGGAATATGTTCGGCGGCGGCGCCGCAGCGGGCATCACCATTCAGCCGGTGGCGTTTCTGACCATCAGCGGCGGAAATGTGCGGATGATGCAGGTTGACCCGTACCACGGTTCGGTAGACCGCGTGATCGGGATGGTGCCCGAGGTATTCGACAAGGTCAACGACATGATCGCACAGAAGAAAGCGAAAAAATCCGCGTCCTCTTCTGAATCCGGCAAGCTGGACGATCCTCAAATCTAACTACTAAACCGGCGCCTGCCTGCATACTATTAGCAGGCAGGTGATGAGTTTGTTAAAGAGATTTTTTGCGGTATTGACCGCGTCAGTTCTGATGATCCCGCTGTTCCCGGCGGTATCTGCGCAGGAACAGGCGAAAACCAGCACGCCTGAGATTTCTGCCAAAGCGGCAGTATTGATCGATGCGGACAGCGGCAAGGTTTTGTTTGCCAAGCAGGAATCCCTGCAGCTGCCCATGGCCAGCACAACAAAAATCATGACGGCCTTGCTCGCGTTGGAGCAGGCCGAAGTCAAGGACCCGGTCGTGACCGTTACGGATGAGATGGTTCGGGTGGAAGGCTCCTCTATGGGGCTGATGCCCGGGAACAAGCTTCGTCTGAGCGATCTTGCCGTGGGAATGATGATGGTTTCAGGCAACGATGCCGCCAATACCGCGGCGATTGCCATGGCCGGCAATGTGACAAAATTTGCGGAGCTGATGAATGCCCGTGCGCAGGAAATCGGCATGAAGAATACCCACTTTGTTACGCCCTCGGGCCTGGATTCGGATCAGCACTATTCGACTGCGTACGACATGGCGCTTTTGGGGATCGAGGCGATGAACAACAGCCGGTTTGCAGGGATCGTCTCACAAAAGCAGATGACCGTCAAGTTTATCAACCCGGAGCAGACGATCAACTACGGGAACCATAACCGCCTGCTCAGTCTGTATCCGGACAGCATCGGCATCAAAACCGGCTTTACCAAAAAGGCGGGGCGGTGCCTGGTCAGCGCGGCCCAGCGGGACGGCGTTCGCCTTGTGGCGGTTACACTCAATGCGCCGAATGACTGGGATGATCATATCAAGCTCTATGACTATGGCTTTGCAAAGCTGCATTCGTTTACTCCGGATACCGCTTCCCTGCGTTATACGCTTCCCATTGTTGGCGGCATGACCGATACGGTTTCGGTGATTCCCGGCTCGGCGGACAGCATTTCGCTGACAGACGATGAAATCGCGCGGCTTGTGCAGATGGTGGAGCTTCCGCATTTTGTGTATGCTCCCATCAGAGAAGGGGAAATGGTGGGCTCCGTCAGCTATTGGCTGGACGGGAAGATGATCATCGAGGTTCCGCTTCTGGCAGAGCAGGCAGTAGAATGCCCTCAGCCGGAAAAAACACGGATGGAAAAAATATGGGACAAAATCAAATCGATTTTTCAATAAATCAGAAAATTCAGTTAGGAAGTAATTTATGGCAAAAGACGTAAGACTGCAAAAAATGCTCGCGGACAGCGGAATCGCATCCCGCAGAAAAGCGGAGGAGCTGATCGCCGCCGGTGCCGTGCGCGTAAATGGAATGGTTGCGAAGATCGGCGACAAGGTGGACGTCCGAAAAGACAAGGTGACGGTTCACGGACGAAATGTCGTAAAGCGCAGCAAAAATATATATATCATGCTGCACAAGCCCCGCGGATTCATCACGACCATGAGCGATGAAATGGACCGCAAATGCGTAGCGGAGCTGGTCAGCGAGATTCCGGAACGGGTTTACCCCGTGGGCCGGCTTGACAGAGAATCGGAAGGCCTGCTTTTGATGACGAACGACGGTGCGTTTGCAAACGCGATGACGCACCCCTCAAAGCATGTGCCGAAAACATACCGCGTCACTGTGCGCCCCGGCGTAACGGAGGATCAGCTGACGCAGATCGCCGTTGGAATTGTGATCGACGGCCAGAAAACCGCGCCCGCCAATGTGCATATCATTTCGCAGGAGCCGGGCAGAGTTGTGCTGGAAATCGTTCTGTATGAGGGCCGCAACCGCGAGATCCGAAAGATGTGCGAAACTCTGGGATTGGATGTCGCCCGCCTCAAGCGCACCGCTGTCGGCCCCGTTCGTCTGGGAATGCTCCAGCCGGGGCAGTGGCGGAACCTGACCGGGGAAGAGGTCAAGCGCCTGATGGTCGCGGCAAAAGAGGACAAAGCCGCCGAACCAGAGCCGGAGCGCCCGAAAGCTGCCGCCAGACCCGCGGTGCGGCGCAGCACCAAGTTTTCTTCTAAAAAATGATACCAAAGAGACGGGATGCTTCCTTATTTGAACATTCCGTCTTTTTTCGCATTTTTCCGTATAACAATTGAATTTTTTGTGTCTTTCGGCTTGTTATTCCCTTGGGAATACAGTATAATAATACCAAGTATTGATTGCTGAATTATGGATTCATTTTCGCTTTTTTTCGGAGAAGAAAGAACGGAATTGAGCATAAGTCATGAGTCATCTGTATGATCTGTATCGTGAAAAATCAGTATATTGCAAAGGAATGGAGGAACAAAAACATGAGTGTTGTCGGCAATAAAGAATTGCTACAAAGCGCTCGCGATGCTGCTGGGAGTAAAAAAGTGTATCAGCGCATTTCCCTCTTGGTAGACGAAGGCTCCTTTCAGGAATTGGATGCTTATGCAAAATCTGCTGACCATTCGGCAGAGGTTGTAACCGGCTTTGGATATGTCGGTGGTCTGCCGGTCTATGTTTTTGCACAGGACAGCGAGGTCGACGGAGGGGCAATGTCCAAAACGCAGGCGTATAAGATTCGCAAGCTGTATGATCTGGCGCTGAAGACCGGAACACCGGTTGTGGGAATCTACGATTCTGTGGGCGGACATCTGAAAGAGGGAGCCGAGCTGCTCGCGGCGTATGGAGATATTCTGCTGAAAAGCAATAATCTTTCCGGTGTGGTTCCTCAGGTTTCCGTTGTGCTCGGTCCCTGCGTAGGCACTTCTGCTCTGATTGCGGCGGGCGCTGACTTTGTGATTATGGCGGAAAACGCCACCTTTACCATAGAAACGGCAGATGAGAACGGCTCCGCAAAGGCGGCGTCCAAGCTCGGACTGGCCCACTGGGTAGAGAAGACCGAAGAGGATGCTTTGGACAGAGCACGCAAGGTGCTTTGCCGCCTGCCCTCGAATAACCTGTCTCTTGTACCGGAAGCGGACGCTCTTGGCGTTTGCAGCAATTCCGAGCTGCAGGAGGGCGCAAAGGTAACGGATATTATCAATGCGGTTGTGGATGACGGCAGCTACATGGAGTTCTGCCCCGAGTACGGCACCTCCGCTATTACCGGTCTGGCATTGATCAACGGCGCGTCTGTGGGCGTGATCGGTTATCAGGATATCGTCGGCTCGTACTGCTGCTCGAAGGCCGCCCGGTTTGTCCGCTTCTGCGACGCGTTTTCTCTGCCGATCGTCACTATTGTGGACGCTGACAAGTTTGCGTCTCTGCGTGAGGCCGCAAAGCTCTCCGCTGCGTATTCCGAGGCGACGACCATTAAGATCACCGTGATTTCCGGCCAGGCTGTGGGTGCGTTCTATATTGCCACCGCAGGCCGCGGCGCCAACGCGGATGTGACAATGGCATGGACCAGCGCGGTGGTATCTCCCATTTCTCCCGCTGCGGCCGCTCTGTTCCAGTCCAGCGACCAGCTTGCTGGTTCAGAAAATCCCATCGAACAGCGCAAACAGCTGATTGAAGATTATAAAACGACTCAGGCGTCGCCCTTTGCAGCTGCCGCCGACGGTTATGTGGAAGATATTATTCTTCCGGAAGAAACCCGCCAGAAGCTGGTTTCTCACCTGGAGATGCTGGCCGGCAAGCGTGTTTCCACCCTGCCGAAGAAGCACAGCAATATTCCGATGTAAAAACAATCCGCAAAACGTTTTTCGTATCGATTGAATGAAAAGGGGATATAAAAATGAAAAATTTAATAGTCACCGTAAACGGTGTCGCTTATAACGTACAGGTAGAAGAAACCGGCGCTGCGGCTCCGGCAGCTCCCGCAGCTGCCCCGGCTCCTGTTGCCGCTCCCGCTCCGGTAGCGGCTGCTCCGGCCCCGGCCCCTGTGGCTGCGCCCGCACCTGCTCCGGCTCCCGCTCCTGCTGCTCCTAAGGCGGCAAAACCGGCTGCGGGCGCGAACAGCGTGAACGCTCCCATGCCCGGCACCATTCTGAATGTTCTCGTTTCCGCCGGCGATTCCGTCAAGAAGGGTCAGACTCTTATGATCCTGGAAGCCATGAAGATGGAAAATGAAATCATGGCTGCACAGGACGGCGTGATTGCAGGTGTTCATGTATCGAAGGGTGACGCCGTAAATCCGGGCGACGCTCTTGTATCCTTCCAGTAAGGGAGGCTGAATTATGGCTAAAAAAATTGGAATTACCGAAACCGTTCTGCGTGACGCGCATCAGTCCCTGATCGCGACCAGAATGTCCACTGAGGAAATGATCCCGATTCTGCCGGAGCTGGATAAAGTGGGCTTTCACTCTCTGGAGTGCTGGGGCGGCGCTACGTTTGATGCCTGCCTGCGCTTTCTGAACGAAGACCCCTGGGACAGACTGCGCACCATCCGCCGTCTTTGCCCCAAAACTAAGCTGCAGATGCTGTTCCGCGGCCAGAACATGCTTGGCTACCGCCACTATGCGGACGATGTCCTCGATTATTTCGTACAGCGCAGCGTCGCAAACGGCATCGATGTGATCCGTATTTTTGACGCGCTGAACGATCTGCGCAACCTCGAGCGTGCCATCAAGGCCGCCAAGAAAGAGGGGGCGCACGCACAGGTCGGTATTTCTTACACGACCGGCCCTGTCTTTACCAATGAGTATTATATCGACTATGCCAAACGGATTCAGGAAGCCGGCGCAGACTCCATCTGCATTAAGGATATGGCTGCTCTGCTGACCCCATACCGCACGGAAGAGCTCGTCAAGGCGCTCAAATCCGCTGTGGATTTGCCGATTCAGCTGCACACCCACTACACCTCCGGTCTTGCCTCCATGTGTATGATCAAGGGCGTGGAAGCCGGTGTGGATTGGATCGACACCGCGATGTCGCCGCTGGCTCTGGGCACCTCTCACGCGCCGACGGAATCGATCGTTGCCGCATTCGAGGGCACCGAGTACGACACCGGCCTGGATCTGGTTCTGCTCAATGAAATCCGCGAGTACTTCATGACTCTGCGCGAGAAGTATATTCAAAACGGTCTGCTCGATCCTTCGATGCTGGCCACCAACACCAAGGCGCTTCACTATCAGGTACCCGGCGGCATGCTGTCAAACCTGCTGTCGCAGCTCAAGCAGGCCGGCAAGGCCGATCAGCTGGAAGAAGTACTGCAGGAGGTTCCGCGTGTCCGTCAGGATTCCGGTTATCCGCCTCTGGTAACGCCCACCTCTCAGATCGTCGGAACACAGGCTGTGTTCAACGTGATCACCGGCGAGCGCTATAAGATGTGCACCAAGGAATTTAAGGATATGGTAGCCGGTAAGTACGGCAAGACTCCGGTTGAGATCGATCCCGCATTCCAGAAAAAGATCATCGGCGATGAAACACCGATTACCTGCCGCCCGGCCGATCTGCTTTCTCCCGAGCTGGAAACCCTGCGCAAGGAAGCAGCCCAGTGGACAGAGCAGGAGGAGGATGTTCTCTCTTACGCTCAGTTCCCGAAGGTGGCCGAAGATTTCTTCCGCAAACGCCGCGACGCCAAATATGGCATCAACAGCAAGCTTGCAAACGAAGAGAAGCAGGTTCATCCTGTTTGATGTAATTGACATGGTATCTGTTAACAGTCCCAGGGCCTTTTCAGGCGCTGGGGCTGTTATTCCTTGCTGGCGCTTTTTTCCTCCATAATAAACGGTGACGGTTGCAATTGTATCATAAAGCTGGTAAAATGAAGTGATAATATTTTGAAAGCTGGGCTTTCGCAAACTTACTAACGTTGGGATGATACGCCATGATAAAAAGTATGACGGGGTATGGCCGCGCAGAGGGAACCCTGGATGGGCGATATATCATAGTTGAAATCAAATCGGTCAATCATCGGTACTTTGAGTTTAACTCAAAGATTACACGGGGATACTCTTTTTTGGACGAAAAGCTGAAAGCGCTGCTGCAGCAGGGAATCTCCCGCGGCAAGGTGGACGTTTTCGTTTCTGTTGAAACGCTGGAGGACGCCGATGCGCAGGTTCTGGTAAATCATTCAATGGCTGCGGGCTATTTGAATGCGCTGAAAGAACTGCGCGACAAATATGATTTAAGGGATGACATCACTGTGATGGGCCTGGCCCGGTACAGCGATATCTTTACCGTTCACCGCACGCCGGAGGATGAAGATCAGACCTGGGAGTATGTTTCCCAGGTGACCCGGCAGGCCATGGAGCAGCTGCTCCAGATGAGAGAACGGGAGGGAGCCCGCCTGAAGGAGGACATCTTGGCCCGTGCCGGGGTGATTCTGTCTCTGGTACAGACGGTGGAGGAGCGTTCCCCCGTTACAGTACAGGAATACCAGCAGAAGCTGCTGGCCCGCCTGCAGGATGTTCTGCACGACAGCAATATTGAAGAGCAGCGCATTTTGACAGAAGCCGCTATCTTCGCGGACAAAATTGCCGTGGCGGAAGAAACCGTTCGCCTGCGCAGTCATTTTGACCAGCTAAATCTGATGCTGGAATCCTCGGAGGCCATCGGCAGAAAGCTGGATTTTCTTGTTCAGGAAATGAATCGCGAAACAAATACCATCGGCTCCAAAGCGTCTGATTCCCAGATCGCCTACATGGTGGTAAATATGAAAGCTGAAATTGAAAAGATCAGAGAACAGATTCAGAATATCGAATAGTCATTCTTAGGAGGAAACACGGCATGAGGCTAATAAACATTGGTTTTGGCAATATGGTGTCCGCCAATCGTCTGGTGGCAATTGTCAGTCCCGAATCCGCACCGATCAAGCGCATCATACAGGATGCCAAGGAGCGCGGCACTTTGATTGACGCGACCTATGGCAGACGTACCCGCGCGGTGATCGTCACAGACAGCGACCATGTGATTCTGTCTGCTGTTCAGCCCGAAACAGTCGCCAACCGACTGAACGATCGGGAGGAAGATATTGCGGATGAGGAGCTGGATGAGGATGACTAACGGCTTGCTGCTGGTGTTTTCGGGGCCGTCCGGAGTTGGGAAGGATACGGTGCTGCACGAGCTGCTGCGCCAGAATGATTCCGTGCGGCTGTCGGTTTCCGCTACCACACGCAGCCCCCGGCCCGGTGAGATAGACGGAAAAGATTATTTCTTTGTCACCCGCGAGCACTTTCAGGAGATGATCGAGCGCGGGGAAATGCTGGAATACGCCGAGTATTGCGGCAATTATTACGGTACGCCTGCTGTGCCCGTACGCGAGTGGCAGGAGCAGGGCCTTGACGTGATTCTGGAGATCGAAGTGCAGGGCGGCGCCCAGATCAAGCGAAAGCATCCCGATTGTGTCAGCGTTTTTTTGCTGCCGCCGTCGCTGGAGGTTTTGGAATCGCGCCTGCGCCACCGTGCTTCAGACACCGAAGAGGTGATCCAGAAGCGCATGGAATCCGCCTGCGGCGAAATTTTAGAAGCGAAGCATTACGACTATTTAATTGTAAATGATACGGTAGACCACGCAGTGGAACAGATCTGTTCCATTTTGTGTGCGGAGAAACTCCGCTTTGGTCGTGCCGATGCCGATATTGAAAGGATGCTAAATTATGCTGAGACCATCACATGAAGCTTTTTCCACCCCGAATTTGAGCCAATACTCGATTGTGGTTGCAGTTGCAAAACGCGCGAGAGAAATCGCGGATGAAGCCGAAAAGGCAGGGGATATTCTGATTGAAAAGCCGGTAGATCTGGCGGTACGGGATTTTATCCAGCATAAATATAAGATTATTGTGCCGACTCAGGAGAAAAATCCGGATTCTTTTTTTCACGAATAATCCCGGCAGGTGAAATAATTTCATGGAACAAATGACCGCGGTTGGTGTGGCCGTTGAAAACACGGCATATCATTTTGACAAAGAGTTTACGTATTTTCTGCCGCCGGGGATGCAGGCTGCCCCCGGGTGCCGGGTAATGGTGCCCTTTGGCAGCGGCAACCGGGGGCGGCAGGGAATGATCCTCTCTTTGCAGTCCTGCGAACAGCCCGAACTGCTCAAACCGGTAACGGCGGTGCTGGACCAAACGCCTTTGCTTTCCGCGGAACAGCTCCGGATGGTTCCCTGGCTGAAGGAACGATATTTTTGCAGCCTGTTTGACGCGGTGAAGCTGCTGCTTCCCGCGGGGATTAACTTTAAAATCTCCACACAGTATGTGTTGGCTGCCCCAAAGCAGGAATTCCCTGAGCAGAACTTCTCCGAGACAGAACGGCTGCTGCTCAGCCGTCTTTCTCAGAAGGCTGCGGCAGAGGAAGAACTGCTGCAGATGCTCGATTCCCGGCATGGGCCTTCGGCTTTGGAGAGACTTTGCTCTCTCGGCGTTATCCGGAAGGAAAGCGCGGCCACCCGCCGAATCGGCGACGCCATGCGCAAGATGATCCGCCTCACTGCGGAAGAAATGCCCGATTCCCTTTCCCCAAAGCAGCGGGAAGTGTTCGAGCTTTTGCTTTCGATTGGCCGTGTGTCGGTGAAGGAGTTGTGCTACTTTGCGGGGGTTACGGTATCCGTGCCCGACGCATTGGTGAAAAAAGGTCTGGCCTCCTATTATGAGGAGGAGCAGTATCGAAACCCGTACGAAAAGGCGCAGGAATCCGCCGAAGAGGTGGATGTTTCGCTCTCTCCCGAGCAGCAGGCAGCGTATGAAGGGCTTTTGGGCCGGTATCGTTTCGGCGCGGCGGTCTCTTTGCTGTACGGCGTAACCGGCAGCGGAAAAACACAGGTTTATCTGCGGCTGATTGAGGACGTGATTGCCGACGGCCGCGGTGTGATCGTGATGGTGCCGGAGATTTCGTTGACCCCGCAGACGGTTGCTTTGTTTCATCAAAGATACGGCAAACAGGTTGCGGTGTTTCACAGCGGGCTTTCTCTGGGAGAACGGCTCGATGAATGGAAGCGGGTCAAAAATGGACAGGCAAAAATCGTCGTGGGTACCCGCTCTGCTGTATTTGCTCCCTTTGAGCACCTGGGCCTGATCGTAATGGATGAGGAACAGGAGGCTACGTATAAATCGGAATCCGCACCGCGCTACCACGCGCGCGACGTGGCAAAATTCCGGTGCGCATACCACAAAGCGCTTTTGCTGCTTTGTTCCGCCACCCCGTCAGTCGAAACCACTTACTTTGCCCAGAAGGGCCGGTATTCGATGTACCCGCTTCCCAGCAGATACGGCCCGGCCGAGCTTCCGCAGGTAACGATTGCGGACATGAACCAGGAAATCCTTCTCGGAAATTCCACGGTATTCAGTACAGCGCTCAAAGAGGCACTGACAGATACCCTTGCCAAGCGCGAGCAGGCCATCCTGCTTTTAAATCGGCGCGGGTACCACACTTTTGCTACGTGCAAAGCGTGCAACGCTGTGGTAAGCTGCCCGAATTGCAGTATTTCGTTAACGTACCATGCGGCAAATCATCGCCTGATGTGTCATTACTGCGGCTATTCCGTACCGGCCACCCGCCGCTGCCCGAGCTGCGGGCAGGATGAAGTTCGCTTTTCTGGCGCGGGAACGCAGAGAGCGGAAGAACAGCTGGCACAGCTTTTCCCGCAGGCCCGGGTTCTGCGGCTTGATACCGACAGCACCATGGGACGTTTTTCTTACGAAAAGAAGCTTAGCCGTTTTGAAAATGGGGAATATGATATTATCGTGGGAACTCAAATGGTCGCAAAAGGCCTGGATTTTGCCAATGTGACGCTCGTCGGTGTGCTTTCCGCTGATCAGTCCCTTTACGGAGATGATTTTCGATGCTCCGAACGCTCCTTTGATCTTCTGACCCAGGTAGTTGGCCGATCCGGACGAGGCTCTAATCACGGCCGAGCTATCATTCAGACCTTTACGCCCGAGAGCCGTGTCATCCGTCTTGCGGCGGCACAGGACTATGGCACCTTTTATCGGGAAGAAATCCAGTTCCGGCAGGCAATGCTGTACCCGCCGTTTGCCGATTTTGTTCTGATCGGCTTTGTCGGGCAGCGGGAGGAACAGGTTTGCCAGGCCAGCCTATATTTTATGAATCTGCTGCGCAATCTGGCCGGCCGGGAATATTCCGATCTGCCGCTGCGGGTGCTGGATCCGTCCCCGGCGCTGGTGACAAAGGTCAGCAACAAATACCGTTATCAGCTGCTCATCAAATGCAGGAACGATAAACGGCTGCGCGCGATGCTGTCGCGTCTTTTCATTGAGTTTTCTGCCGAACGGCGCTTTGCGCAGGTTACGGCTTTTGTGGATACAAACCCTGTATCCGCCCTATAACGAATGGAGGAATAGAACATGGCAATTCGTAAAATTGTACAGGACGGCGACCCGATTTTAAAAAAAGTATGCCGTCCCGTTGAAAAATTTGATGATAAACTTGCTACCCTTTTGGATGACATGAGAGAAACGGTGATTACCGCGAACGGAGCCGGCCTTGCCGCCAACCAGGTGGGCATCCTGCGCCGTGCGATCGTTGTGGTGAATGTGGAGGATGATAGCATCATTGAGCTGGTGAATCCCGAAATCATCGAAAGCGACGGCGAACAGGACGGCGCCGAGGGCTGCCTGTCTTTCCCGGGGCAGTATGGCATGGTCAAGCGTCCGATGCACGTGAAGGTTCGCGCGCAGGACAGAAATGGGAAATTCTTCGAGATAGAGGGAACTGATTTTTTGGCGCGGGCCTTCTGCCACGAAACCGATCACCTCAACGGAATTGTATTTAAAGAGCGCGCCAGCCGCATCCTTTCCGAGGATGAAATGGAATAACCACACAGGAGGAAAACCCGATGCGGATCGTTTTTATGGGAACACCGGATTTCGCGGTTCCCTGTTTACAGGCTCTGCTGGACGCCGGACACGAGGTGTGCGGGGTTTTCACTCAGCCGGATAAGCCGAAAGGCCGGGGCTATGCACTGGCCCCGCCGCCAGTGAAGGAGCTTGCTCTGGAGCGCGGAATTCCCGTTTACCAGCCGGCCACTCTGCGCACGCCGGAAGCCGCCGCGCTGGTTGCCTCCCTTTCTCCGGAGGTTATTGTAGTTGTTGCTTATGGAAAGCTGCTGCCGAAAGAGATTCTGCAGCTTCCGCTGCACGGCTGTATCAACGTTCACGCTTCTCTGCTGCCGAAATACCGCGGCGCGGCGCCGATTCAGTGGGCCGTGATCAACGGGGACGAAGTGACCGGCGTCGCTACCATGCAGATGGACGAAGGACTCGATACCGGCGACATCCTGCTGGTAGAGGAGACAAAAATCGGTGAGAACGAGACTTCCGGCGAGTTATTTGACCGCCTGCGGGAGCTGGGCGCACAGGTGCTCGTCGAAACGCTGCGGCAGCTTGAGGCCGGCACTCTGAAACGCAGGCCTCAGGGAAATGAGGGCGCCAGCTACGCGTCGATGCTCAGCCGCGAGCTTTCTGTGATCGACTGGAGCCGTTCCGCCCAGGAAATCCACAACCTTGTGCGCGGGCTTTCCCCGTGGCCGGTTGCCTGCTCTGTTTACCAGGGCAAACGGATCAAGATCTATCAAACGCAGGTGTGCGGGGATGAATCCGGCGAGCCGGGGCAGGTGCTTCCCGGAAAGGATTTTCTCGTCTGCTGCGGACAAAACACAGCATTAAAGCTGATGACAGTTCAATATGAAGGTGGTAAACGCATGGACGGCTCCGATTTTTTGCGGGGACATCCTGCGTTACCGGAAACCCGGATGGGATTCTGACGGAGGGTTACAATGGATTATTTCTTTTATGACCGAACGTATTTTATCTTCATTCTGCCTGCGCTGATCCTCTCTTTGGCGGCTCAGCTTCAGGTGCAGTCCGCCTTTCGCAAATATTCTCAGATTCCAAATCGTCGAAACCTGACGGGAGCAGAGGCAGCCCGCCAGGTTTTGCGCTTTCATGAGATCACCGACGTGCCGATCCAGCCGATCGGCGGCCAGCTGACCGACCATTACGACCCCAGAAACAACAGCATCAGCCTGAGCCAGCCGGTTTATGGCAGCGCCACCATTTCTGCGGTCGGCGTGGCGGCCCATGAGGCAGGACATGCGGTGCAGTATGCGCACGGCTATTTCCCAATCAAACTGCGGGCGCTTCTTGTTCCCGCCGTGAATTTTTCCTCCAAGCTGGCGATTCCGCTGATTTTGATCGGTTTATTTCTGCCGCTTCAATATGAAGGCGTGATTTATGCGGGAATCGCTCTGTACAGTTTGGCCGTGCTTTTTTCACTTTTGACCCTGCCGGTGGAGTTTAACGCCAGCGCCAGGGCGATCAGCGCTCTGGAACGCTCCGGCATGCTCTCAGAAGAGGAGCTACACGGTGCGTCCAAGGTACTTCGGGCCGCCGCAATGACGTATGTGGCCGCGGCCTTTGCCTCAATCCTATCTCTGCTTCGCCTGCTGGCGATCGCGGGGAACCGAAGGAGATAATGAATGACACCAAATGCAAGAACGGCGGCCCTGCAGGCGCTGCTTCATGTGGACGAAAACGAAGGGTACTCCAATATCGTCATCGATAAAACGCTGCGGCGCTTTTCACTCGAGCCGCGCGACGCCGCTTTGGCCACCGCGCTTTTCTACGGGGTATTGGAGCGCCGGATCACGCTCGATTACGTGATCGAAGCCTTTTCCCGCAACCGGGGGCAGATCCTTTCGCCCACGGTGCGTGAGATTTTGCGGATCGGGGTATACCAAATCCTATATATGGAAAAAATACCAACGTCGGCGGCAGTGAATGAAGCGGTGAACTGCGCGAAGGAAAATGGTGCTGTAAAGGTCTCGGGCTTTATCAACGGTTTGCTGCGCTCCGTCCTGCGCGCCGAACAGCCTCTTCGGCTGCCCGATGAAAAACGGCAGCCGCTGAAAGCACTTTCTGTTCGCTATTCCTGTCCGGAATGGTTGATTGATCTGTGGACAAAGACTTATGGGGAGCCGCTGTGCCATGCGATTTTAGACAGCCTTTTTCAAAAAGCGCCGATTTATGCGCGTGTGAACACGGTGAAAATCACTGCAGAAGAGCTGATCCAAAGGCTGGAGCAGGAGGGTGTAAAGGCAACTGCAATTACAGCGGTTCCAGATGCCCTGATCCTCCAGAATACTGGAGCAGTCGCTTCTTTAGAAAGCTTTCAGGAGGGACTCTTCCATATTCAGGACCTTTCTTCACAGCTTTGCTGCGCACTGATCGATCCGCAGCCCGGCGAACGGATCATCGACGTATGCGCCGCCCCGGGCGGAAAGTCGTTTACGATGGCGGAGCGAATGGAAAACCGCGGCGAGCTGCTCGCTTTCGATAAATACAGGGGAAAGGTCGGGCTGATCCGCCAGGGGGCAGAACGTCTGGGGTTCTCTGTGATCCGGGCATCCGTCCGCGACGCGGCGGAGCCGAAGGAGGTTTTGGCCCCCGCAAACCGGGTGCTTTGCGACGCGCCTTGTTCGGGCCTCGGCATCATCCGCAGAAAGCCCGAGATTCGCTACAAGCCCCAGGATTCTCTTGACAGCCTGCCTGATTTGCAGTACCTTATACTTTGTAGATCTTCCGGGCTGGTAGAGCCAGGCGGTCTTTTATTCTATTCTACCTGCACGCTGAATCCCGCGGAAAACGACGCGGTGGCGGCGCGCTTTTTAAAGGATCACCCGGAATTTGAGCCCGAGCCGCTCAGTCTGCCAAAGTCCTTTCGACGGGCTGTGAGGGAACCGGAGCATCAGGTAACGCTGCTGCCGCCGGTACACGGCACAGACGGCTTTTTTATCGCGGCCTTCCGCCGCCGACGGGAGTAGGAATATGGCACGGGAAGAAATCAATTCAATGACGGAAGACGAAATACGGCAGGATTTCGCTGAGCAGGGATGGCCGGCCTTTCGGGCGCGGCAGGTATACCAGTGGCTGCACCGCGGGGTAGAAGACTTTGAGCAGATGACGGATCAGTCTAAGGCAACCCGGCAGCTTTTGGCGCAAAAATATTACATCTCTGTAGTATCTATTGAAAAGAAGCTCGTTTCTCAATATGATAATACTATTAAATATCTCTTTCGCTTTGCGGACGGAGAAATGGTGGAAAGCGTGCTGATGCAATATCACCATGGCTACACCATCTGTATCTCCACGCAGGTCGGCTGTAAAATGGGCTGTACCTTTTGCGCGACCGGCCAGAGCGGTTTTTCCCGCAATCTGACCCCGGCAGAAATGCTGGCGCAGATTCAGGCGGCTCAAAAGGACACCGGACAGCGCATCTCCAATATCGTACTTATGGGAATGGGGGAGCCGCTGGACAATTACGAAAATGTGCTCCGGTTTTTAGAGCTTGTTTCTTCGGAGCACGGCCTGAATATCGGCATGCGGCATATTTCTCTTTCCACCTGCGGCGTGGTAGACAAAATATACGATCTTGCCGACCGGCGTTTGCAGCTGACTCTCTCGGTCTCTCTGCACGCACCGAACGACAGCATCCGTTCGCAGACCATGCCGGTCAACCGAAAATGGAGCGTGGATGAGCTGCTGAAAGCTTGCCGATACTATTCGGAACAGACCCATCGGCGCATTTCTTTTGAATATGCGATGATCAGCGGTGTCAACGACAGCGACGCCTGTGCCAAAGAGCTTGCGGGAAAGCTTCGCGGCACGCTTTCTCATATCAATCTCATCCCCGTCAATCAGGTAACGGGAACAGGATACCACAGTGCGTCTGTGGAACGACAGCGGGCGTTTATCCGTATTCTGGAAAAGAGCGGCCTGACGGCCACGGTACGGCGAACACTCGGCTCAGATATCAATGCTTCCTGCGGACAGCTGAGACGCAGACAGCAAGAGGAGGTGACCGGTCTTTGAAACTATTCAGTAAAACCGACGTTGGCCTTGTAAGGCAATCCAATGAAGACGCCTGTGCCGGGGAACTATATGCGCAGGACCGGGCATGGGCCGTTGTCTGTGACGGAATGGGCGGCGCGGCCGGCGGCAATATCGCCAGCAGCCTCGCGGTACAGAAAATCGCAGACACAATGACCACCGAGGCTCTGAACCAGACGGACGAAGTCCATTTAAAAGAACTGATGGCGCAGGCCGTAGGGGAAGCCAATACGGCAGTCTATCACCTGGCCAAAGAGCAGGAGGAGCTGCGCGGCATGGGCACCACTGTTGTGCTGGCCGTGGTCAGGGAGCAGAAGATTTATATCGTTCACGCCGGCGACAGCCGCGCATATCTCATTTTGTCTGACGGTACCATCCGCCAGATCACAGTCGATCATTCTATTGTGCAGGAGCTGGTTGACAAGGGCGATCTCACCGAGCAGCAGGCTCAGACACATCCTCAGAAAAATATCATCACAAGAGCGCTCGGCGTTCTTCCAGTGGTGGATGTCGACTATATGGAGGAGTCGTTTCCGCAGAGTGCAAGATTGCTTCTTTGCACAGACGGCTTATCTAATTATGTCGGAACCCAGCAGATTTCTCAGCTATCGAAAGAGCTGGACGCAAGAGACTTCTGTGACCAGTTGATCGCGTCTGCGAACCGTGCGGGCGGCGGCGACAATATAACGGTTGTCATAATCGAAAACTGACCATGTGATTGGAGTGATACTTGTTGGATAAGTATACCGGAAAAAGGCTGGACGGCCGTTATGAAATCCATGAATTGATCGGTGTTGGCGGAATGGCGCTGGTGTACCGTGCCTATGATCAGATTGATGACCGCACAGTAGCCATTAAAATCTTAAAAGACGAATTTTTGGGGAACGAGGATTTCATCCGCCGTTTTAAAAATGAATCCAAGGCGATTGCCGTTTTGTCCCATCCCAACATCGTAAAGGTATACGATGTCAGCTTTGGGGATCAGATTCAGTACATTGTAATGGAATATATCGATGGAATCACGCTGCGGGAATATCTGGATCAGCAGAAAGAAATCAAATGGAAAGAAGCGATCCATTTTACCGTGCAGATTCTGCGCGCCCTGCAGCATGCGCATGAGAAGGGCATCATCCACCGCGACATCAAGCCGCAGAACATCATGCTGCTTCAGGATGGAACCATTAAGGTCACCGACTTCGGCATCGCGCGCTTTTCCAGAAATGAAACGCGCACCATGACCGACAAGGCCATCGGCTCGGTTCATTATATTGCGCCGGAGCAGGCCAGGGGAGACCTGACGGATGAAAAGGCGGATATCTACTCCGTCGGCGTCATGTTGTACGAGATGATCACGGGCCAGCTTCCGTTTGAGGCGGACAACGCGGTTTCGGTCGCGATTATGCAGCTTCAGGCAGACCCGCGCCCGCCGAAGGACATCAATCCGGCCATTCCCGACGGCCTTGAAGAGATCACGCTCAAGGCCATGCAGAAAGACCCTTCCCAACGGTATCAATCCGCGGCGGAAATGCTGCGTGATATCGAGCAGTTCCGCCGGAATCCAAGCATCAGCTTCCAATATAAATATTTTATTGATGAAAAACCGACCAAGTACGTAGACGCCATCAATACGGTGCGCGGAACGGAAATGGCGAACTATAATGATAACTATGCCTACGAGGAGGAATACTCCCGCGGCAAAAAGAAGAAGAAATCCACGGCCACGCTGGTGATCAGCGGCGTCTTGACCGCGTTTCTGCTGGCGGCGGTGGTATTCGGCATCATGGCGCTCACCCGCAGCTGCAGCACGCAGGAGGTAGAGGACGTCGATCTGCCGAATTTTGTCGGGCAGAAGCTCTCCGACATTCAGGCGGACGAAAAGTATAAGGAATTCCAGTTTAAGATCGAATATGCCGAGGATTCCAGCAAGGATCCCGGAATCGTTCTGGATCAGAACCCCAAGGGCACGAAAAAGGTGAAGGCCAATGCTGAGATCACACTGACAGTCAACGGCGAGAGCCAGACAGTGACGATTCCCCCGGTAAAAGGGCTGACACAGGCGGAGGCCGAAGAAAAGCTGAAAGCCCTGAACCTGCAGTATGAGATCTATCAGGTAGAGGACGACCAGACCGCCGCGGGCTATGTGAAGGATGTTGTCCCCGCCGAGGGCTCAGAGGTTGCGCAGAGCGGAACCGTCGTCAAGCTGTATGTCAGCAAGGGCCCCTCCTCCACAGAGGTGAGCGTTCCGTCCGTCATCGGCAAAAATCTGGATGCGGCGAAAACCGATATTCTGGCGGTCGGCCTGACGGTGGACGCTGAGATCACCTATGTGGACGACAGCGATAAGGCTGAGGGCGTCGTGATTGAGACCTCTCCGCTTCCGGGCGTAAAGGTTGCCAAGGGCACGCCGGTGAAAATCAGCGTCAGCTCCGGCAAGAAGAGCGAAAAGACGATCGATATTTACGTGCAGCTGCCTTCGCAGGTCACGCACGATATTGCGCTGAAAGCATATCTCGACGGTACACTGTATTCAGAGAAGACAGTGAATCCCTCTTACAACAGCGTGTACCAGATGAGCTTTAAAGGAACCTCCGGCCAGAAAACGCTGATCATTCAGCTGGACGGCCAGAAATACAACACGTTCCTGCTGGACTTTGATACGGGTACTCCGCGCCAGACAGAAAGCTACACGTATCAGGAGCCGGAAGACAGCTCCGCCAGCGGAATTACGAGGGCACCCTGATGAAAATGGAACGTGGACTATTACGAAAAGGAATCGGCGGCTTCTATTATGTAGAAGCCGCCGATACAATCTATGAGGCGAAGGCGCGCGGGATTTTCCGCAAACGGGGGATCACGCCGCTTGCGGGTGATATCGTCGATATCAGTATTGAGGAGGACGGCACCTGTACCATTGAAGAAATCGGGGAGAGAAAGAATTCTCTGGTCCGCCCGCCCGTCGCAAATCTGGACCAGCTGTTTCTGGTCGTATCCGTCCTGCATCCGTCGCCGAATCTGCTGGTGCTGGATAAAATGCTGGCCGGTGCGGAGGAAAAAGGAATTTCTCCGGTGATTGTGTTCTCCAAGACAGACCTGGAGGATTGCAGTGAATATCTGGAGATTTACCAGAAAACCGGTATCCCGGTGCTGACGGTGTCTTCCGTTACCGGGGACGGGGTAGAACGGGTGCGCGAGCTGCTGCAGGGGAAGCTGTCCGCCTTTTCAGGGAATTCGGGCGTGGGGAAATCCTCCCTGTTGAACCGGCTGGATGAACAGCTGAGCCTGCCTACGGCAGAGATCAGCCAGAAGCTGGGGCGCGGGCGCCACACCACCCGCCAGGTGGAGCTGTTAAAGCTTAGGCCGGATACTTATGTTGCGGACACCCCGGGTTTTTCTTCTGTGGATATGATTCAGACCGAGCTGATCCGAAAGGAGAATCTGGCACATGATTTTCGGGAATTTGTGCCGTATCTGGATCAATGCCGGTTCCACTCGTGTTCCCACACAAAAGAAAAGGGCTGTGCTGTTCTGGCCGCCCTGCAGGAGGGAAAAATCGCCCCTTCGCGGCATCAGAGCTATGTGACAATGTACGATGAAATCAAAAACATTAAGGAATGGGAACTCAAATGAAAACTTGCGTGATTATCGGCGCCGTTCCGGTGCAGAACCGGAAGCAGATGGAGGAATTCTGCGCCGATGCTTTTGTGATCTGTGCGGACGGCGGACTGGACGTTGCTGCACAGTATGGGATTGTGCCGGACCTGCTGGTAGGGGATTTTGATTCTGTACAGTCCCAGCCGCCGCAGGGCGTGGAAACCATTCACCTGCCGGTGCACAAGGATGATACGGATACCATGTTCGCGATCCGCGAGGCCATTCGCCGCGGCTATCAGGAATTTGTTCTTCTGGGTGTTCTGGGAGGCGAGCGCTTCGACCATTCTTACGCGGCGCTCTGCGCGCTGCAGTTTATTGCCATGCAGAACTGCCGCGGCGTGCTGGTGGGTGATCACTGTCAGGTGTTCGTGCTCTCCAGCGGGCGGCTGCGGCTGCGCGACATGATGGGGCAGACCATTTCGGTATTCCCGTTCGGCACGCCCAGCTGTATGGTCACCTATCAGGGGCTGGAATATCCCCTCAATCGCCACACCCTGTATTCACAGGACCCGCTCGGTGTGAGCAACCGGATCACGGAGCCGGTTGCCGAAATCATTCTGCATGCGGGTATCGCTTTGATCATCGTGGTTGACGAAGCGTCGGGGGACAAAAGAGAAGCCGGCGAACCTTCTTAAAAAAGATTTCAGGGGAAATCATCATCCCGAAGCATACCAGCGCAAAACAGGCGATTCCTTTTCCCGTCGCAGGCGGGGGAAGGAATCGCCTGTACTTGTATCAGACTATTTTAAAATGCCTGTAAAAGGAACCAAATTTCTAATTGCGTATATACTGTAGTAAGGCGGAAGCAAAAAGGGCCTTACTCTGGATATAGGCGGTGGAATGTATGCGAAAAGGATGCAAACGCACAGGTGGTCTTGCGGCCTACTCCGTTGCCTTTGGCCTGGGTCTGGTTCTTTCCTGTTTTCTTCCGATCGGGCTAACCATGTTCATCATGGCTGTTCTGCTGGTGGCGCTGGGCATTGCGCTGCTGCGCTGCTGAACATAATTAGGAGGTCTGTACGATGAAAGTAGTAGTAGTAAGAAGCTCCGGGTTCTTTGGTTTCATTTTGAGAAAGATGTTTGGAATTCCCAAGTCCCGCGTGGAGCAGTAATTCCCCGGCAAGGCAAAACGATCGTCAGCTTCAGGTTTCGATTCATAAGGGTGACCACCAAAATCACAAAAAAGAGCAGGCAGCAAAGCTGCCTGCTCTTTTTTGTTGCATTCCTTTTCCCGCTCGTTCAGAGAAGGTTTTTCAGGCAGGGGAAACAGCTGTTTCTCCGTTTGCCATGGCAGCCAGAATCTGCGGCTGCAGCAGAGTGATCCGCTTGTTTCCCACGGAGCGTATCATCCCATCCTCCTCAAACTGGTTCAGCTTTCTGCTGAGAGTTTCACGGGCAATCCCCAAGTAATTCGCAATTCCCTCCCGGCTGAGCGGCAGGAACACCGAGGGACCCTGCTCCGTCATTACACCGTATTTTCGGTCGAACTCCAGCAGAAGCAGCGCAATACGGCTGTCGATTTTCTGGGTGCCCGCATTCTGCACCACCTGCTCCAACGCAATGACACGCCGGCCAAGCTCCTCAATGCATTGCTGGGCCAGCAGCGGGCGGGAGAGGATCATATGCTGAAAATGCTCCCGCGAAAAAGAACAGGTTTCTACCTTTTGGAGCGCTACGACATGGTAGCTTGCCCGTTCATCCCCAAACAAATACTGCTCCCCAAAGAAGTCGTTTTTGGAAAACAGATACAGAATCTTTTCCTGCCCGTCAGGGGCGATCCGGCAGGCTTTCGCACTGCCCTTGCGGATGATGGTGATCCCATGGGGCTTTGAATCTTGAGCCAGTATGATTTCTCCCTTTTCATATTTGCGGTAGATCATCCGCCCCGCGATCTCTTCAAAATCCTCATGCTGTAATGCGGAGAAGAGGGGAACCTTATGCACGCACAATTCTTTCAGGCAGTTGATACATTTTAAATTGCAGTCCAAGAATCAATTCCCCTTTCAACGCTAATTAGCTTAAACTAACGTAATTATATCCGACCAAAAATAAAATGTCAAAAAAACAATATAAGAACATTGTAAGTTCTATTAACGTGATGTAAATCACAGTTTAATGTACACCTTTTTAGTATAATATGTGTGCAAAGAAAGCTTACCGGTCTATTGGTATTGTGGAGAAGGGAGCCTGTGATTATGAATTTTGCAGAAGGTAAATGGACCAAAGAAATTGACGTACGAGATTTTATTCTCGCAAACTACACCCCCTACGACGGTGATGAAAGCTTTTTGGCATCGCCGACAGAAAATACACAAAAGCTGTGGGAGCAGCTTTCCGACAAAATGAAGATCGAGCGTGACCGCGGCGGTGTGTATGACATTGATGAGCATACCATCTCGACGATTACGTCTCACCAGCCCGGCTATATCAATCAGGAGCTGGAGGTCATCGTGGGCGTACAGACAGACGAGCCGTTAAAGCGCGCGATTATGCCCTTCGGCGGGATTCGTCTGGTGCATACCGAGCTGGAAACGTATCACCGGGAGCTGCCAAAAGAGATCGACGAGGTATTCAAGTACCGGAAAACCCACAACGATGGGGTATTCGACGTTTACACCGACGAAATCAAGAGGGCACGCCACTGCGGAATTATTACCGGCCTGCCGGACGCATATGGCCGCGGCCGCATTATCGGCGATTACCGCCGTGTGGCCCTGTACGGTACCGCGTTCCTCATTGAGGAGAAGAAAAAGGCAAAGAGCGAATCTATTGCGGCCGCGATGGACAGCGACCTGATGCAGCTGCGCGAAGAACTCAGCGAGCAGATCCGCGCGCTCAGCGAGCTGACGGAAATGGCGGCCTCTTACGGATTTGATATTTCAAAGCCCGCCTCCAATACCAGAGAAGCGATTCAGTGGCTGTATTTTGGCTACCTGGCGGCGGTAAAGGAGCAGAACGGCGCAGCGATGAGCCTGGGGCGTGTTTCTACCTTCCTGGATGTTTACGCCGAGCAGGATATCAAAAACGGACTGTTTACCGAGGAACAGATTCAGGAGATGGTCGATCATTTCGTGATGAAGCTGCGTATCGTCCGTTTCCTGCGCACGCCCGATTACGATGAGCTGTTCAGCGGCGACCCCACATGGGTAACCGAATCCCTGGGCGGAATGGCTCTGGACGGGCGGCACATGGTGACCAAAATGACGTATCGCTTTCTGCATACGCTCACAAATCTCGGCCCGGCGCCCGAGCCGAACCTGACCGTTCTGTGGAGTGAGCGCCTGCCGGAAGCATTTAAGGACTATTGCGCGAAGGTTTCGATCGAAACCTCTTCCATTCAGTATGAAAACGACGACATTATGCGCCCGAAATACGGCGATGATTACGGAATCGCCTGCTGCGTTTCCGCCATGCGCATCGGCAAGCAGATGCAGTTCTTCGGCGCCCGCGCAAATCTGGCCAAGGCTCTGCTGTATGCCATCAACGGCGGCAAGGATGAACGCTACGGCATGCAGGTTGGCCCGGAGCTGGCTCCCGTTACCTCAGAATATCTGGAGTATGAAGAGGTGCGCCGCAAGTTTGACGCCATGTGCGACTGGCTCGCGAATCTGTATATCAACACCCTGAACATCATTCACTACATGCACGATAAGTACAGCTATGAGCGGATTGAAATGGCTCTGCACGACGAAGAGATTCTGCGCACCATGGCAGGGGGCATCGCCGGCCTGAGCGTGGTAGCAGATAGCCTTTCCGCCATAAAGAACGCCAAAGTAAAGCCGATCCGCAACGAAGCCGGGCTGGCCGTGGATTTTGAAATCGAGGGCGACTACCCCAAATACGGAAACAACGATCCGGTGGTAGACGAAATTGCCGCTGACGTCGTCAGCAGCTTTATGAGAAAGCTGCGCCGCCAGAAGACCTACCGCAATTCGCTGCAGACCTTGTCTGTACTGACCATTACCTCAAACGTGGTTTACGGCAAAAAAACCGGTTCCACGCCCGACGGCCGCAAGGCAGGGGAGCCCTTCGCGCCAGGAGCCAACCCCATGCACGGCCGCGACACCAGCGGTTCCGTCGCCAGCATGAAGAGCGTGGCCAGACTGCCCTATGACGATTCTGAGGATGGCATTTCCTATACCTTCAGCATCGTTCCCGATGCGTTGGGCAAGACGAAGGAGCAGAAGACAAAGAACCTTGTCACCCTGCTGGATGGTTACTTCCTTGAGACCGGACATCATATCAATGTAAACGTATTCAACCGCGAAACCTTGCTGGATGCGATGGAGCATCCGGAAAAATACCCGCAGCTGACCATCCGCGTCAGCGGTTATGCGGTGAACTTTATCAAACTGACACGCGAGCAGCAGAAGGAAGTTTTGAGCCGCACCTTCCACGAGAAATTCTAAAATCCTGCAACAAGGGTAAAAGGCGGCGTTTGCCGCCTTTTATTCTGTAAAGCTTTTTCAAAGCGTCAGAAATTTTTTCTCCATTTTAGGTGAGAAAAAACAATTATTTCATTTTAGCCTTTTTCAGTGGTATGATGATAATACAAACAGCAGGGAGAAATGACAATGGGAATCACGGGATACATTCATTCGGTAGAAAGCTTTGGCACATTGGACGGGCCGGGCGTTCGCTATGTTTTGTTTTTACAGGGCTGCGGTCTGCGCTGTCTGTACTGTCATAATCCGGATACCTGGAATCCCTCCTGCGGCAAAGCGGTCGATTCAGAACAGGTCGCGGCGGATATTTTCAGCTATCGGAATTTTATTCGTACCGGTGGTGTCACCATTTCTGGCGGCGAACCCTTTCTTCAGCCGGAATTTGTCGTTGATCTGCTGCAGCGATGTCGGAAGAACGGAATTCACACGGCAGTAGACACCGCGGGAAGCGTTCCGCTTTCCATTTCAAAGCCTATCATCGACATGGCAGATATGCTGCTGCTGGATATCAAAAGCCTGGATGAAGAACTGTGCAAGCGGCTGACCGGACAAGGCCCGGAAAACACCCTGGCCACACTCGATTACTGTGAGCAAACAAAAAAGCGGGTATGGCTCCGCCATGTATTGGTGCCGGGGCTGACTCTCGACAAAGCCCTGCTGGAAGAAATGGCGGACTATCTGCGTTCCTTTTCCTGTATCGAACTGACGGAACTGCTCCCCTTTCATAAAATGGGGGAATTCAAATGGAAGGAACTGAATTTGCAGTATGAACTAGGGGAAACCCCTACACCTTCCAGAGAAGAACTGCAGATGGTAAAGAGAATTTTTGAAAAAAACAGTCTGCGTTATTTATTAAAGGAATAAGGAGGATACGCGGGCCTAAGGGCCGTTTATCATGCTGATAAAAGATTGACAAGGCAGGAAGATTCTGCTATCATTTTAGTTAGTTTAATCTAACTTATGTGAGGGTATGATTCATTGAAACAGTATGTATGGCTGAATCCCGTATCGGTGGCGATGTACGGCGGAGACGATTTGATTGCTCAATTAAAAGAAAAGGGGATGGAACCGGTGGAATGCCGGCTGAATCACATGGATTCTGTCCGTGAAAAGTACCGGCAGGCCGTGAGAAAAACAAACGGCTGTGTCGCAGATATGCGATGTCCACTTGCTGTGGACTATGTCAAAGAGCGGTATGCGCCCGATGTTTTGGAGTACCCGCCCATTGAACCGATTTTGCTGCATTGTGCGAGGGAACTGCATCAGCGGCTGCTGGGGCAGGGGGAGTTGCTGGTCACCACACCATGCCGCGCATTAAAAGAATTGGGGACAAGTCTGCATCTGCCGGGGGTGGAATTTCTGACCTTTCTGGAACTGGCCGAACGGCACGACATCTCCCTACATAAAAAGAAATTGGATGAAAGCCCGATTCCACCGGGCTTTTTTGTGGGATTGGGCGACCGGGTCAAAATACTGGACAGCCGGGAGAAGATCGACGATTATTTTTCCGTGCCAGTCCCAAAAACACCCCCTGCGCTTCTGGAGCTGCTTTATTGCGAAGGCGGCTGCCACCATGGCGACGGAGTATGGGAGGGGACAGAATGAAACAGACGCTGAAAGCCCTTCTGCCGATTGCTGTTCTGCTGGCTCTGTGGCAGGCGGCGGCCTCGGCCAAAATCTGGAGCGAATATGTGCTGCCCAGCCCCGAGAGGGTGCTGCGTGCCTTTACCACAATGGCGCAGAGCGGCGTTCTGTTCGAGAACATCTGGGTCAGCTTCTGCCGCGTGCTGACAGGTTTTTCCATCGCCTTTGCGCTGGCGTTTCTTCTGGGGCTTCTGGCCGGGCTTCGCCCGAATTCCTCCGTGTACTATAACCATATCGTGGAGTTTTTGCGGAATGTTCCGCCGCTGAGCCTGATTGCTCTTTTGATTCTGTGGTTCGGCATCGGGGAAACCTCCAAGATCATCATTATCGTGTTGGCCTCGTTTTTCCCGATGTTCCTGAACATCAAAAAGGGACTGGCCTCCTGCGACCCCAAGCTGATCGAGGTGGGGCGCTCCCTGAATTTTACGCAGGGACAGATCTTCCGGCGAATCCTGCTGCCAAACGCTCTGCCGGACATTCTGGTCGGCATGCGCGTGGGGATGGGGTACAGCTGGCGCGCCATTATCGGCGCGGAAATGATCGCGGCAGCCAGCGGGCTTGGATACATGATTCTCGACGCACAGCAGATGTCCCGCTCGGACAAGGTGATCGTGGGCATTTTTGTCATCGGGATCGTGGGGTATCTTTGCGACCGGCTGTTCTCACTGGCCATCAAAAAAGCGCTGCATGGGGGTGTTGACAATAGCTGGAGCTAAGGTAGAAAAGCTGTACAAGAGCTTTCAGGTAGCCGGGAAAGAGCTGCCGGTGCTGCAGAATCTGACGGCGGAATTCCTCGAGCAGAGCATCACGGTGATTCTGGGCAGAAGCGGCTGCGGAAAAACAACCCTGCTGCGGATTCTGGCAGGCTTTGAGCCGCACAACAGCGGGGAGGTGCTTACCCCGGCGAAGGAAAAAATCGGGATGGTGTTTCAGGAGCCAAGGCTGATGCCGTGGCTGACCGTTTGGAAGAACATCACCTTTGGCGTTCCGAAAGAACGGCTGGCCCCTGCCGCCGTTGACCACCTTCTCAAAATGACGGGGCTTACCGGCTTTGAAAAAGCGTATCCGTCACAGCTTTCCGGCGGAATGCAGCAAAGGGCCGCGCTGGCCCGGGCGCTGGCTTACGACCCGGAACTGATTTTAATGGATGAACCGTTCGCCGCGCTGGATCACTTTACCCGCGAGGCAATGCAGAACGAGCTGATCGAAATTTTTTCCCAGCAGAAAAAGAGCATCATCTTTGTCACACACAGTGTGGATGAAGCTCTTTTGATCGGGCAGAAGATTCTGGTGCTGAACCCGGGCGGTGCGGCACAGGAATTTCTTTTGTCCCAATACACGTATCCGAGAGATCTGCTTTCCGATGAAATGATTGAACGGAAAAAAGAAATTCTCGGAGCAATTCAATCGAAAAAGGAGCATATGTAATGAAACGAATCCTCTCAGTCCTTTTGTCCGCGGCAATTGCGGCGGCCTCTCTCGCCGGATGCGCATCCGGCGGCCAGTCCAGCCAGGCCGAAACCTCACAGCCTGTTTCTTCGGCGGCGCCGGAGTTTACCGTAGACAAAATCGGCGTCACTTATGTCAAATCCCCGCTGAACGTTCCTTCGATCGTCGAGAAGGAGCAGGGCATCTTTACAAAGGCATTTGAAGAATACGGCCTGCCCGTGGAATACTCCAATCTGACCACCGGCCCGGAGCAGACTCAGGCGCTGGCCTCCGGCGATATTCAGTTCCTGTATGCGGTGGGCGCCACCTCTGTGATTCTGTCCGCCTCCAACGGCGCGGATATCAAAATCATCAGTACTTACAGCCGTTCCCCCGAAGCCTTCCGCATGTTTGCGGGCAAAGACAGCAAGATTCAGTCCGCCGCAGACCTGAAGGGCAAGAAGATTGCCGGCCCCAAGGGCACGATTCTGCATGAGCTGATGGTCGCCTATCTCGCTACCGCAGGCCTGACCGAAAAGGATGTGGAGTTTGTTTCCATGGGCATTCCGGACGCACAGGCGGCTCTGGTTGGCGGTACGATAGACTGCGCACTTTTGGCCGGCCCGACCGCCTATAATATGGAAAAAGACGGCTATAAAATCGTCACCACCGGAAAAGGCCTTGTAGACGCCACCATCGTCGTGGCCACCAGCCAGTCCTTCTATGACAAGAATCCTCTGCTCGTCAAACGCTTTTTAGAGGCACAGGATCAGATCGCATCCTACATGAAGGAAAATTCCGAAGAGATTCTGGAAATGACCGCAAAGGAAACCGAGCTGAGCATCGATGCCGTGAAAGAAATGTACCCCATGTATGATTTCAGCACAGAGATCACCGACGCGGACATCACATCCATGAAAAAGACGGAGCAGTTTATGAAAGAGAACGCGATGATCGAAAACGACGTGGATTTCGATCAGCTCATCCTGAAAGTAGAATAATGTTTTATTAAGAGGCCCCTCAGGCCATAATAAGGCCCGTCTTTCATGACAATCCATTGATAAGATGATATTGATTTCCCCCGCCATAGGCGGGGGAAATCGTTGTTTCAGGGTAAATTTTGAAAGCTGCATGATTATCTTAATTGGAGTTTTCCGCTCGGTTTTGATTTCGCATATCCGGAACAGGATGCATGTATCAGGTATCGGCGTTCCTCCGCCGCAGGCGGGGGAATATTCCCTTTTACGGTGAATTTTTTAAATTGTATCGCTGTTCTATTTGAGGCTTTTCTTTTTCTGTTTTGATTTAGCATATCCGGGACAGGATGCGAATAGAAATTAGGTAGAAACAGGAAAAGGAGAGAAACTCTATGGAGTATACACTCAACCGGCAGTCCATCTGCGCAAGTGAGATCATATTTGACGGTTGCCAGGAACAGCCGATCGACCTGGATTTCAGCCTTCCTGATTATTGCCCGGATATTCAACGCATCCTGAAGTGCCAGGTTTGCCCCCGCATCACCAGCAGGAGCATCATCGGGGATCACCTGGAAATCGAAGGCTCTGCGGCGATTAAGGTGATTTATCTGGATTCCGGCGGCGGCTGTATCCGGTGCTGCGAAAATGTCAAACCATTTTCCGCGTCGATTCCGTTGAAGAAGCAGGCCGACAATGCAGTGATATTTACTAGCTCGCGTGTGGAATACATCAACTGCCGGGCAACAAGTCCGCGCCGTTTGGATATTCACGGGGCGTTTTCCATCTGCGCCAAGGTAGCAGAAAAGGTAAATAATGAGTTTGTAAGCAATATTGAGGGCGAAGACATTCAGCAAAAGCAGCAGCAAATCCCGGCCAGCCAGGTGACGTCGATCGCACAGCAGCAGTTTTCTGTTTCTGAAGTGCTGGAAATCAGCGACAGCAAGCCGCCGGCCAATAACATCATTCGCTCCGGCGCAACGGCAACCATCTCGGATTACAAGGTGGTCTCCGGCAAGCTGATCGTCAAGGGCGAAGTGAGTGTTAAGCTTTTGTATGCTCCCGAATCGGACGATATGCTTCCCGAGGCGATGGAATATGTGATTCCCTACAGCCAGATGGTGGACGGCGACGGGCTGGAAGAGGGCAACCTCTGCGATGTCAGCGTCAACGTGCTGAGCAATGATCTGCAAATCAAGAGCGACTCCTCCGGAGAAAACACGCTGTTTGAGGCCGAAGTCCGCCTGGCGGCCAACCTGATGGCATACGAGGACACTGAAATCGCCATTGTAACGGACGCCTATTCCACCCAATATGAGCTGGAAACCCAGGCGCAGTCGAAGCCGGTCTTCCGGCTGATCGAGATGATCAACGACTCCGTCACGCAAAAGAACAGCTTCGATATCGGCGAAGGCGGCATCACGAAGGTGATCGACGTCTGGAACGAAATCAGCAGTGTTTCCGCAGAGGAAGAAGAAAACCAAATTCGTTTTACCGGCAAGCTGAATCTGTGCATTCTCGCACTCAACGCACAGGAGAAGCCTTTCTACTTTGAACGGGTCGTCGACTTCACCGGCAGCCACGAGTGGCGCAAAAAAGAGGGTGGAGCCTTCTGCGCACCCCGGGTAGAGATCAGCAATATCAGCTTCCGAATTACCGGCGGCACGGGAATTGAAGTAAAAACCGAGCTCAAGCTGACCGCCGCCGTGTTCCAATCCAGCAGCCACAGAATGATTGCGGGCGCAAACGCGGACGAAACCAAAACGCGTAAAAAAGATAACTCTGCCGCACTGACCATCTATTTTGCAGACGCGGGAGAGAACCTTTGGGACATTGCCCGGCGCTACTGCACCTCCGTTTCCGCAATTCAAAAGGAAAACGAGCTGGAGGAAGATTTTGCTGAGAATAGGGGGATGCTTTTAATTCCAATGTAAGCGATCCCAAAAATAAAATTCTCTGCCTGAGGGGGAGGTAAAATGGAAGAGCGCAATATTTATCAAGATATTTCGGAACGCACCAACGGTGATATTTATATTGGTGTGGTCGGCCCGGTTCGCACGGGCAAATCTACCTTTATCAAAAAGTTCATGGATACCATCGTCATCCCCAACATGGATGAAAACAGCCGGCGCGACCGCGCGATCGATGAAATGCCTCAATCCGCCGCGGGCCGCACTATTATGACAACGGAACCCAAATTCATTCCAGAACAGGCGGTTACCGTAAATATTGACGACAGCGCGACGTTCCGCGTGCGCATGATCGACTGCGTGGGGTATATCGTTCCCAGCGCCCTGGGGTACATTGAAAACGATCTGCCGCGCATGATCCGCACCCCGTGGTACGACGAGCCGATCCCCTTCAATATGGCGGCGGAAATCGGCACGCAAAAGGTCATCACCGAGCATTCCACCATCGGGCTGCTCATTACGACGGACGGCAGCATCAGCGAAATCCCGCGGGAAGAGTATGAAGAGGCGGAAGAGCGCGTTGTTTCAGAGCTCAAGGAAATCAAAAAGCCCTTTATCATTCTTCTCAACTGCACGAATCCCACCGCGCCGCAATCTCAGGCGCTGGCGGAAAACATGCAGAAGCGCTACAAGGTTCCCGTGCAGCCGGTGAACTGCCTCGAGCTGAACGAAAAGGAAATCCGCGATGTGCTGGCAAAGATCCTGTTCGAGTTCCCGGTCAAGGAAATCAAAGTCGAAATGCCGCACTGGCTCTCCACACTCGAAAAGAAGCACTGGCTGCGCTCCGCGATCTTCCAGATCATTCAGCAGTCCGCTTCGAAAATCTCGCGCATCCGCGAGGTTGGGGGCCTGGTGGACGATGTATCGAAATGCGAGCATGTCGGTTCCGCGCAAACCCTTTCTGTGGATTTAGGTACCGGCTGTGCCAGAATCGGAATTCAGCTCAAAACCGACCTGTTCTACCGCATTCTCGGTGAGCAGACGGGGCTGGAGCTGCATAACGAGGGCGAACTGCTCTCCTCTGTTCTGGAGCTGGCAAAGATCAAAATGGAGTATGACAAGATCCGCGACGCCTATCAGGATGTTCTGGATACCGGCTACGGAATCATGATGCCGACGATCGATGAGATGAGCCTGGAAGAGCCAGAGATCATCAAGCAGGGCGGCAAGTATGGCGTCCGCCTCAGAGCGGCCGCGCCGTCAGTCCATTTGATCCGCACCAAAATCACAACGGAGCTGACGCCCATTGTAGGCTCGGAGCAGCAGTCGGAAGAGCTTGTCATGTCCATGATGAAGGAATTCGAGGAGAGCCCCGTAAAGATCTGGGAGTCGAATATCTTCGGCAAGTCTCTGCACGAGCTGGTCAACGAGGGAATGCATAACAAGCTGTACCGCATGCCGGCCGATGCGCGCGATAAGATGAAGGAAACGATCGAGCGGATCATTAACGACGGCTGCAACGGTCTCATTTGTATCATCCTGTAACATAACGCGATCTCTTTGCTCCGCAGGGAGTAAGTTGATTTATTTCACCCCAAACAGAAAAAACCGCGCTTTGCACTGGCTATCATTGGGCCAAAGCAAAGCGCGGTTTTTCTTTACTATCCATGCTTTCGCGAAAACAGAAATCCTTCTCCTGCCGCAGGCAGAAGAAGGATTTCAAGTCTTTTCCGATCTTTCACCACAAACAAAGTGTTGAACCGCCCGAAAAGGGGAGATAACTCTGTCAATTCCAGCGTTATCCCTGGAAGGTGTGGTAAAACACCGTTTTGGAAAGCTCAAAGCGGTCATTATGCAGTCTGCTGGGCTTTGCGTCCTCACGAGGATACCCCATCATCAGGATGGCCATGGGAACCAGCGCCTCGGGAATATGGAACTCGCGGCGCACCGCCTGCGGATCAAAGTGCATCACCCAGGTGGAACCGATCCCCAGCTCACTGGCCTGAAGGATCATGTGCGTGCCGACGATTCCCATATCCACCTCGCCGCTGTCGGCATTATCATAATCTTTGCGCTTCCAGCTGACTTCTTTTTCATAGCATACCACAAGCGCCAGAGTCTGATGAAAACGGAACGGGCAGCATTTTGTTAGAAGCTCCATTTCCTCGGGGGTATTCAGCACCAGAATTCTCTGCGGCTGACTGTTGTGGGCGGTGGGGGCAATCCGGCCCGCTTCTAAAATCAAATCCAGCTTATCCTGTTCCACAGGCTTGTCACTGAATTTTCTCATCGAATACCTGTCTTTCGCCAATTCTAAAAAGCTCATATTGCAACCTCCTGAATAAAGTGTTTGTCGTTTTCAGTTTAGCCGTTCCGGCTCCGCTGAAAACAGTGCGAAAAATAAATGTCAGGGAGCAATCACGCCCCCGGGCTGTAAAAGCATAGATGCCAGCCAAAAAGGAATCAGCCGGCCGGGCTATCCGCGTCAGCGATCAGACGCCGGGCAAACGATCTGGAACGCTCTGTTTTATCTTCCGATAGAAAGACGGATTGATACCCCAGATCTCGTTCGGCAAGCATTCCCAGATAATTTAACTGCGAGTGCTTGCAATAGCGTTTGATGCCCTCCTCAAATAGATCGGCGCCCTTTTCCGGCCTGTAACCGCAGGTCGTAATGATCGCCAGCTGTTTGCCCTTCCAAAGAGAAGGGCCTTTTTCATCGCCATAATATTTATTCATTCCATACACCATGCGGTCCAGCAGCGCTTTCATCGGCGGCGTACAGAACCAGGAATAAATGGGCGTGGCCAAAACAATGACGTCGCTGTCCAATATCTGATAGAAGATTTCCTGTGCATCGTCGGAATAATGACACCCAAAAACAGTCCAGTCCCTTTGACATCGACGACAGGCGATACAAGGTTCAATCCGCTTGTCATAAAGCCAAATCAGCTCGTACGGAATGTTTCGGAGCTGAAGCTCCTTTATAAAAGGCTGCAGCAATTTCGATGTATTTCCGTTTTTGCGCGGGCTTCCCATCAGAATACAGTACTTCATTTGATCTCTCCGTCCGGTGATGTGCACTCGTTTTTGTTTGAAATGGATATTCCTTACGGTACTAAATTGAGTATAACGGATCCATCAGATGTTTTAATTTCCATACAGAACCAAAAAATACCGTTCTTTGTCTTCATTATATCGCTCTTTTTTTCGGGATGCAAGAATTCCCTTGCCTTTTTTGGTGCTTCTGCCATATGACTTTTCTTGCATTTAAAGAACAAGAAGGATATAATAGAGTAGCTGAAAAGTTATCTTGTGCAATCGTTGTCATACGCATGCAGCTTATATTGCACGAGTCAATACTCTATAAAAGGAAGTGGCAGAATGTTCCCAATTTTAAAAAAGCGAAGACTGAATGATACCATGACATTGATGGAGGTAGGAGCGCCGTTTATCGCAAAAAAAGCGAAGGCCGGGCAATTCATCATCCTGCGTGTCAATGAATTCGGTGAAAGAATTCCGCTGACAATTGCCGACTACGACCGTGAAGAGGGTACGATTACAATCATTTTCCAAAAGGTCGGAAAAACGACTCTGCTGCTCGATCAGTTGGAGGAAGGGGACAAGATTCTGGATTTCATCGGACCCCTTGGCACAGCCTCCCATTTAGATGGATACAAGAAAGCCGCGGTGATCGGCGGTGGCGCAGGCTGCGCGATTGCGTACCCGCAGGCGAAGGCGCTGCATGAAATGGGCGCCCATGTCGATATGATCGCCGGCTTCCGCAGTCAGGATATTATCATTCTTGAAGATGAAATGCGCGCGGCGAGCAATAATCTGTTCCTGATGACCGACGACGGCTCCAACGGCAACAAGGGCTTTGTTACCGACGCATTAAAGGCTCAGATCGATGCCGGCGCAGATTATGATCTGGTTGTTGCGATCGGCCCGCTGCCCATGATGCGCGCGGTCAGCAATCTGACAAGGCCGTACGGCATTAAGACGATCATCAGCATGAACCCGATTATGATCGACGGCACCGGTATGTGCGGCGGCTGTCGTGTAACAGTGGGCGGCGAAACCAAATTCGCCTGTGTAGACGGCCCTGATTTTGACGGCCATCTGGTGGATTTTGACGAAGCAATCCTTCGCACCAGAACTTACAGAGAAGATGAAGCGAGAGCGACTCGCGAATATAACTGTCATCTGATGGAGGGCGCAAAGAATGGCTAACATGAATCCGAAAAAAACACCGATGCCGGAACAGGATCCGCTGGTGCGCAATCATAACTTTGAAGAGGTTACTCTGGGCTACACCGATGAAATGGCTATGGAAGAAGCGCAGCGCTGCCTGCAGTGTAAACATAAGCCTTGCATCAGCGGATGTCCGGTCAATATCAGAATTCCCGAATTCATCCGCTGCATTACAGAGGGGGATTTGGAGCAGGCTTACCATATCATTACCTCTACAAGCTCTCTGCCGGCGGTATGCGGCCGTGTATGCCCGCAGGAAACACAGTGTGAAGCCAAATGCGTGCGCGGCATTAAGCACGAGCCGGTCGGAATTGGCCGCCTGGAGCGTTATGTTGCAGACTGGTACATGAATAACCGCGAAAGAAAGCCTGTGAAAACAGAGCAAAACGGACATAAGGTCGCCATTATCGGCGCGGGCCCCGCAGGCCTTACCTGCGCCGGTGATTTGAACGCAATGGGCTATTCCGTCACCGTTTTCGAAGCCCTGCATACCGCGGGCGGCGTGCTGATGTACGGCATCCCGCAGTTCCGTCTGCCGAAAGAAATCGTGCAGAAGGAAATCGATCTGCTCAAATCCAACGGAGTAACCATCGAAACCGATATGGTGATCGGCAAGGTTCTTTCTGTGGACGAGTTGTTCGAAATGGGCTTTGAGGCAGTCTTTATCGGCTCCGGCGCCGGACTGCCGAGCTTTATGAACATCCCGGGCGAGGGTCTTGTCGGCGTGTACTCCGCCAACGAGTTCTTGACCCGCATCAATCTGATGAAGGCGTACAAAGAGGGTTACGATACCCCAATCATCCGGCCGAAGAACGTTGCCGTCTGCGGCGGCGGAAACGTCGCGATGGATGCAGCCCGCAGCGCAAAGCGCCTGGGCGCCGAAAATGTATATATCGTATACCGCCGTGCGGAGGAGCAGATGCCTGCCCGCCGTGAGGAAATCCACCACGCCAAAGAGGAAGAGATCGATTTCCGCCTGCTGACGAATCCGGTTGCCATTCATGGTGACGAAAACGGCAGAGTGACCGAAATCGAGTGCATCCGTATGGAGCTCGGCGAGCCCGACGCGAGCGGCCGCCGCAAGCCGGTGGAGGTAGAAGGCTCGAACTTCCGTCTTTCGGTAGACTGCGTTGTCATGGCCATCGGCAATTCGCCGAACCCGCTGCTCCAGAGAACAACGGAGGGCCTTGAGACAAACCGCCATGGCTGCCTGATTGTCAACGAAGAAACGCTGCAGACCACCCGTGAGGGTGTATTTGCCGGCGGAGACGCGGTGACCGGTGCGGCAACCGTTATTCTGGCGATGGGTGAGGGCAAACATGCCGCAAATTCTATCGACGAATACATCAAGAGCAAAAAGTAATTTTATTCTGAATGACAGGGAACCCGTTGTTTATAAAACAGCGGGTTCCTTTTTTATTTTCAGAGTAAGATACAAAAGAATTCTTTTGTATCTTACTCTGAAAATCTTTCTGTTTGAGAGAGGAAAGGTTCGGCGTTCTCTTTTGGTACTTGCTGTCATATAAATAGAGTTGACGGGAGGGATATCAAAATGAATCGTAAGTATAACAGAACAGACGGCATGGAAGACGATGACATCATCTTGAACCGGGCAAATGATATTTACAGTGAATCAGACAATACAAACAGCCGCTACGACAAAATGGACAGAATCGATGAGGACGGCTACGAGTATAATTACGATTACCATTACATAAAGCCCCAGGGATATGAAGAGGACGAAGAGGATTTCCAGCCGCGGCAAAAGAAAAAGACGAAAAAGATGCTGATCTTTGTACAAATGCTGCTTTGCATCACCGTTCTGGTAACCGCCATGCTTTTGAAAATCACAGGCGGGAATGCCTACCAGAGCATTCGCGAATGGTACCTGAGCCACGCCGGGGATTCCATCATCGCGCAGGAATCCTTCAATCATTTTACCCGTACCTGGGTACAGTTTTTCTCTTCCTCTCCGGCAGAACAGGGGAAGCAGGCATCTTCTGTACCAGAATCTTCAGTGCCGGAATCCTCTGCACCGGCTTCTTCTGCTCCTTCTTCCGCGCCGTCCTCCTCACTGCCGGATATTTCTTCTACAGTCTCTGGAATTGCCTATACCACCAGTGTTTCTTCCAAAACGCCGGTGTTTGTTTCTGTGTTTCTAGATACCCCGGTAAAAAACGGCGTAATCACCTCCGGCTTTGGCCCGAGGGACGGCGGCATTCACCTGGGCATTGACATCGCCGCCGACGCCGGCAGTAATATTGTGCCCGCAATGCCCGGCAAGGTGGAGTTCAGCGGAGAGAATTCCTCCTATGGAAAATACATTCTGATCGACCACGGCTCCAATATTGAAACGAGATACGCGCACTGTGAAAAACTGCTGGTAAAGAAGGGGGATATCGTTACCTATTCCCAGCCCATCGCCCTGGTTGGCAGTACCGGGGATTCGACCGGCCCGCACGTACATTTTGAACTGATTCTGTCCGGTGTCTGCTATGATCCGCAGCCGCTGCTGAAAAACAGGACAGTCTGATGCGCTTCACGGTTGGTGGCTGCCAAGTCACAGTGCAGTTCTGGTTTATGGCGCTGGTAACGCTGTCCCTGTTTTTAGACAGAAGCGGAATGGCCGGAATCGGGCTGGTCGCGGTGATTCTGCATGAAAGCGGGCATCTGCTGATGATGTCGCTCGTGGGCACTCCGCCGGAGCGACTCTCTATGAGCCTGTTTGGTCTTGAGATCTGCCAGAAAAGCGGCAGCTGCCGCACTTATCATCAGGATGCCTGGATCGCCGCGGCGGGTCCTTTGGCAAGCCTGTTCTTTTTTGTGCTCTGCTGGATAGGGTATGAGTTGACCAGTTCGCTGTATCTGGCGAATCTGGCCGCGGCGAACCTGATGCTCGCCCTTTTAAACGGACTGCCGGTCGGCCCGCTGGACGGCGGCCAGACTCTGTATGCTCTGCTCTGCAAAAAATACCCAGCAGAAACCTGCGAAAAAATTGTTGAGGTTGTTTCTTTTTTTGTGATCCTTCCTGTTGCACTGGCCGGCTTTCTGGTTTTACTGCAGTCGCGCTATAATTTTTCTTTGCTGATTGTCAGCGGATACCTGATGTTAATGCTTCTATTGAAAAAGGGAAGATATTTTTAACGGACTGCTGAAGCACCGCATCATTTGATTTGATTCACAAAATATTTAGAATATTGTTGCTTTTATCTAAGCAGGCATTGTGTTATAATAACCTCACGGCACAAGCGAAAGCAGAGCTTTCGATGCCTGAGAGAACATTGAATCATCCAATCCAGTAGGGAAAAGCAGTTGAGCTTTTTGAATCAATTTACTTTGCTGGGGATGATATAATAACCTCACGGCATAGGCGAAAGCAGAGCTTTCGATGCCTGAGAGAACATTGAATCATCCGGTCCGGCAGGGAAAAGCAGCTGAGCATTTTGAATCAACTGCTTTGGAGGAGATGATAGAATAAAACAAAGCTTTCGACGCCTGAGAAGACATCGAAAGGTCACAAATCATCAGTTAGATATTTTTTGTGTCTGGATTTAGTATTTTTATAAACTCATATTGGAAATTTATGATATAATAATGATTAAAGTTATATTCTTTTTTTGACGTCCTGTTTACACTTAAAAACGATATAAATCGGGAATGATAAGGAAAAACGGCGGTTTGCGGCCGGATCGGGCAGCTTGCCCGCGCCCCGCTGATCACCGGATAGGGAGATGAGAGAAATGATAAAAACAGAGGAGTATCCTGTCACTGAGGGTATAAACTTTCGCAGTATTCAGGATACCAGATTTAAAACTCTGCGTATTGCAGTCAATTTCATGTTGCCTTTGGAGAAAGAAACGGCGGCAGCAAATGCGCTGCTTCCTTTTTTATTGAGTCGTGCAAGCCGGGAATACCCCGATTTTACACGCTTGAATGAGCGCCTCTCAGAGCTGTATGGCGCGGCGATTCACGCCGATGTGCGAAAGCTGGGGGAAGCTCAGGTGCTTTCCATCGCGGCGGCCGGTCTTGCAGACCGCTACGCGCTCGAGGGAGAAAGCATTTCAGCAGAGCTTTCGCATCTGCTGTGCAGTATTTTATTTGATCCGCCGCTTGTGGACGGGCTGTTCCCGGAGGACGGCTTTGAACAGGAAAAAAGACAGACGATCGAAATGATCGATTCTGATTTCAACGATAAACGCACTTTCGCGCGTCTGCGCTGCGAACAGCTGATGTGTGACCGCGAGGCCTTTGGAATCAATCGCTATGGCAGCCGTGAGGATGTGACGGCGCTGCGGAGAGAAGAGATGACCAAGGTATGGGAACGCGTGCTGCGCACTGCCCGCATTGAGATCATGGCGCTCGGCGACTGCGACCCAGTGCCGATTTACGACAGCTTTTTGAACGCGTTCAAAAAGCTCGACCGCGACCCGGTGCCGGAACTGCACACGGAAATCATCAAGGAAGTGACAAAGCCGCGTGAATTTTCCGACACGATGGAGGTTGCCCAGTCCAAGCTGGTTCTGGGGCTCCGCGCCGGAGCTGCCGTTCCGCAGGACGCGGTGGCGTCCACAAAGCTGATGTCCGCAGTACTCGGCGGTACACCCAGCTCCAAGCTGTTTTTGAATGTTCGCGAAAAGCTGAGCCTTTGCTACTACTGTGCCTCCCGCTATGACTGGAATAAGGGTATTATCCTGATTGAAAGCGGCGTGGAAACAGAAAATATCGATCGTGCCCAGACAGAAATTCTCGGTCAGCTGGATGAAATCCGTGCCGGGAAGGTGACGGAAGAAGAGCTTCTCGCAGCAAGGCTGAGTGTCGGCAACAGCTACCGCACCGTCGGGGATTACCTGGGCGGCCTTGAAAACTGGTATGTTTCCCAGGCATTCTGCGAAAAGATCCAGTCGCCGGAAGAAGCGGCGGAAGAAATCAACTCCGTTACCATGGAGCAGGTGGTTCAGGCCGCAAATCGCGTCGTTCTGGATACGGTCTACCGCATGGTCGGAAAGGAGGAGGCAGAGGAATGAGAATGGAAAAAATCACGAACGAACGCGTACAGGACAGCTACTACAGCGTCAAACACCCCAGCGGCCTGCGTATTTTCGTTTACCCGAAAGAGGGAAGCAACTCAACCTATGCCATTTTCGGCACCCGTTACGGCTCGGTGGATACCAGCTTCCGGCGCTCCGATGAACAGGAAGTCAGCACGGTTCCGGAGGGCATTGCGCATTTTCTGGAGCACAAGCTGTTTGAGAGCGAAGACGGAGACGCTTTTGCGCGTTATGCAAAAACCGGAGCCTCCGCCAATGCGTACACCTCGTTCGACATGACCTGCTATTTATTTTCCTGCACCGAGAACGTGTATGAATCCCTCGAAATCCTGCTGGATTTTGTTCAGTCTCCGTATTTTACCGAGCAGACCGTGCAGAAGGAGCAGGGAATCATCGGCCAGGAAATCCGGATGTACGACGACGACCCGCAGTGGAGGGTCATGTTTAATCTGCTCAAAGCCCTGTATCACCACCATCCGGTGAAGATCGATATTGCCGGTACGGTAGAGAGCATTGCAGAAATCACGCCGGAGTATTTGTACCGCTGCTACCACACTTTTTATAATCTGAATAATATGGCTCTGTGCGTCGCAGGGAATATCGATCCCGAGCGCGTTTTAGAGCTGTGCGATAAAATGCTCAAGCCCTCCGAACCGACCCAGGTAGAGCGCATTTTTGAGGAAGAGCCTGCCGGCGTGGTGCAGGATCGTGTGGAGCAGAAGCTTTCCGTTACGATTCCTCTGTTCCAGCTTGGCTTTAAGGAGCCCGCCCGCCGCCGTAACGTTCAGGAGCTGGCGCAGACGGATGTTCTGCTGGAGCTGCTGGCCTCCGACGCATCTCCGCTGTACCGCCGTCTGCTGGATCAGAACCTGATCAACACCGCCTCCTTCGGCAGCGAATACTTTGAGGGACCAGGCTATGCCGCCGTGATTTTCTCCGGGGAATCGAAAGACCCGGATACCGTCGCAAAGGAAATCCGCGATGAAATCGAACGCCTGCGCAAGGAAGGAATTCCGGCCGAGGCCTTTGAAAGGGCCAGAAAAGCCGTGTACGGCCGCAATGTGGCCGCGCTCAACAGCGCCGAAGCCATTGCGAACGCCATGATTTCTCTGACGTTTGCAGAGCGCGAGCTGTTCTCTTATATCGACGCGCTGGCTACCGTTCAGCTTCCGGACGTTCAGAAACGATTGGAAGAACAGCTCCTCACGGAAAATTCTGCTCTGTCAGTGGTTTTCCCTATCAAATAATTGGAGGCAAGCTTTCATGTACCAAGTTCATACCGTCGAGTTCCCAAAAATGGGGCTCGACTTCAACATAAACCCAACCGCCTTTTCGATCGGCGGATTTACAATTCAGTGGTATGGCGTCATTATTGCAATGGGATTTCTGCTGGCCTTTTTGTATCTGATGTTCAGCTGCAGAAAGTTCAACGTTGACCAGGACAGGCTGATTGACGCTGTGATCGTCGGCATGATCGGCGGAATCATCGGCGCAAGACTGTACTACGTTATTTTTTATCCCGGCGACCAATACGTGAAGGATCCTCTCAGCATTTTGTATATTTGGAACGGCGGTCTTGCCATTTACGGCGGGATCATCGGCGGTCTGCTCTGCGGCGCGCTGATGGCAAAGCTGCGCGGCCTGAAAATCGCCGCTGTTCTCGATCTGGCGGCCCTCGGCTTTTTGATTGGACAAACTGTAGGCCGTTGGGGCAACTATGTGAATCAGGAGGCTTTCGGCACTGCGACCGATCTGCCCTGGGGCATGATCAGCGACCGTACGCGCCTGATCGTCGACGGCCCGGTTCACCCTTGCTTTCTGTATGAATCTCTGTGGTGCCTCGTGGGCTTTGGCCTTCTGCACCTGTTTGCGACCAAGCTGCGCAGATACGACGGGCAGGTTTTCCTGCTGTACCTGATGTGGTACGGTCTTGGCCGTTTCTGGATTGAAGGGCTGCGTACCGACAGCCTGATCGCTCCGGTTCTGAACCTGCGGGTTTCTCAGCTTCTGGCTGCTGCCACCGTTCTGATTGCGCTGGCGTTTCTGGCGATCTTCCGCAACAAAACCAGCCTGACCGGCATCGGATCGCCCAAGGTAATGGCTCTCAATGGAATTACCCTTGCTGCGGTGGAAGGTGCAGCTGATGATGGGAAAAGCACTATCTTCGGCGATATTACTCCCAAGCCCGAATTAGAGGGATCAGAGGAAACCGAGGAAGCCCTGGAGGAAGAAAAAACAGAAGAAGTTCTTTCTGAAGATATCCAATCGCAGGCATCCGCAGAGGATGCAGCGGCTCCGGAAGAAGCGGATTCGGCAGAAGAGACCGGTTCAAACGAAACCACACTGCAAGAAGCCGGTGAAGCAACAGAGATCATAACGGAAGAGGCTCCCGCACAGGAGTCCGCCGATACACACGAAGAATAAACCGAGCCTCAAATTTGTGGGGAAGCGGAAATAAGGGGAAAATACGGGAGGCAACCTATGGCTCAATTGATTGATGGAAAGGCGATTTCTGCCGCAGTACGCAAACGCATCGCGGAAGAAATCCAGTCACTGCAGGAAGAACAGGGAATCACCCCCGGCTTGGCCGTTATTTTGGTAGGGGAGGATTCCGCGTCTGAAGTGTATGTAAAAAACAAAGGCAAGGCCTGCGAAGAGGTCGGCATTGACTTTGAATTATATCGGCTTTCGGCCTCTGCCACACAGCAGGAGCTGGAAGAAACAATTCGTTCTCTGAACGACCGGGAGGACATCGACGGCATCCTGCTGCAGCTTCCGCTGCCAAGCCATCTGGATGCAAACCAGTTTGTCGGCCTGATTCGGCCGGATAAAGATGTTGACGCGTTCCACCCGGAAAACATTGGACATATCATGCGCGGAGATTTCGTTTTTCTGCCCTGCACTCCTGCGGGGATTATGGAGCTGCTGCGTGCATCCGGAATCGATCCGGCGGGGCAGCGTTGTGTCGTAATAGGCCGCAGCGATATCGTCGGCAAGCCGACGGCAATGCAGATGCTGCACGCGGACGCCACCGTTACCATTTGCCACAGCAAAACACAAAATCTGGCGGAGGTCTGCCGCGAGGCGGACATTCTGGTAAGTGCCGTAGGGCAGGCCGGTCTGATTACCGGCGATATGGTTCGCCCCGGTGCTGTCGTCATCGATGTTGGGATGAACCGCAACGAAGAGGGCAAACTGTGCGGTGACGTGGACTTCGCTTCGGTGGAGCCGGTTGCGTCTTACATCACGCCAGTACCCGGCGGCGTCGGCCCGATGACGGTTGCCATGCTGCTGCAAAATACACTGGAGGCAGCCAAACGGCACAGCGGAATTACCGGATGACGCCTTCATTACAATGAACAGAGGTTTCTTGGATGGGAAAAATATTAGATTGCATAGAATCCCCAAGGGATCTGCGATCCTTGACAATGGATGAACTGAACGTACTGTGCAGAGAAATCCGACAGGAGATTATCCGCACTGTGGCGAAGAACGGCGGGCATCTGGCATCCAATCTGGGAGTTGTGGAGCTCACCGTTGCTCTGCACTATGTCTTTGATGTTCCGTTTGACAATATCGTGTGGGACGTGGGGCATCAGTCCTACACCCACAAAATCCTGACCGGGCGCAAAAAGCAGCTGTGTACCATCCGTACCCAGGGCGGGCTTTCAGGCTACCCAAACCCCAAAGAAAGCGACTGCGACCCGTTTCATTCGGGGCACAGCAGTACCTCCATTTCAGTTGCTCTGGGGCTGGCCAATGCAAAAAATCTTCACAATGACCCCGGCCACGTGGTTGCAGTGATTGGCGACGGCGCCCTGACCGGCGGTCTGGCCTATGAGGGCCTGAACAACGCGGGGCGTTTCCCGAAAAATTTTATCGTCATTCTCAACGACAACAAAATGTCGATTTCAAAAAATGTCGGTTCCATTGCCCGGTATCTGGCACACATCCGTACGCAGCCGGGCTACCTGAAGGCAAAGGGAACCGTAGAGGAAATCCTCGATCACCTGCCGGTGCTCGGCGACCCGATCAGCAATGTTCTGCAAAAATCCAAAACCCTGCTCAAGCAGGCGCTTTATAAGGGCACCTTGTTTGAGGATATGGGCTTTGCCTATTATGGCCCGTATGACGGCCACGACGTGGAACAGATGATTTCTGTACTGCAAAGCGCAAAAGAGATCAACCGGCCCGTTTTGCTGCACGTCATTACCGCAAAGGGAAAGGGCTACACCTTTGCAGAGAAAAATCCGGACGCGTTTCACGGGGTCTCCTGCTTTGACATCAAAACGGGGGAATCGCAGGCTTCCGGCGAGAATTTTTCCAAGGTATTCGGAAAAAGTCTTTCCGCCATGGCCAAAAAGGATGAACGCATCTGCGCGATTACGGCCGCCATGGAGAGCGGAACCGGTCTTGTCGGCTTCCACAAAGCGTTTCCCGATCGTTTCTTTGACGTGGGGATCGCGGAGGAACACGCTGTTACCTTTGCCGGCGGGCTTGCGGCCGGCGGAATGCTGCCGGTGTTTGCCGTGTACTCCAGCTTTTTGCAGCGCAGCATCGATCAGGTGATTCACGACGCTGCTTTGCAGAATTTGAAAGTGACATTCGCGATCGACCGCGCCGGGGTCGTGGGTGAGGATGGTGAAACCCATCAGGGACTGTTCGACGTTTCCCTGCTCAGCGCCATCCCGAACATGACGATTTTTTCCCCGGCCTATCATGAGGAACTGGAGCTTTTGCTCCATCAGGCAGTTTACGAGTGTCCCGGAGTCACAGCAGTGCGCTATCCCCGCGGGGGCCAATTGTATCAGCCGAAGGATTTCACGATTACGGGAAACTCCTTCGACGAATACGGTGACACCGAAGCGCCTGTGGTGCTGGTCACCTACGGCAGAATCTTTTCTATGGCCTGTCTTGCGGCAAAAAAGCTGCAGAAGGAAGGGATTTCGGTTCGGATCATCAAGCTCAATCGTATCCACCCAGTGGACCCGCAGGCGATTAATGCCTGCATGAATGCCCGTCACACCTTCTTTTTTGAGGAAGGCGTCCGGCAGGGCGGGGTAGGCGAGCATTTTCTGTACCTGATGTACCAGCAAAATTATGCGGGGAAAACAACCCTGCAGGCGGTGGAAAACCGCTTTGTCAAGCATGCTACCATGCGCCAGTCTTTGGCTGAGCTGGGGCTGGACAGCGAAGGCATGAAAAATAGGATTCAAACGGAGTATCTAAAGTGACGGAGAAAAAAAGACTCGACACCCTTGTGTTTGAAAAAGGTTTTGCAGAAAGCCGTGAAAAGGCCAAAACCCTGATCATGCTGGGGAACGTTTATGTAGATAACCAGAAATCAGACAAACCGGGAACCATGCTCCCTGCCGACGCGGCCATAGAGGTGCGCGGGCAGGGGCTGCGGTATGTCAGCCGCGGCGGTCTCAAGCTGGAGAAAGCGATCGAACTGTACGCACTTGACCTTTCGGGCCTTACCTGTATGGACATTGGCGCTTCTACCGGCGGCTTTACCGACTGCATGTTGCAGAACGGCGCCGAAAAGGTGTATTCGGTAGATGTCGGCTACGGTCAGCTCGCGTGGAAGCTGCGCACGGACGCCCGGGTGGTGAACCTGGAGCGAACGAACGTGCGTTACTTAACCCCGGAGCAGGTGCCGGATCCCATCGATTTTTTCAGTGTGGACGTGTCCTTTATTTCTCTGACTCTGGTGCTGCCGGTAGCAAGAACCTTTCTTTCCGACAACGCGAGGGCGCTTTGCCTGATTAAGCCACAGTTTGAAGCCGGGCGCGAAAATGTCGGAAAAAAGGGTGTGGTTCGCGATCAGGCAGTCCACGAGCAGGTGATTGTCAAAATTCGAGATTTCGTCCTTGCGCATGGATTTTCCGTACTGGGACTTACCTTCTCGCCGGTCAAGGGGCCGGAGGGAAATATTGAGTATTTGATCTATTTGCAGAAATCGGAACATCCGGAGGATGCCAGCGGACAATCCGTGCCGGATTTGGTGGAGCAATCCCACATCGAGCTAAACGGTGGTGATACACATTGATTGCAGCAGTCATTCCTAATCTGACAAAAACAAATGCGGAACAGGTGACGCAGGAGCTTGTCAAAGAGCTGCGCCGTCTGGGAATCCATGTCTGCATGGACGCAGCTCTGTACAGCAGCTTTCCGTACCGCGATATTGAATTTTTTGAGGATTTTCTTGGCATGATAGCTGCATGCGATATCGTCATTGCCGTAGGCGGCGATGGTACGATCATTCACGCGGCCAAGCACGCCGCTCTGGCCGACAAGCCGATTCTGGGTGTCAATGCCGGCAGAATCGGGTTTGTCGCCGGTCTGGAGCCGAACCAGCTGCATCGTCTGCATCAGCTGTTGGACGGCACCTATAAGGTCGAGCGCCGCCTGATGCTCGAGGCTTCTTTAAAAAGCGAGCAGTATCAAAATGTGTATTACGCGCTGAACGAAGGGGTGATATCCCGCGGTTCCCAAAGCAGGATTCTCGATTTTCAGGTTTCTTATAACGATAACAATCTTTGTCACTACCGTGCGGACGGCCTGATCGTTGCAACGCCGACCGGCTCTACGGCGTATTCTCTTTCCGCAGGCGGCCCGGTGATCGAACCGGCGATGCGCTGCCTGCTGCTGACCCCGATTTGCCCGCATTCTCTGATGACACGCTCGGTCGTGTTCGGTGAGGACACCACTTTGCACATCAACGCGGTGCCGAATGGGCAAAGTGAAATCTTTCTGACTCTCGACGGAGAAACGACGATTCCCGTAACAGGGGACGAATGCGTACGCTTTCAAAAGTCTGCCCGGTCGGTCAGCCTGATCGACCTGAAATATCAAACCTTTTACGAAGTAGTGAATGAAAAACTTTCAGAACGGAGAGCGTGACATGAAAACAAGACGTCATACGAAAATTCTGGAACTGATCAGCGAATATCAAATCGATACGCAGGAGGAACTCCTGCGCCGGCTGAAAGAGGCTGGCTTCGATGTAACGCAGGCCACGGTATCCAGAGATATCAAAGAGCTTCGCCTTGTTAAGATTCTGTCTGCAGACGGAAAGTACCGTTATGCAAACAGTCAGGAGCCGTCCAGGGATATTTCCGGAAAATTCTATTCGCTGTTTGAGGATTCCGCCGTGGATGTGGACAACGCCATGAACCTTGTGGTCATCAAGTGTCTGACGGGAATGGCCAACGCCGTCTGCGCCGCAATGGACAGCCTTCGCTGGGAAAAGGTGGTGGGCACCGTGGCCGGCGACGACACCGTGCTCATCGTGTGCAAAACGCCGGAGACAGCGCTCGAGCTGACAGAGGACCTTAAAAAACTGATTGTTGGCAGGTGATAGCAGATGCTCTCGCAGCTGTATATCGAAAATGTGGCTGTTATTGAAAAATGCGGGCTGGACTTTGACGCCGGCTTTAATGTGCTGACCGGAGAAACCGGCGCCGGTAAATCCATCCTGATCGACTCGATCGGCGCGATTCTGGGCGAGAGAACCTCACGTGAGCTGATCCGCACCGGGGCTTCCTCCGCTTTTGTCAGCGCTGTATTTTCCTCGCCGAACGGCCATGTCCTGCAAAAGCTCACAGAGCTCGGCTATTCCGCCGATGAGGAAGGCAATGTCCTGATTCAAAGGGAAATCAGCCAGACGGGAAAAAACACCTGCCGCATCAACAGCCGGCCGGCCACGGTATCCGTATTAAAAGAGATCGCCCCGTTCCTTGTCAATACCCATGGGCAGCATGAGAGCTACCAGCTGCTTTCACCGGATCTGCATATTCGGTACATAGACCGTGTGGGCGAGCTTCTGCCTTTGCTTGGCGAATACCAACACGCTTACCGGAATATGTGCCGGATCCGCGACGAGCTGCAGGCGTTCGATCTGGACGAATCGCAGAAGGAGCGCCGGATGGATCTGCTCAAATACCAGATTCAGGAGCTGGAAGAAGCCGCGCTGCGCCCCGGCGAGCAGGAGCAGCTGACGGAAAAACGCACACTGTACCGCAACAGCGAACGTTTGGCACAGCAGTTCCAGTTGGCACGGACTTTGCTCGATGGAGAAGAAGAGGGCGGCGTTCTGTCCGCCATGGCGCAGATCAGCTCCGCTTTGCTCGATGCAAAGCGCTATCTTCCGTCGGCCGAGTCATTGTCCGACCGTTTTCAAAATCTGGAATACGAGTTGCAGGACTGCAGCGCGGAACTAAGCCGCACCGCGGAGCTTTTGGACTATGATCCCGCGGAGCTGGAACAGATTGAAGACCGGCTCGATTTTCTGTACCGGCTCAGCCTGAAATACGGCGAGACAGAAGAGGACATGCTGGGCTATCTTGAAAACTGCCGCGCCGAGCTGCAGAACATTGAGCTTTCCGATGAACGTCTGGCCAAGCTGAACGAGCAGTACGAAAGCGCCAAGGAAGAAGCGATCCGCCTTGCGAAGCTTCTTTCCGCACAGCGTAAAAAGGCATCGTCCAGATTTATCGAGAGCGTAAAAAAGGAACTGCAGTTTTTGAATATGCCGGGAGTTTCGTTTGAGGTGGAGCAGGAGCGCTGCCCGCTCAACGCGACCGGCTGCGACAAGATTCAGTTTCTGCTTTCCACCAATCCGGGGGAACCGCCGAAGCCGGTGGCAAAAATCGCGTCCGGCGGTGAGCTTTCTCGCATTATGCTGGCGATTAAATCGGTGCTTGCGGGGAAAGATGAAGTGGACACCCTGATTTTTGATGAGGTGGACACCGGCATCAGCGGCAGCGCCGCGCAAAAGGTGGGCCTCAAGCTGCGTCAGGCCGCCGAGGGACATCAGGTGATTTGTGTGACTCACCTGGCGCAGATCGCCGCCCTGGCCCAGAACCATCTGCTGATTCAGAAGAAACAGCAGCAGGACCGCACCTTCACAGAGATCACCCCGCTCGATGCTGAGGGCCGCGCCAACGAGCTGGCGCGCATTATGGGCGGATTCCCCGTTACGGAGCTGATGCTGGAAAACGCCCGCGAAATGCTTCGGCTCGCGGAGCAGGCGCCGGGAAAGGCCGGGGCTTGACAAGGCAAAAAACATTCGTTATAATGCAAATCAATGGCGAAGATGGAAAAAAGTACAGGAAAGCGGCCGGTACAGAGAACCTGCGGTTGGTGCAAGCAGGGGCGGAAGCTTCCCGGAAATACATTCCTGAGCCGTCGGGCTGAGAAAGCGGCAGATTGCCGGATTTAGGCTCGTCCGGGGTACGCCCGTTAGCGCGTTTGGGTAATTTTTTACCCGTGAGGCCGCCGCCGTGAGGCTGCGGTAAACTGAGGTGGTACCGCGGAATTTCCGCCCTCTGCAGGAGAAAAACGCAGGGGGCTTTTTATTTTCCCCTTGCAGACTGAATTGGAGGAAATGGAAAATGGGAGTATTTGACGAACTGGAAGCAAGGGGCATGATCGCCCAGATCACAAATGAAGAAAAGGTAAGACAGCTGCTGAATGAGGACAAGATCGCTTTTTACATTGGCTTTGACCCGACAGCGGACAGCCTGCACGTAGGGCATTTCGTTCAGATCATGGTCATGGCGCATATGCAGAGAGCAGGCCACACACCGATCGCGCTGTTCGGCGGCGGCACCGGCATGATCGGCGACCCCTCCGGGAAGAGCGACATGCGCAGAATGCTGACGAAAGAGGATATTGACCACAATATCGCATGCTTTCAAAAGCAGATGTCCCGCCTGATCGATTTTTCTGAGGGAAAGGCGATTATGGCAAACAACGGCGACTGGCTGCTGAACCTGAACTATATTGAATTTATGCGCAAGGTCGGCGTGCATTTTTCCGTGAACCGCATGCTGGCGGCGGAATGCTATAAGCAGCGCCTGGAGCGCGGGCTTTCCTTCTTCGAGCTGAACTACATGATCATGCAGAGCTACGACTTTTTCGAGCTCAACGAGCGCTACAACTGCATTCTGCAAATGGGCGGAGACGACCAGTGGAGCAATATCATCGGCGGGGTCGAGCTGATCCGCCGCATGAAGAGCAAAGAAGCCTACGGCATGACCTTTACGCTGCTCACCACCAGCGAGGGCAAGAAGATGGGCAAAACGGAAAAAGGCGCCGTATGGCTCGATCCCGAAAAAACCTCTCCGTTCGATTTCTACCAGTACTGGCGCAATGTGGATGACGCGGACGTGGTTCGCTGCATGAAGTTGCTGACCTTCCTGCCGCTCTCTAAAATCGCAGAGTACGAGGCGATGACCGGCAGCGAGCTGAATCAGGCAAAAGAGGTTCTGGCCTTTGAGGTGACAAAGCTGATCCATGGGGAAGAGGAAGCCGCAAAAGCGCAGGAAGCCGCGCGGGCCCTGTTCGGCGGCGGCAGAAATTCCGATAACATGCCCAGCACGGAGCTTTCCGCTTCTGATTTAGCGGACGGTTCGATGGGCATTCTGGAAGTAATGATCAAAGCAGGTTTGATTCCGTCCAAGGGCGAGGGCCGCAGACTGATTCAGCAGGGCGGCGTTTCGGTGGATGACCAGAAGATCACCGCAGTTGAGCATGTGCTGACAGCGGCTGATTTTGAAAAGGGCTTTGTCATCATTAAAAAGGGCAAAAAGGTATTCCACAAGGTGATCCTCCAAAAATAAAGGCATACCGCTTTTCAGATTGGATTGATTTTATTTTGCTGTTTCTTCCCCTGTCTTTGGCGGGGGAAGAAACAAGGTGTATTGAATGAGATATTTTTCAGAACTGAGAGGGGGAGGAACCATGAAACGTCGCTGCTGGCCCGCTCCGATTGCAACCGCCGCACTGACATTGCTTCTGTTCTTCCTCTTTGACCTGTATCCTTTCGAAAATCAGACCCTGGCCTGGTGCGACATGAAGCAGCAGGTCATTCCCTTTTTGCTCGATTTCCAAAACATATTAAAGGGAAACGCCGATTTCCTCTTAAACACGCAGAATGCGGGCGGAATGAGCTTTTTGGGCGTTTTCTTCTTTTTTGTATCGAGCCCGTTTACCTTTTTGGTACTGTTTGTTCCGTCAGAGCAGATGTATCTGTTTGCGAACATCCTCGTTCTGCTGAAAATGGCGTTATGCTCGTTTACCGCAGCGCTCTTTTTCCGGCATCGGTTTTCCAATCTCAACACCGTGCAGATTCTGGCACTGTCGATCATGTATGCCTTTGGCGGGTACACCATGCTGTATTTTCAGAACATGGTATGGCTCGACGTCATGGCGATGTTTCCCATCCTGATGATCGGGCTGGACCGGCTGATCCGGCAGCGCAAACCGCTTTGCTATGCGCTGAGTCTGGCGGCGATCATGGTTCTGAATTTTTACCTGACCTATATGGTCGTTCTCTTTGTAGTTCTGGCGTTCGGAATTTATCTGCGCCTGACACAGGAGAAAGTGGAGGAGAGAAGACAATCGGTTCTTCTGCTGGGGATTTCCACAATTTGCGCATTGCTGGCCACCGGTGTGGTCTGGCTGCCGTCTCTGTTTCAATATCTGTCGTCGGCCCGCACCGTCGGTTTGATCGAGAGCATTTCCTCCGGCACACTATTGACCAGCTTTTATACCACGCTGCCCATTCTGCTTTGCAGTGCGGGCGTGTTTGCCGCACTGGCGTGCTTGAACCCGCGCAAATGCTGGCAGGATTCCCACATGCGCAGTCTGCTGATTCTGTGGGTACTCCTTGTTGTGCCTTTGTTTATCGAGCCGATCAATAAAATGTGGCACACCGGCAGCTATCAGGCTTTCCCGGCACGGTACGGATATATGACGGCTCTTCTCGGCCTTCTGTTTTTGGCCAAGGCGATCTCCGACCTAAATCGGGAGGAAGGGCGCTTCCTGCATCAGGATTGGCCGGGAATCGGCATTGGCATTTTCCTTTTTGCCTGCATGTCTCTGGTGGCATATCTACTTCTGTATTACCGCTACCGCGATTTGAGCGTCTACACCAGAACTCTTTGGCTGGATGAAAACGCCGTGCTCTATTTTCTGCTGTTTACGGTGCTGGCCATCCTGTGCTACTATTTGATTCTGTATTTGTACCAGCATCAATATCTGACTAAAAAATATTTCTCGTTGTTTCTATTACTGCTGGCTTGCTGTGAATCCGTATTTTCCGGCAGTGTGTTTATCGGCTCGGCGGCAAATCCGGTGTCTTTTTACAGCTCCGTGTTCGATCTGAAAGATAAAATAGACGACACCGATTTGTACCGGGTGAAAAACGGACACAAGTATTTTGACGTCAACCTTTTGGGTGGGATCAATTACCCAACGCTCAATCACTATACCTCGCTGACAGACGAGGATTTTATGTTCGCGATGAAGCGGATGGGGTATTCCTCCTACTGGATGGAGGTCAGCTCCCACGGCGGTACCGAGCTGACGGACGCCCTGTGGGGAAACCGCTATACCATCAAGCGGGAGTACGAAACGACCGACCGCGATCATATCCTTTATCAAAATGACCGCTACGCTCTTGTCAAGAACCAGGAACTGATGTCCTTTGGGACCGTCATTCAGTCCGACGACATCAGTGGGCTGCAGGATCTGCCCAGCATGACCCGCCGCGAAATTCAGCAGTATCTTTTTACAAAGGTATTTGGTTCGGAGGAACAGCTGACGGAGGAATATGAACCGTCCTCTACAACAAATCTGTTTGTGTACGACACCGGCTCCCAGATGGAGCTGGTACGGGAAAATTCCGAAAAGGACGGCGATCTGGAATACCACATCCTGGTGGAGGGAACGCAGACCTTGTATCTGGACTGCTTCGATCAGGTCACCAATCATCTGACGGAACCGGCCTATAAAAGCCTGCGTGTTTCTGTCAATGACGAAACGGTGGCATATCAGTATCCGACCCAGCAGGAAAACGGACTTCTCAATCTCGGTACCTTTACCGATGAAACCGTAGACATCCGCGTTTCGGTTCTTCGTGATTTCCATGCGAAATCGTTCGGCGTGTTCGGTATGAATTTGGAAACACTTGACGCCGCCGAGGCTTCCGCGCCTAAGGTACAGCTGACGCAAAACGGGAACAGCATTTCCGGAACTGTGCAGGCCTCAGGCAATAATCCCTATTTGCTGCTGCCTCTTTCGTACCAGAAGGGATATTCTTTTCAGGTAAATGAAGAAAAATCAGCCGAAGCATCTCAGGTGTTCGGCGATATGATCGCCATTCCTTTGGAACAGGGAGAAAACAGGGTAACGATCACGTTTGTGCCGCAGGGCCTGAAGCCCGGTATTCTTCTTTCCGTCTTGGGTATTTTCGCACTCCTGGGATTCTGGCTGTTTTTAAGAAAGGGTGGTTACCGTTACCTGAGGCCGCTGGAACCGCTGGCTTTGTGGGCCTACCGGATTTTATTCTGCGCTGTTCTGGCCGGGGTTTATGTGTTCCCGCTTATTATTTACGCATTCGGGTAGCAGGGAAGAGGGACTTTTCTTCAGCTTTACTTTTGCAATGATAAAAGCAATTGATAATGGAATTTGCAAAAAGGGCCACGCGAAAACGCGTGGCCCTTTTTATACACCTGATCGATCACAAATTCTAACGGTCAGCTATCATAAAATCAAGTGAAGTTATAATTAAAATCTACCACAGACAGTCTATGATATATATAAAATCGGCATATTCGGCAGCTCTTTGGACAGCTTTTCCCGTAAAAAAGACTCGGCTTCTGCGCGTATATCGTTTCGGTAACAGTATTTGCCGCGCCCACGCCCGGTCATCGTCTCCCGGTTAAACAGTTCCACACCATTGGGAAATGCATCCGTATTAATGGCGTTTTGAACAAAGCTGTAGGTCATCAAGATAATTTCTATAAAACCGTTTTGCGTCACCTTTGGGCTCAGTTCTTCCGCCAGCTGCTCGATCAGTTCCCCATACAGGCGCTTCCAGTCCGGCACCAGGATGATTGGCGCAAGTAACATCCCCACCGGATACCCTGCTTCCGCCATATCATTCAGTGCCCCAATGCGTGCATGCAGCGGCGATGTCCCCAGCTCTATGCGGCGGATGAGCTCCTCCGGATTGATGCTCATGCGAAATATGGTCTTTCCTCCGTGGTCAAGGCTCAGCAAGGGTTTTACCATATCAAATTTGGTGGGGAAGGTAAGGTGTCCGCGGCCCTCACGCGCAAAACGCTCGATGGTGTAAATCAGATTATCCGTAATGGTGTTTTCCAGCACCAAATCGCTGTTGCTGCCGATTTCAAAGGTCTGCGGCGCAGGAGCTTCGGCATCCTTTTTCAAAATTCTGTCCAGCATTTGCTCACGGTTTACGAACAGGCGCAGATAGGCACATTTGTTATAATTGCATACCAGATAGCAATACAGGCACATGGCTCTGCACCCCGAAGAGGTATACGGTACCAGCCAGTCGGAAACTTTATAATTCGGCACATATTTATGTGTTTTTCTCAGGCCGATGATCAGATGCTGTTTCAGCTTTGGAAAGTCCCGATTTTCCGAAGCCGTCAATTCCGGTATCCGGTTATGGCTCTCAATTTCGATCCAAGGCAAGCTTTCATATTTGGCCCGGAGCATTTTTCCCAATTCATAATGAAGTGCAGCCGGTTCGTAATAAACCGCATCAAAACCCATATTCACTGTAAACGCCTCCTCTGCACTCAGTTTTCCCAAAACAGCGGATACTATAGCAATAAGGATTCTGTGCTGCACATCGTTTTGAATCAAAACAGTCATGTGTCATTTTTTAGTTGAAATGGAACCACGCAAAAAGCACCTGAAGCTTCTTCAAAGAAGCTTCAGGTGCTTTTTTTAAATCAGGATTTCTCCCAAATCAATTTAGTCCTGTGGTTCTCTCATCGCCTGCTCAATGGCGGTCAGGGTTTCCGGATAATCCGCAAAGGTAACCAGTAAAGACACTTCATCTTCCGACGTGGTGATAATCCGTACATCGGTCGAAACACGGGCTGCTGCTGCAAATACTGCGGCCGCAATACCGGGGGTATGTTTCATACGCTGATCGCTCACGGTAATTTTACTGTTGCCGCTGCTGACGATCATTTTGATTTCATGTCTTGCCTGCAGCTCAGAGGTGAATTGCAGCATTCTTCCCAAATCTTCATCTGCAATCGTAAACGAAAGGGAGGTAAAGGCCCCTTGTGTGGGGGACAGGGAAATCATATCGACATTCACTTCCAGCGCTGCGATCTTTTCGAATATCTCCGATAAAAAGGAAATATTCGCCGAGCAGTTCTGCAAAGTGATCAGGGTAATTTCACTGGACGAAGCAATGGTCGCTCCTGGCATCATGATTCCTCCTTATGATCGGCCAGCAGGTCGCTCATGTTGTATAAACCCGCAGGTTTACCGATTAGGAACAGAGCGGCATTGATAGAGCCTGTTGCGAAAATCTCTTTGGATTGAGCCGAATGAGTGATGCTCAAAATCTCGTCGGGGCCGGCAAACAGAACCTCGTGTTCCCCAACAATGGTGCCGCCGCGAACAGAATGCAGACCGATTTCCGTTTTGCTTCTCTTCTTGCGCTGAGAATGCCGATCATATTCGTAATGGGGTTCTTCTTCCACTACAGAAGAGATTGCGTCTGCAATCATCAGTGCGGTACCGCTGGGAGCGTCGACCTTCTGATTATGGTGCTTTTCGATGATCTCTACATCGAACTGGCCCCACAGTACAGAAGCAGCCTTTTTCGCAAGCTCGATCAGCAGATTCACCCCAAGGGACATATTGCCGGAGTAAAAGATCGGGACGCTTTGGGCAGCTCTTTTGATTTGAGCCACCTGATCCTTCGAATAGCCCGTGGTGCAGATAACCATGGGCATTTTACGGGAAAGCCCCAGCTCCAGCAGGGAAGAGAGAAGAGAGGGGTTGGAAAAATCAATCAGAACATCCGCTTCGCAGCTGATATCGGCCGGAGTAGAGAACACGGGAAATTCCTTTTCCACGCCGGTAAAAGCATCGATTCCCGCAACTGTGATGCAGTTGGGGCGGGTTTTCAGCCCCGCGGCAATCTGATTGCCCATTTTTCCGTTGCACCCGCTTATGATAAATCTAGTCATTTTATCATTCCATTCTTAAATTAATACTATTTCCAATGAAACCGCGGATTTTATCCGCGATTTCATTCCTGCCGCAGGGCGGCAGACGACAGCATAATCTGCCGTGAAAGCCGTGTAATACCGAAATCTTGTTTTTGCGAGCTGCTGATAGCGGCAGGAAAAAGCGTTTTTTGCTTTTTTACTTAGAAATTTAGTATTATCACGATTGGCCCAATTACAGAAATCAGATCAGACCATGCTTTTTCATCACAGAAACCATCTTTTCGCGGTTTGCGTCATTCATGGCTACGAGGGGCAGACGGCATTCGCCGCTTTCATAGCCGATCAGATTGACAGCTTCCTTTACCGGAATGGGGTTCACATCGATAAACATGGCATTCATCAGATCGAGATATTCCAGAGAAAGTGCGCGGCTCTTTGCAATATCACCGTCAAAGAAGCTCTGGCAGATATTGTGCATCAAAGCGGGGCAGATGTTCGCAATCACCGAGATGATTCCCTTGCCGCCCAAAGAGAGGATCGGCAGAGTCTGGTCGTCGTTGCCGGAATAGATGTGCAGGTTATCTCCGCACAGAGCAGCCGTTTGCGCAATGGCGGAAATATCTCCGTTCGCTTCTTTTGTCGCCACAATATTGGGGTGCTTGGAAAGCTCCAGATAGGTAGCGGGCTGAATGCCGCAGCCGGTGCGGGAAGGAACATTATACAGAATGATCGGCAGATCGGTCGCGTCTGCAATATGAGTAAAATGCTGAACCAATCCCGCCTGAGAGGTCTTGTTGTAATAAGGGGTCACGCTCAGCTGAGCATCCGCTCCGTAGCGCTTTGCCTCAACAGCCAGCTCAATTGCGTAAGCCGTGTCGTTGCTGCCGGTACCGGCAATCACGGGAACACGGTGATTGACCTTCTTGATCGAGTATTCCAAAACACCGCAGTGCTCTTCATGTGACAATGTGGCGGATTCGCCCGTGGTCCCGCAGGCGATAATCGCGTCGGTCCCGTTTTCAATCTGGAAATCGATCAGGCGGCCCAGCATCTCATAGTTGACGGAGCCATCTTGATTCATAGGAGTTACAATGGCAACACCGGAGCCGAGAAAAGGTGCCTTTTTCATAGTAGCAACCTCCTGTTATACAAATAATAATATAATAAATAGTAATCTGAAATCGGATGAAAAATGCTTAGTCCATATATCCCTGAGCACAGAGCAGCTCACCCAGCAGAACGGCGCCGCCGGCGGCTCCGCGCAGAGTGTTGTGGGACAGGCAGACAAATTTGATGTCGTACTGGGTATCGGGACGCAGACGGCCAACGGATACCGCCATGCCGCCCTCCAGATTTCTGTCCAGCTTTGTCTGCGGACGGTCGTTTTCTTCAAAGTAGTGGATAAACTGCTTCGGGGCGCTGGGCAGCCCGAGCTGCTGAGGTACACCGGCAAAGTTCTTCCAGCGGTTCAAAATCTCTTCGATTTCGGGTTTCTTTTCAAAGGAAGCAAACACCGCCGCAATGTGGCCGTCGGTTACCGGTACACGAATGCACTGAGAGGTGATCGACGGGGAAGTGGCATTGACAATCTTGTCGCCCTCAATGTGGCCCCAGATCTTCATGGGCTCCTGCTCGGATTTCTCTTCCTCGCCGCCGATATAGGGGATCACGTTGTCGATCATTTCGGGCCAGGATTCAAAATTCTTACCCGCTCCGGAAATTGCCTGATAGGTGCAGGCCAGAACCTTTGTAACGCCGAAGTCCATCAAAGGATGCAGAGCCGGAACGTAGCTTTGCAGAGAGCAGTTGGATTTTACCGCGATAAAGCCGCGCTTTGTTCCAAGACGCTTTCTCTGCGCCGCGATGATTTCAGTATGCTCGGGGTTGAGCTCCGGAACCACCATGGGAACATCGGGGGTACCGCGATGCGCGCTGTTGTTTGAAACAACCGGGCATTCCGCCTTGGCATAGGCTTCTTCCAGCGCTTTGATTTCTTCTTTCTTCATATCGACCGCGCAGAATACGAAATCGACCATAGAAGCGATTTTCTCTACATCCGTATCAGCATTTAACACAATCATATCGGCCATCTTCTCAGGAATGGGAGAAGACATCAGCCAGCGTTTGCCTACGGCCTCGCGATATGTTTTCCCGGCGGAACGGGCACTCGCGGCCAACGCGGTCACCTGGAACCACGGGTGGTTTTCCAATAATGTGGCAAAACGCTGTCCCACCATACCTGTTGCTCCAATAATGCCAACCTTATACTGTTTCATGGGATGTTCCTCCTAATGTAAGAAAATGGAATAAGAAATAAAAAAACCGGTTGAAAACCGGTCATCAATCAAATATAATAAAAAGCATTCCAGATGCAGTATTCCTGCTGATACTCTGTGATAGCTCTCCACCATAATCTCATGATGACAGTCATGCTGCTGTTCGCAGACATAACCAGGCGAATGCCTGCCGGGGCATTCCCTTCGGCGACTTTCCCTTTCACAGGCTCTCGTCGGTTTTGGCAACCTACATCCCGCTACTTTTGAAAGACGCGCCTCTATCTTCTTATTTTTATCTTGCTTTATCATAGCACGGGTTGCTATCGGTTGTCAATTTATTTATAATAGAATTCGAAAATAATCTGAACCCAATTTAGGAGAGTAAGAATGGAAAGCACTTTAAGCACAAAAGACTTTGATTTCGACCTGCCCGAGGAGCTGATTGCGCAAACTCCCATTGAGCCGCGCGACGCTTCCCGGCTTTTGATTTTGGACAAAATAAGCGGTGAAATTCAGCACCGGCATTTTTATGACATCATCGATTATCTGAACCCAAACGACTGTCTGATCCTGAACGATTCCCGCGTTCTTCCCGCCAGAATATACGGCATCAAAGAGGGAACGGGGGCAAGGGTGGAGTTTTTGCTTTTGGCCGCGAAAGGGGACGACGTTTGGGAGGTACTGGCCGGCCCCGGCAAACGTGCCAAGCCCGGAAATCACTTTTCCTTTGGCGGCGGACTCATGACTGCCGAAGTACTGGAAATCATAGAGGATGGAAACCGTCTGGTCAAATTCTCTTATCAGGGGAATTTCTACGCTGTTCTTGACCAGATCGGCCAGATGCCGCTGCCGCCTTATATTAAGAAGAAGCTCGAGGATAAGGAACGCTACCAGACGGTTTATTCCCGCGAGGTCGGCTCCGCCGCCGCCCCCACCGCCGGGCTGCATTTTACCAAAGAGCTTCTGGGAAAAATCCGGGAGAAAGGGATCAAGATCGGGTATGTGACGCTTCACGTCGGGCTTGGTACCTTCCGTCCCGTCAGCGTGGACAAGATCACGGATCACAAGATGCACTCGGAGCATTACTGGCTGCCGCAGGAAACCGCCGATTTAATCAACGAGACGAAGAAGAACGGCGGCAGAGTCATTTCCGTCGGCACCACCAGCTGCCGCACGATCGAATCCGTTGCAAAAAAAGAGGGCTGCATCAAAGAAAGCGACGGCTTTACGGATATTTTCATCTACCCCGGGTTCCAGTTCAAGGTACTGGACGGCCTGATTACGAACTTCCACTTGCCCGAAAGCACCCTGATCATGCTGGTATCCGCCTTGGCCGGCCGGGAGCACATTCTGAACGCTTACCGGATCGCCGTGCAGGAAAAATACCGATTTTTCAGCTTTGGCGACGCGATGTTCATCGGAAGCAGGACGGAGTAAACCTTGAGCGGGATTAGCGAAATGCAATTTCAACAAAAGGATTGCGATATTCTGTCTCCCGTTTACGTGGATGATGCCATACCGATTCGGTGAAAGCCGCAAAATGAAGAAAGAAAAGGAATTACGAAATATGCTGAAAGTACAAACCACTCAGGGACGAGCCCGACGCGGTTCGTTTGAAACCATACACGGTGCGGTTCAGACCCCGGCCTTTATGAATGTCGCGACCGCCGGAGCAATCAAGGGCGCCGTTTCCGCTCTGGATTTAAAGGAGTTGAAATGCCAGGTACAGCTTTGCAACACCTATCACCTGCATTTGCGTCCGGGGGACGAAAGCGTTTATCAGCTGGGCGGTCTGCATCGCTTTACCCGGTGGGACGGCCCCATTTTGACAGACAGCGGCGGCTTTCAGGTGTTTTCCCTCGCGAAGCTGCGCAACATCCGGGAAGAAGGCGTGACGTTCTCCTCTCACATCGATGGGCACAAAATCTTTATGGGGCCGGAGGAAAGCATGCAGATTCAGTCTCACCTGGCTTCGACCATCGCGATGGCGTTTGACGAATGCGTGGAAAATCCCGCCGAATACGCTTATGCCAAGCAGTCCTGCGCGCGTACCACGCGTTGGCTGCACCGCTGTAAGGCTGAGATGGATCGCCTGAACACCCTGCCGGGTACCATCAACCCGCATCAGATGCTGTGGGGAATCAATCAGGGCAGCACGTATGAGGATCTGCGCATCGAGCACATGAAGCAGATCCGCGAGCTGGATCTGCCGGGCTATGCCATCGGCGGCCTGGCGGTAGGGGAAAGCGCACAGGAGATGTACCGGATCATTGAAGCCGTTGAACCGGAAATGCCTGCGGATAAGCCCCGCTACCTGATGGGAGTCGGCACCCCCGACAACATTCTGGAATCCGTTCGCCGCGGCGTCGATTTCTTCGACTGCGTCATGCCCACCCGGAATGCGCGCCATGCCCACCTGTTCACCTGGCAGGGAAGAAGAAATCTGCTCAACGCCAAGTATGCGCTGGACGATACCCCGCTGGATTCCGAGTGCGACTGCCCGGTGTGCCGCAGCTTCAGCCGCGCTTATTTGCACCATCTGTTCAAGGCCGGCGAGATGCTGGCGATGCGTCTGGCGGTCATGCACAACATCTATTTTTACAATACGCTGATGGAGAAAATTCGCTACTCTTTGGAGCAGGGAAGCTTTGACACATTTTATCTTGAAAACGTTGAAAAACTTGGACAAAGAATCTAATTTCGCTTGCATGATTTCCCATTTATTGATATAATCAAAATTACTAATATGGAGGTGCTTTTTTCTTATGAATCATTTATTACCTTTGGCGGCAACTGCGGCTGCGTCTTCCGGGAATTCCATTTGGAGCATTATCGTTATTTACGCACTGTTGTTCGGTGCGTTGTATTTCTTTATGATCCGCCCGCAGCAGAAGAAGAAAAAGGCGGAGGAAGCTCTGCGCAAGAACGTTCAGGTCGGCGACGAAATTACGACAATTGGCGGTATTGTCGGCCGCATTGTGGCCATCAAGGAAGAGAGCGAAAGCTTTGTGCTGGAAACCGGAATCGACCGCACCAAGATCATTGTGAAGCGCTGGGCGCTGGGCAAGATCAACACCGTTCATGAGGATGACAAATAAACAATCCTCCATCGGCTGAAGAAAAACTAGTATATTTTACCTCTCCTGCGAATATCTATGAAGCGTAGAGAACATGCAGGAGGGGTATTTTATATGAAAAGACCAAAAAGAGTGAAATCCAATAGAGAGCGTTCCCAAAATCCAGTTTGGAAAATACTTCGTCCAATTGTGTTCGGCACTTTGGCCGGGGCGGTAATATGCACCGTTCTGCTGCTGGTGCTTTCTCTGATTCTGGTCGCCGCAAAGCAATTACCCCAAAGCCTGCTTCAGCCGATTACTGTGCTGATCGCCGCTCTGGGTGCGTTTTTTGCCGGGTATACAGCCGCGCGTATGTCTGGTGAACGCGGAATGCTGTACGGCGCAGGCTCAGCCCTTTTGCTGTTTGGGCTACTGTTTTTGGCTGGGCTCACCGTTTCGGGAGAAAGCGTTTCGGCCTTCATGCTCACAAAGGGCCTGATCATGGTTTTGACAGGAGCCATCGCCGGTATTTTGTCGGTAAACAAAAAATCCAGGCGAAAATAGGCTTTTCAAGTTTCCATTCTTGTGCTATAATATTGGCATTAAAATTTGTGAAATGGGGATTTTGAAATGAAACAGATCAAAACTTTGAATAAAGCCAACCTGAAAGAGAGCGCTGTCAAGGGCGGCTGCGGCGAGTGCCAGGCGTCCTGCCAGTCTGCCTGCAAAACCTCCTGCACCGTAGCGAACCAGAAGTGTGAGAATGCGCAGAGAGCGTAATTTCTGATTGAGACTGCGGCCGGATAAGATCAAATGATGGAAGGGACAGAATTCTGTCCCTTCCATTTTGTGCGGATGGAGAAAGATATATGATACACAAATATTACCTGAACGGATATTACATTGTCCTCGATACCAACAGCGGAGCAGTTCACGTGTTTGACGAGCTGCCCTACCTGATGCTGGATTCTTTTACGGACAGTGTGCCGGAAGAGCAGCCGGAGGAGATCAAACGAAATCTTCTCGGGCGGTTCTCGGAATCCGAAATTGACGAGGCCTATGAGGAGCTGCTCGAGCTATACCGTTCCGGCCTGCTGTACTCCAAGGATGAGTACGAGCAGTTCTGCGATATGCTGCGGGATGCTCCGGTCAAATCGATGTGCCTGAACGTAGCGCACGACTGTAACCTGCGCTGCGAATACTGCTTTGCGGCCAAGGGCGACTTCGGCCGCGGTCGGATGCTGATGCCCTTTGAGGTCGGCAAGCGCGCGATCGATTTTCTGATCGAGCAGTCCGTGGGTCGCCACAATCTGGAGGTTGATTTCTTCGGCGGCGAGCCGCTGATGAATTTTGAGGTCGTGAAGAAGGTTGTGGATTACGCCCGCAGCATCGAAAAGCAGCACAACAAGAACTTCCGCTTTACGATCACAACGAACGGCCTGCTGCTGACAGACGACAAGATCGAATATATCAACCGCGAGATGTCCAATGTGGTTCTCTCCCTGGACGGCCGCAAGGAGATCAACGATCTGCTCCGTGTCCGTACGGACGGACGCGGCAGCTACGACCGGATCGTTCCGAATTATCAGAAGCTGGTTTCTACCCGCGGCGATAAGGACTACTATGTGCGCGGTACGTTTACCACCCATAACCTCGACTTTTCTAAGGATGTACTGCATATGGCAGAGCTGGGGTTTGATCAGCTCTCCATTGAGCCGGTGGTATCGGACGAAAAGCTGGATTACTCCCTGAAAGAAAAGGACCTGCCAAGTGTGTTTGAGGAATACGACCGTCTGGCAAATCTCCTCATTCAGCGCAGGAAAGAGGGAAGAGGCTTTAATTTCTTCCACTTTATGCTCGATCTTGACCAGGGCCCCTGTGCGATCAAGCGGCTGCGCGGCTGCGGCTGCGGCAACGAATACATCGCGGTCACTCCGGAGGGAGATATTTTCCCGTGTCATCAGTTCGTCGGGGATGATGAGTGGAAGATGGGAAATATCATGCAGGGAATCTTCGATCGTTCGATGAAACAAAAATTTGCTCAATATAATATTTACAGCAAAAAGGATTGCCGGAACTGTTGGGCTAAGTTCTACTGCAGCGGCGGATGCAACGCCAACAGCTGGCAGTATGAGGGGGACATTCTGAAACCCCATACGATTTCCTGTGAGCTGGAGAAAAAGCGTTTGGAATGCGCCATTATGATGAAGGCCGCTCTGGCAGATACAGAGTAAGCCAAGGCTTTTTCTATCGTAACCTTTTGTGTGAGCCCACCCGAAAAACGTGATATGGAATGCCCATTATGCACACGCTTGCTGGTAACATTCAGGCGTGTGCATAATTATGCATCCGCATATTTTCGTACAAGTTTACATAATATTTTAGAGGGTTACATAATTCGGACGCATGTTTTTCTGCATACTGTATAAATTTTACATTTCCTCCTGATTCTGCTTGCTTTGGGGATGGAAAAGTATTATAGTATATTATATTTCATATCGTAAAAGTGGGGGTCAAAATCCAAAACTGGCCCAATCTGGCAGAAAAATGGTGGGTTTTGATGTTGATATTACTGTGTAAAGGAATGAGAATGGTATGGTAGTAGGATTTGTCGGGGCCGGAAATATGGCCGGTGCAATTATGAATGGAATCCTTCGCGCGGGGATTCATCCGGCGCAGGACATGATCGTATTTGACATCAGTGAAGAAAAGCGTTCTGTGTTTCAGCAAAAGGGATTGCGGACTGCCGCATCCGTTTCTGAAGTCGTGAAGGATGCCGACATTGTTTTTCTTGCCGTGAAACCGCAGAATTTTGCGGAGGTGCTGGAGGAAGCGAAAAAAACGGTAACGGAGCAGACTCGCTTTGTCACCATTGCGGCCGGAATTTCGATTCATTATATTACCTCTACGCTGGGCTGTGACTGCCCTGTGATCCGTGCAATGCCGAACACCCCTCTGCTCGTGGGCAAGGGCGCTACCGCGCTGTGCCGTTCTGAGAAGGTGTCGGATGAGGATTTTGCGTTTGTGCGTTCCATTTTTGAAGCCTGCGGCACGGTAGAAATCCTGCAGGAGGATCAGATCAATGTGGCGACCTCCGTCAACGGCAGCGGCCCGGCTTATGTGTATCTGTTCGCAAAAGCGGCAGCCGAAAGCGCAGACCGTCAGGGAATCCCCGCGGACGCGGCTCTGCGTCTGTTCAGCCAGACCCTGATCGGCAGCGCCGAAATGCTTCTGCATTCCGGCCATACGCCCGACGAGCTGATCAAAATGGTATCCTCTCCGGGCGGCACCACCCTCAAAGCGCTGGATGTTTTTTACAGCAGAGGCTTTGAGGCAATCATCGACGAAGCGATGCTGGCCTGCACACACCGGGCGGAGGAGCTTGGGAAATAGGCGCTCCCAGGGCTGCTGATTAAAACGATATTTTTTACTCCATAATGAAAATAGAGTTTTTCCCATAGACTCATATTACGCCGTTTCGGCTCATACAATTCAGTAGGCAACCGCCCTCAGGAGGATCTGTATGAGTAGGAAAGGGACAAGAATCATACCGCTGTACTATCGTTCGCAAAAGAAATCGCGGCCTGTCCATGAATCGCGGTTTCGTCTGTTTGATCTGCAAAGCATGTTTCAGGTGGTTACGGAAAATCCCCTGCTGACAGCACTGGCGCTTCTGCTTTTGGTGGGAACCATCTTTGGCGCGCTGTTTGCCAGGGGGGCCGACGACTCTATTTTGCAAAAGCTGGATCTGCTGTTCGCCAGTGACGTAAAGGCCCGGGCCGTACAATCCTCCGGCTCAGCGTTTGTTGCGTCGCTCGGTTCTTCTTTTTTCTTTGTTGCGGTTTGTTTTTTATTGGGAATGTCTTTGTGGGGGGCGTTCGTTCTCCCGCTCGTTCCATTATTTCGAGGATTCGGCTTTGGTCTGGCCTCCGGTTACCTGTATTCGGCATATGGGTTTCAGGGAGTTTTATTCAATGCGGTGGTGGTTTTGCCAGGCGCCTTTTTATCGATGATCGCCATTCTTCTTGCGGCGAAGGAAGGCATGCTGTTTTCGAAAGAGGCCCTGTTAGAAGCGTTAAGACGAGAGCAAAGCAAAACGCTTTCTTTAAAGGAATATGCGGTTCAGTTTGGCTCTTTCCTGATTCTTTCTGCTGCTGCGGCTGCAATCGATCTGATTACAACCGTATGTTTTACCGGCGCGTTTTCCTTTTAAGCCCAAAAGCCAATTAGGGGGTACAATTGAGATGAAAGAATGTTGTTCCGACTACCGGGACTATCTGCGTTTTCAAAAATCCGTTTCTCAAAACACTCTGGATTCGTATACCAGAGATGTAGAGCATTTTTTAGAATATGTAGAACAGCAGAACCTTCGGGGGCCGGAACAGGTAACCGAGTCTGTTATGGAGGAGTATGTCAAAGCTCTGAACAGCCGTCAGTGCTCTGTATCGACTGTGACGCGCAACATGGCGTCCATCCGCGGTTTCTATCAGTTCCTGATTCTGACGGGAAAAGCGTCTGACAATCCTGCCAAAAACATACGGCTTGAAAAGGTTCAAAAAAAGCCGCCTCAGATTCTGAGCAGCGAAGAAATTGAGCTTTTATTTGCACAGCCCGATATTTCAGAGCCGAAGGGCTGCCGCGATAAGGCGATGCTGGAGCTGCTGTACGCCACCGGCATTCGCGTATCTGAGCTGGTGGATCTGAATGTGACCGATATCAATCTGCATACGGCGATGCTTTGCTGTGGGGGACACGGAAAAAATGAGCGGATGATTCCGATCTATTCCAAGGCGATCGCCGCTGTCTCCGATTATTTGTTCCGCGTCAGGAGCATCATGATCCGCGCGGACGGAGGACAGGCTTTGTTCACCAATCTGAACGGCAAGCGCCTGACCCGGCAGGGCTTCTGGAAGATCATCAAAGGCTACGCCGAACAGGCCAAAATCACGAAAGAGATTACCCCGCACACACTTCGGCATTCGTTTGCGCTGCATCTGCTGGAAAACGGCGCAAGCCTCAAGGATATTCAGCTGATGCTGGGGCATGCGGATATTTCTTCCACGCAGGTTTATGTTCAGCTGATGAATGACCATTTTAAAGAAGTTTACAACCATTGCCATCCCAAGGCCAAGCTGGGGGTAAGCTAGAAAGAACCCGCAGCGAGGGTAACACAAAAGGAGTGACTCTGTTTGTCAGGATTTTCTCTGTTCGGTGGCTACCAGAAGCCGGGACCTGGAGTAAGCAAAGACGCACCGCAAAAGCCGCCGGTTCAAAGATTTTTTGAAGTGCTGTTCCGCAAATTTTTTGAGCTGGTAAAGCTGAATCTGCTGTTCCTGGTTCCATTTGCAGTCGTAGCGATCCTTTCTTATCTGGTAGGCCTCGTTACCGGGCAGGCGTTTTTGTGGAATCTGCCGTTCGTTTTGCTCAGTCCCTTTTTGGCGGGTCTGACTTTTGTCACCCGCAATTACGCAAGGGAAGAGCACGCGTTTATCGCGTCTGATTTTAAAGACGCTGTTTTGCTCAACTGGAAGCAGTTCTCGATTCATGGCATCATCTGTTATGTGCTGGTCAGCCTGATTACCTTCTGCATTCGCTTTTATTACACACTGGCGGCCTCGCAGGGGACTCTGTTCATGGTTCTGTTCGGAGTCAGCATTGCGGTATTTCTAGTGTTTATCTTCATGCAGTACTACATTCCGCTGATGATCGTAACCTTTGATCTAAGCCTGAAGCAGATTTATAAAAACGCGTTCATTTTCGCCATTATCGGCCTGTGGCGCAATATTTTATTAACGGCGATCTTCGGCGCGATTTTGTTCCTCAATTATTTCCTGTACTATATGAATCCGGCTTTGGTTCTTTTGATCAACGGATTCCTGGTTCTGTTTTTTGCATTTTCTTTTTCCTCCTTTTTGATTAATTTTACTGTTTACCCGTTAATTGAAAAGCTGATGATTCACCCCGCGCTGGAACCTGCGGATGCACAATCGTCTGAAAGCGAAGGTGGGGAAGAGAGCACAGAGGCGGAGGGGGAAGAGGAGAAGAAATCCGAACCCGAATATGTATTTTATCAGGGAAAACTAGTGAAGAGAAGCACTCTGGAAAATGACGATGGTTCTATTTTTCAGGATAGAAGCTGACCAAAATCGAAAGGAATAGAAAGCGATATGACAAAGGATAATGGAAACTCTACCGAAGCCTCCTATACCATTCAGGATTTAATCCAGAGGCATATTTCGGGAGACAAAAAAATTCAAAACCTGCTTTTGGAACGTTTGAAAACAGATGAGCCGATTTGGGCTGTCACTTGCTCCTATACCAAGAATTATTGGCTGGAATTTGTGGGCACTGTTCCGAGCACGCTTTTATTTACGGAAAAACGGTTTTTCGAGGATTTTCAGCAGAAATGCAAAGAGCAAGGGATTGAGGTAAGCTGTGAGGAAAACAGCGCGGAAGAAAGAATGCGTTTGCTGGGGGACTTTTACAGAAGCGGATTTGAAGGCCTGATTATTGATAAAGGCCAGCCGGCTGTGCATCTGAGCCTGTTTGCCTTAATGAAAAAACCTGACTTTTCCAAATTACCGGAAATTCAGCGCCCCGTTATGAATCCTTCTCTGGTAAGGGCGGCCAACCAGTTTTTTCAGCTTTTGAACCAGAAGAAAGCCACCTTAGAGCATCAGAACAATTTGTTTCGGGAGATTTACAACGCACAATTTTTGATGGCGATGGATGCAAGTAATGTTGATCTGGAACAAAAGGATTCTAAAAGCGGAAAGGCGATTATTAAGGAGGGCACCAGTTTCGCCCTGCCCACGATCAGCAATAGCGAGAACCAGCATTTTTATCCGGTATTTACCGACTGGAATGAACTACGGAAATATGATCCGGAGCAGAAATACAATGGAATGCTGGTGAAGCTGGAAGATATTAAACATTTTATACAGCAGTCAGATGGGGCTGTGATCAATCCCTACGGCGCCAATATCGTTCTTTCAGAAGAACGAATCAAAGAGATTGAAGCGGTCTGCGAAGCAGAATAGCAACCGGAAAGTTCGGAAAGCAAGGGGAGTGCCAAAAAATGTATATCGCAAATTTAACTTATCTAAAACCATTATCAGAAGTTGAGAAATATCTTGAAGAACATGTCGCGTTTTTGGATCGGTATTATGAAGCAGGAAAATTCATCTGCTCCGGCAGGAAAAATCCCCGTATTGGCGGAGTGATTTTGTTCCATGCAAAAGATGAAGCTGAAATGAAACAAATCATCTCCGAAGATCCATTTCATATAAACGGGATCGCAAGCTATGAAATGATCGAATTTAATCCCACAAAATGCGCTCCAAACTTTCAATGCTTTACAGAGCAATAAACTACTAGCCGGAACGCTGAAGCTTACTTGCCATCAGTGTTCCGGCTAGTTTTATCGGCTCTTTTTTTCTTCCGAATCTTCTCCCTGTTCCGCTTTATCGACGCTTTCAGATACCGCGAGTTTCTTCACGGCAGCCGCGGAAACAACACGGTTTCCTCTGGATTTCACCTTAGACAGCGGATTGGCGTTCGCCGCATCGCGCATCTGCTGATTGGATAAATGCGTATAGATTTCGGTGGTACCCAGATTTTCATGCCCGAGAACGTCCTTCAAAACCCGAATATCCACATGGCCGTGCTGATACATTAGGGTAGCCGCCGTGTGGCGCAGCTTATGTACGGAATACCCAGGGCCTTCAAATTCGATTTTCGCCAGATATTTTTTCACCAGATGCTGCACGGTTTTCGGGCTGATCCGTTTGCGCTGCCGGCTGATGAACAGCGCCTCGCGGTCGATTAGATTGTTATTCGGGCGAACCGCTAGATACTGCCGGATCGCTTCCTGACAGGCATCATTTAGATACACGACTCTCTCCTTATCACCTTTTCCCACAATGCGTAAAGTCGATGCATTCTGCCGAACGTCTTTTACATTGATCCCCACCAGTTCAGAAAGCCGCATGCCGCAGTTTAAAAATAATGTGAGGATGCAGTAATCACGCTGCCGATCCGGGCCGTCCACTGCATTCAGCAGTTCCATGCTCTGTTCGAGCGTTAAATACTTCGGCAGGGCCTTTTTGAGCTTCGGCGTTTCCAGCTCTGCCATGGGATTCACAGAAAGCTTATGGGCCTTATTGGTCAGGTAGCCGTAAAACGCCCGCAAACTGGAAGCCTTTCTGGCTCTCGTCGCAGCTTTATTTCCGCGAACCGCTGAAAGGTAATTCATATATTCGAATACATCTGTCAGAGAAATCGACTGAATCAGAGCTAAATCTACATCTGAGATAGATATTTCATCTATGGGCAAATCATCCGAAGCCAATCCGCGCTGCTTTTTTATGTAACGAAAAAACGTCCTCAAATCGCGAAAATATTCTTCCATTGTATGATCGGATTTTCCTTTGACCGTACCGATATAACCCAGGAATTCACGGATAATCAAAGGACATTCATGCATTAATCTCGGATCCATTTTTATCACTCCAATTTCATTTATATCGATTCAATTATTTAGCTTTAATTATTTATATTTACTGTTCACTTATAACACCATTGGATTTCCGAACAAATGCTTCAGGCGGCCTGGATTGCGTTATCAGCTCCTGAAAGCCGATTTTGAAATTTCAGCTCCCCCGAATGAGACAAAATAGTTATTATGACTAATTATATCATTTTTAAAAGGGATCGTCAATTGTGTATCCAGAATATACTTTCAATTACTCTATCTGTTCTCCTCTTTCACCGGCAGAATTCCGCCAATGTCGATCAAAGGATTTTGTGTCAGTTCCAAAACCTGTTTTTTCTGCACTTCAATAAAGCGGCGCATTTGCAAACCATCCGGATGAAATTTCAGAGCTCCTGTAAATGCCACAACGGATTCAGAAATCAGTCCGCAGCAGCCGCCGATAAATCCGTATTCATATCCAGGCAGCCGAATATTTCCCGTGCTGATTCTCAGCACTTCAATTCCATGCTGCTCCGCCGCTTGTGCGATCCCGGTATCCGCTGTAATCATCGCTTTTTCAGATAGGATCGCGGCGGAACAATTTGTGTAGCCCTGCCGCACCAAAATAGTATGTATTCCGGCAAAACCGCAGGCTTTTTGCAGCGCCGGATCTAGTTCTTTTAATTTTCCGAACATTTGTTTATTGAGGATAAGTGCATTCAATCGAATATCCGCCGGGTATTTATTTCCCAGTCTCTGCTCTGTCAGCAGCACTTCGGCTCCCTCGTCTTTCAGCCTTTGCTGCAGATCGATTTCTGACCGCACCACGAGCCAGCTTTTCCCTTGAAGGTGAATACACTGCAGATCCGCGTGCCGATTGACCGGCTCCGGCAAATCCGCATTCACTTGTGGGGTTATCACACGAATTCCCCTGCTCTGCAATGCGGTGATTATTTCCGGCACGAGATCGGAAGCAATTACAGCGGTGACTTTGGATGACGGCAGATTTGGCGTATCTACAAAGCGTTCTGTTCGTATCCTGTCAGATGTCATTCCCATTCTCAATATCACCCTTATTACAATTTAAACCCAAAATGAAACGGGCCCCTCTCAAACACAATGGAATACGCTTCTATTCCATTCTCAGGGCGTCTACGGGGTTCATTTTAGCCGCTTTCATGGCAGGATATACACCAAATATCATCCCTGTTAAAACGGAGAAACCGACCGCAAGGGCCATAATATCCAACCGAATACCCAGTGCAAATCCAAAATATGAGGCACCCAAATAAGAAATCCCATAGCCGGCCAGAATTCCAAATAAGGAGCCAAACAGCGTGATCAAAATCGCTTCGAACATAAATTCTAACAGGATATCTTTTTTTCTGGCCCCGATTGATTTTTTAATCCCGATTTCCCGCGTTCTTTCATTGACGGAAACCAGCATCACTGTCATGATGCTCAGGCTGGCCACCAGCAGCGAAATCGCCCCAACAGAGGACAGAATCAGCGTGACGACCCCAAGAATATTAGAAAGGCTGTCGCGCTGCTTCATCAGATTGTTTGAAACAAAGGCATTGCTGCTCCCGTTCGTACGGTTCAGGGACTGCACCAACATATCCCCTGTTTTGTCCACATCTGTTCCGGATTTCAGCTTGACGGCGATCTGGTCGAATGAATTCTTTCCCAGCAGCTGCTGCATGGTGGAATATGGTACATAGACAAAATTCGGAATGTAGCTGCCGATAAAGTTCTGGAGCAATCCGCTGCCTGTTTTTACAATCCCAACCACTTCAAATTCTTCCGTGCCGCCGCTGCAGGTAATCGACAGCTTTTTCCCGATGATATTATTTCTTTTATAAGAAGCCTGCGAAAAATTCTCGTCCACCATACAAACTCGCGCGCCGGATTTAACATCACTGACGCTGATCGACCGGCCATACAGAACATTCAAAGAAATGATCTGGTTCGCGTCGGCATCTATTCCCCATACCAGCGCCTTTCCGGTGATCCGCGTTGTCTGCACACTGGTCGCCTGCATCATTACAGGCATGGCCTTCTCTACATTTTCCGATTCCCGTACAATTTTCAGGTCGGTATCGGTCAGCACAACCTGGCTGTCGTTTTCCAAAGTGCTGATCGACAGTCCGCTCAGGCCCAGGCTGTCAAATTCGTGGGTCAGCGCGTCGGTGCCGCACTGGCTGATATTGCCGATCATAATGACCGACGCAACGCCAATGGCTACCCCCATCATCGTCAAAGCCGTGCGGAGCCTTTTTCTGCCAAGGTTTTGAAAAGCGGAGCGAAAAATGTCAGCCATTGGAGGATCCCTCCTCCTGCGGAAGCACCGCAGCTCCGTCAGTAATCGAATCGGGATTCATAATAATGGTATCCTGATCCTGCAGGCCCGACAAAACCTCAAAGCCGGATTCGAATTCCTTCCGGGTGGTCACGGGCACCTTTATGGCCTTCCGGCCATGCAGCAGGTACACATACTCCTTGCCGTCGTCGTCGGCGCGAACGGCCTCATACGGCGCTACCAGAACATTTTTGCTTTCTTCTGTTATGATTCTTGCTTTTGCGGAGAAACCGGGCTTAATATCGCTTTTCGGATTTTGAATGCGAACCAGTACTTCAACCACGGTTTCCGTACCGGTGGTATGGTATTCCTGCTTCGCTTCCGAAGAAATAGAGGTTACCGTACCCTCATAAACGGTATGAAAGCCAGCCCCGGTGATAACCGCCCTCTGCCCTATTTTGATTTCTGAAATTTGCGACTCATTTACGGCCAGACGCACCTGTAGATCGGAGGAAGCCGATACCGTCATAACAGCCTTGTTGCGTTCCACCGTTTCCTGTTCCGAAATTGCAACAGAAGTCAGCACACCGGCCACAGGCGCTGTAATCTCGACATCCTTTGTCTCAATCGGTTCTGCCGGAGATGATGTGGACGAGCTGGCGGAGGAACTGCCTTGCTCTGAGGAAGAAGACGTTCCCGGAACTGCTGCGGAGCTACTTCCACCGGCAATCTGGCTATAATACGTTTCGAGCAGATCCTGATACGTTTGCTCATTCAGAGAATCCGGTAAAGAAACCGTATCCGATATATCCTGCGCAGATGACACCGACAGAGTCATCAGAACCTGGCCGGCTTTGACGGAGTCACCGGTTTTGACATGGATTTTCTGCACGACCGCCCCGGCCTGTGCATAGATATTGCGGGAATCCACTCGCTCGACTGTGCCATTGTTCGAATAAACCGAGCTTTCTGCTGTAACGGGACTCACCTTTACAACAGAAACCGGCACATAAGTACCTTTATAGACATTTCCCGCGTGAATAATCAGCAAACTTAAAATTAGTGTAAAGCTGAAAAGCATTCCATACTTTTTCATTCCAATCCCCCCATACACTCTTATTTTGTGATGGGAAGTCCATTTTATGAATGGAAAAGCACAGTTTTTCAATGAATAATTGCACCCGAAATTCAAAGAATACCGATGAGGTGAAATGCATGAATATCATTCAATGTGACGAAGACTGCATTTATCAGCGGGAAGGATATTGTTCGCTTGAAATCCCCACAATGGTAACAAACGATACCGGGCAAGGCTGTGTTCACCGTATTCAGGCCTCTTCCCGAAAGGGGAACCGTGTTCCCCGCACTACTCCCCTTTCCGTTAAAGAACAGCCGCCTCAAACGCTTCCCTGATATTCCGCACCCCAATCAGCTGGATTCCACGATGCTCTATGTTCACCTGCTTGAGACACGCATGCGGCAGAATGCAGGTCTCAAATCCCAGGTGCGCTGCTTCCGCGATACGTGCATTCACATGAGAAACAGACCGCAGCTCTCCTGTCAGGCCGATCTCACCGAACACCAAAACGTTATCGCCGATCTGCGCGTCCTTCAGGCTGGAAATCAGCGCCATGGCCACCGCAAGATCCGCCGCAGGCTCGTCCAGGCGCAGGCCGCCGACAATGTTCACGTAGGCGTCCAGATTCGAAAAATAGTAGCCCGCTTTCTTCTCCAAAACCGCCAGAAGCAGAGACATGCGGTTATAATCAAAACCGGTAGCGGTTCTTCTGGGGTTGCCGAAACCGGTAGTGGTTGCAAGACCTTGGACCTCTGCCAAAATCGGCCTGGTTCCTTCCATAACGCACGTCACACACGTACCCGATACATTCTTGGGCCGGCCGGATAATAACGCCATAGAAGGGTTGTCCACCTGGGACAGCCCTTTTTCGCCCATGTCGAATACGCCGATTTCATTGGTGGAGCCGTATCGGTTTTTCACCGCCCGCAGAATGCGGTACGACATCTGTCGATCCCCTTCAAAATACAACACGGCGTCTACAATATGCTCTAAAACCTTCGGCCCGGCGATCGCGCCATCTTTGTTCACGTGCCCCACAACCATGATCGGAATATCCAGTGATTTGGCTGTGCGCATCACGTAATTCGTGCATTCCCTTACCTGGGTCACACTGCCGGGCGATGAGCTGAGCTCCGGATGATTCATCGTTTGAATGGAGTCGATCATGACAAGATCGGGCTTGAGCTCCTGAATCTGCTCAACAACAATCTGAATATCGGTTTCGGTCAGGATCAGCAGATTTTCGCTGCTGACTCCCAAACGGCGCGCCCTGAGCTTAATCTGGCGGCTGGATTCCTCCCCCGATACATATAAAATGCGCAGCTGTTGCCCCAAATACTCGCAGATCTGAAGCAGAATCGTCGATTTTCCGATTCCGGGGTCACCGCTGATCAAAATCAGAGAACCGCGCACGATTCCGCCGCCCAGCACTCTGTCCAGCTCAGAAAGCCCTGTCTGGTAGCGCTGTTCGTCCTCCGTATCGATTTCATTGATGGATATCGGGCGCGACATAGAGTGATGCCCGGCCGTTTTGGGAGCCGAACGAACAGGCTCGCGTATTTCCTCACTCATCGTGTTCCATTCCCCGCATCCGGGGCATTTCCCGTACCATTTGGGGGACTCAAATCCGCAGCCGGAGCACACGAATACCGATTTGCTTTTCGATGCCATATGATATCTCCATTTATCCTTACTTTATTTTCATTATCCTGATTTTTTCCTGCCCACGGCGAAGAAGTATTGCTATTTCACGCTATTTGCGACGAGGAAAGAACGTAAATCCATTTATATCTATTATAGCGCGGCAGCGGGGCTAGGGCAACAGTTATGCCATGGTTTGCGAAACAGAAATCCAATAGCTTAAAAAGCCCTGATAGATCGCAAATGCCATTTGCTTTTGATATTCCGGCTGACTCAGCTTTTTCGCTTCTCCGGCATTAGAGAGGAAACCGCATTCTACAATAACAGCTGGAACATCAGCGTTCCTCAGCAGATAGATAGAATCGGTAGCAGGCTTGGTTTCTCTTTGATTATCGGGCTGCAAAAGGGTAGAAATTGTTTTTTGAGTCGTATCTGCCAAAGCCTGGCTTTTGGGATTTTTGGTACCATAAAAAATCTGAGCGCCGCTGTATTTGCCATTTGTAAAATGATTCTGATGAATGCTCAGAAACACGCAGTCGCCGTTCTCTTCGATGATTTTCAGCCGATTGTGCATGTCTGAGGTCTTTCTCGCCTTCACCGTATCGAGCGTATTGTCCCCTACGGAGACATCGGAGTCCCGGATCATGACGACCCGAAACCCGGACATCTCAAGCATGGGCTTCAGATCCATCGCAATCGCAAGATTAATATCCTTTTCAACGATTCCGGATTTACTGACAGCGCCGCCGTCTTCCCCGCCGTGTCCCGCATCGAGAACGATGGTCGGCATATAGTCTCCGGCCAGCGCAGAAACCATCTGGTCGATTTTTTCAAAGGAAAGATAAGTCAGGCGGATAAACATCATACAGCAAAAGATCAGCAGCAGCAGGGGCAGTCGAAGCTTCTTCAAAGTCATCACCTCTGAGGAAGTATATGCACCCATCTACAAAAAAACAACGCCAATTGTACACAGAAACAAAATCCGTAGAAAGGGCCAAAATCATTCCATTTTATTTTAAGACTGCCGCAACTTTTGACATCATTCTTTTTCATACTATTCCTTTTCAAACAGCATAAAAAATAGAATAAAACGAAAAAACCGCAGGCTGCTAAACAGCTTGCGGTTCCTGGAGGCGTCACCCAGATTTGAACTGGGGAATCAGGGTTTTGCAGACCCTTGCCTTACCACTTGGCTATGACGCCATATTGATGATTACGGTGACAAAGATAACGCTTAATATTGCTTTAAGCGTTATCCAGTCAAGCCATGGAGCGGATGACGAGGCTCGAACTCGCTACCTCCACCTTGGCAAGGTGGCGCTCTACCAGATGAGCTACATCCGCGTTTGTTGGTGCCTCCGGACGGAATCGAACCATCGACACGGGGATTTTCAGTCCCCTGCTCTACCAACTGAGCTACAGAGGCAAATTTTGGCGACTCGGAACGGGTTCGAACCGTCGACCTCTAGCGTGACAGGCTAGCGTTCTAACCAACTGAACTACCGAGCCGTATGGTGGGAGTAATAGGACTCGAACCTATGACCCCCTGCTTGTAAGGCAGGTGCTCTAACCAGCTGAGCTATACTCCCATTTCGGCTGCCGCCGTACATCTGTGCATCAGCGACGTGTTATATAATACTATATATTGTGTCAGTTGTCAACAGGTATTTTCAAATTTTTTCAAAATTTGGTTGGATATTTTTCCACGCTATTTTTGCCCATGCTCTCTCTCGACAGAGTCCGCTAATTGGTTCAGCTGCTCTTGGGTAAACTCGTACGTTTTGGCGCAATACTGGCATTTGGCTTCCATCTTGCCGCTCTCATCCGCGAGGGTGCGGATATCCCCCGGGTGCAGCGTAGAAAGCGCACGGGTCACACGGTCTGCACTGCAGGTACAGACATACTTGACCGGCGACTCGTCCAATATTTCCATCTCAAAGCCATCCAGAGCCTGGCGGCACATTTCTTCCATACTCATGCCCTTGGCCAGCATGGTGGTAACCGGCTCGAGCAAAGCGGCATTGCGCTCCAGCTTTGCGATGGCAGCACCGTCTGCGCCGGGCAGCACCTGAACCAGCATACCGCCGGAAAGCAAAGACTGCCCGCTCTCCTTATCCACCAGAACGCCCAACGCACAGATGGTGGGAACCTGCTCACTCACAGCAAAATACTGGCTGATATCCTCACCGATCTCGCCGCTGACCAGCTCAACCTGACCAACATAGGGCTCGCCCTCACCCAAATCGCGCATAACGCTCAAAAGACCGTCGGCGCCAACTGCCGCGCCGACATCGAGCTTCCCGTTCGGCTTATTCGGAAGAGATACCTCAGGATGCTCGACATATCCGCGGCAATTCCCGGTGCTATCGGCGATTGCCACCACAGCGCCCGCAGGGCCGTTTCCCTTTATTTTCAGCGTGATCACGGCATCCTTCTTTTTGAGCATATTTCCCATCAAAGAAGCCGCCGACAGCAGCCGCCCCAAAGCAGCCGTTGTAACAGCACTGGTGTGGTGAATCTGCTGAGCCGTGTACACAATATCGGTTGTTTCCACCGCAGACGCCATGATACTGCCGTCGGTGGTGATGCAGCGAATAATTCTGTCCATAGATTTAAAGTTCCTTTTCTGATTCTGATATGGGTTCTTTTCTTGCGACTACAACAACGCGCTCACTGTCCGGCCTGGGCGGCTCCATACTGCAGTCGTCGTAGCAGGCTGTGAGCGTTAAGCCCGCAGTATGTAACAGCTCACCGATTTTTTCTATGGAATAGGCCCTTTCATAGAAATGCTCGGAGCTTCTGCGGTACAGAGCGCCCTCTTTCCCAAAAAAGTCCAGATGGATCCCGACTCTGTCCGTTTTTTCTTCATAATGATTCTGCCATACACAGTATACGTGGTCCGTATCATATAGAAAAATATGATTGGCCAGCACCTCTCGGTGCTTATATAGTGTGTTCATGTCGAACAAAAAATACCCGCCCGGATTCAGAAAAAGGGAGACCCTGCGGAAAGCTGCCAGAACATCCCGTTCCGAAGTCAAATGATTGATGCTGTCCAGCGCACAGATCACGGTATCCACCGTGCCGTACAGATCCAGCTTCTGCATCGGCTGACAAAGAAACAGAATCTCCTGCTCCGCTTCGGCAGCCTTCTGCTGGGCAACGGACAGCATCTCATAAGAAGCGTCTGCACCGTAAACATCCAGCCCTCGTTTTTTCAGCTGCAAAGTCAGGCTGCCGGTGCCGCAGGCCAAATCCAGCACCAGGTCGGCCGGATGACGCAGGCTGTTCAAAAGCCCGCAGAAATACTCTGCCCGCTCTGCGTAATCGACATTTTGCGTAAGCTCATCATAATACTGTGCGAAGGTGGAATAAGAGCTCATTGTTCCGTGTCTCCATTTTCCTCCAGACGCTTGAACACAATCTCATATCCATCGCAGCCGTAGTTCAAAGAGCGGTTCACGCGGCTGATTGTTGCGGTGGACGCACCGGTTTTCGCAACAATATCGCTGTAAACACATTTACTGCGCAGCATATGCGCCACTGTCAGGCGCTGAGACATTGCCTTGATTTCGGGAACGGTGCAGAGATCCTCGAAAAAGTCATAGCATTCTTCGACGGTCTTGAGAGATAACACGGCTTGAAAGAGCAGATCTACGCTTTTGTCTTTGATTTTAGAATTCATAATACTCCATCCTTCTTTTTCATACTAAAACCGGTATGCGTACTCTAAAAGCCATCAAACGCCCTTAGAGGTCATACCGGCGCGGCTTGTTCAAGCGTTAAAGCGTGAAAGCGATAACGGCATGACAACAGGCCCCGAACCGGCATGGCCGGGCGAAGATTTACAGATCGTTACGAATCAAATCCTCATAAGACTCGCGCCGAATCACAACGCGCGGATTGCCGTCCTTTACCATCACGACAGCCGGGCGAGGATTGCGGTTATAATTGGATGCCATGGAATAGTTGTAAGCCCCGGTAGACAGTACCGCCAGCACATCGCCTACCTGCGGCTCCTGAATCATCGCGTCCTCCTGAATCAGATCGCCGCTTTCGCAGCACTTGCCCGCGATGGTTACCTTGGTTTCAGCCGGCTGATTGGCTTTGTTCGCAATCAGCGCGGTGTATTTTGCCTGGTACAAAATATAGCGGGGATTGTCCGTCATACCGCCGTCTACAGATACATAAGTACGGATATCGGGGATATGCTTGATCCCGCCAATATGGTACAGGGTGATTCCGGCTTCGCCCACCATGGAACGGCCCGGCTCGATGAAGATAAAGGGAACCTTCAGATCAAGCTCCTCGCACTTGCGGAATACGGCGGTAGAAACCAGCTCCATATACTGATCATACGGCAGCGGCGCGTCGTCCTTTGCGTAATGGATTCCAAATCCGCCGCCAAGGTTCAGCTCTTCTATTTCTATGCCGGTTTTCGCTTTGATATCCGCGATGAACTGCAGCATGACTTCCGCTGCCAATACGAAGGGAGAACTTTCAAAAATTTGAGAACCGATGTGGCAGTGAACGCCCTTGAGGTCGATGTTCTGATATTTCAGCGCGGCCTCGACCGCTTCCATCGCTTCGCCGGTCTCAAGCGCAAAACCAAATTTGGAATCGATCTGGCCGGTTTGGATAAAGCTGTGCGTATGGGCGTCGATGCCCGGCTTTACGCGCAGGGAAACATGGGCAACCTTGCCCGCCTCTTTCGCAAGGCGGTCAATCGTTTGCAGCTCGGTCAGGTTATCCGCGATAAAGTGTCCGATTTCATACTCCAGTGCCAGTCGAATTTCCTGCTCGGTCTTATTGTTGCCGTGAAAATGGATGCGCTCTGCCGGGAAGCCCGCCTGAATCGCGGTGTAAAGCTCGCCGCCGGAGGCGACATCCAGGCCAAGACCCTCTTCCTCAATAATACGGCAGATTGCCTTGCAGTTAAAGGCCTTGCTGGCATAGACGGTCATGCCTCTGCCCTGATAATGCTTTTCAAAGGAGCTCTGGTATCTGCGGCAGTTGCTGCGAATCTGGTTTTCATCCATGACATACAGCGGCGTGCCGAATTGCTCCGCCAGCTGCACGGTATCGCAGCCGCCGATGCTCAGATGCCCCTGCTCATTGATTTGTAAGTGGTCGGAAACATACATTGGTCGAATTCCCCCTTTGGTATTCCTTACTCTTGTACGGCGCAAGCCGCCGTAATCCATTCCTTCAGCGTATCGAGCCCTTCCCCGTTGGTCGAAGAAAAAGGCAGACGCCGAACCTGCTCCCGGTTTTGAAACAGGTCGTCGTATAGCTGAATTTGAGCGGTGCGCTCTCCCTTGTTGAGCTTATCGCTCTTTGTCATGACTACCACAAAGGGAAATCCGCCCGCACTCAAAAAGTCGATCATATGCAGGTCGTCTGCCGTAGGCTTATGGCGCATATCCACAATCTGCACCACCAGCCCGATGCGGCGGCCGGCGGAAAAATAGCCCTCCACCAGATTGGCCCACCGCAGCTTTTCGGACTGCGAAACCTTCGCGTAGCCGTAACCCGGCAAATCCACAAGCCGGCAGTCTGCCAGCCCGTAAAAATTGATGGTACCGGTCTTGCCGGGCGTGGCGCTGACGCGCGCCAGCGCTTTCCGGTTGACCAGCTTATTGATTAAAGAGGATTTTCCGACGTTCGACCGGCCGGAGAAAACGATCTCCGGCAGATCATCGGGCGGAAGCTGTTCCACCCGACCGGCGGCAAACTCAAAAGCGGCATTATCAAATCTCAATTCAACACCTCTAGCATTGAGGCTGCTCCCGTATCACAGGCGGCTGGGGCTGTGCAACGGGGTCTGCATTGTTAGCAGCAGGCTCAGCAGCCGGAACCGCGGCCTTGGCCTGCGGCAGCGGGCGGGGCCTTTTGGTCAGCGCCAAGCCAAGCACCTCATCGATTTTCTTGACCGGAACAAAATGGATATTCTCCTTGACCACGTCGTCAAATTCCGATACGTCGGAGAAATTATCCTCCGGAATGATGACCGTACGGATTCCGTTGCGGTAAGCGGCCATGGATTTCTCCTTCAGGCCGCCGATCGGCAGCACCCGGCCGCGCAGCGTAATCTCACCGGTCATTGCCACGTCGTGGCGGATGGGAATCTGGGAAAGCGCCGAGGTAATGGCAGTCGCCATCGCGATACCGGCCGATGGGCCGTCCTTCGGGATAGCGCCCTCCGGCACATGGATGTGAATATCCGTTTTATTGTAGAACTGCCCGTCAATTCCCAGCTGCGCCGCCTTGGAGCGAATGCAGCTGATCGCTGTTTGGGCAGATTCCTTCATCACGTTGCCGAGCGAACCTGTCAGCTGCAGCTTTCCGTTTCCTTCCATCACAGCGACCTCGATCGGCATCGTCTGGCCGCCTACGCTGGTCCATGCCAAACCGTTCACAAGACCGACCTCGTCGAGCTTGTTCCGGCTTTCCGGCTTAAAGCGGCGGGGGCCGAGCAGTCCCTCCAGGTCGGAAGGCTTCACTGTGATTTTCAGACTCTCTCCCGTTTCCGCTACAATCTGCTTTGCGCATTTTCTGCAGATCGCCGCAATGTTGCGCTCCAGATTTCGCACACCCGCCTCACGGGTGTAGCTGTCAATCAGGTCACGCACAGCTGCGGGGGTGATCCGAAGAGTCTGCGCGCTGATCCCATGCTTTTTCAGCTGCTTGGGAATCAGGTGTCTTGTTGCAATCTGGAATTTTTCCTCATGCGTATAGCTCGAAAGAAAAATCACGTCCATGCGGTCAAAAAGAGGCTCCGGAATCGTGCTGGCGTCGTTGGCCGTTGTCAAAAACAGCACCTTGCTCAAATCGAACGGCATATCAATATAGTGATCGTAAAACGCGGAATTCTGCTCCGAATCCAGCACCTCAAGCAGTGCGGCCGCGGGGTCGCCGCGGAAGCTGCTGCTCAGCTTGTCGATTTCATCCAGCAGAATCAGGGGGTTATTGACCCCGGCCTGCTTGACCGCGTTCATGATCCGCCCCGGCATGGAACCGATATACGTGCGCCGGTGCCCCATGATATCGGACTCGTCGTGGATGCCGCCCAAGGATACCCGCACATATTTGCGGCCGATCGCCTTGGCAATGGATTTGGCAATGGAGGTTTTGCCGACGCCGGGCGGGCCCACAAGGCAAACGATCTGCCCGTTGATGTCCGGTGCAAGCTTTCGGACGGCCAGCGTTTCCAGAATTCGTTCCTTTACCTTTTTCAGGCCGTAATGATCTCTATCCAGAACACGCTGTGCCTTCGCAAGATCGATCGTTTCCTTGGAGGAAGTGCTCCAGGGCAGCTCCACGCAAATATCGAGATAATTGCGGATCACGCTCGCCTCGTGCGAGCCAAACGGCATTTTGCCGAAGCGGTCGCATTCCTTCAGCAGCTTTTCGCGCTGCTTTTCCGGCATATCGAGCTGTAAAATCCTCTCGCGCAGCTCTTCGGCTTCCTCCTGGGGGTTGTCGTCCTCCCCCAGCTCGTAGTTGATCGCCTTGATCTGCTCCCGCAGAAAATAATCCCGCTGGTTCTGGTTCATCTGCTCCCGGGCTTTTTCGGTGATCTCATTCTCGATTTCCAGTACCTGAACCTCGTGCTCGAGAATATCCACCAGCTTTTCCAGCCGGCGAACCGGGTGCAGCTCTTCCAGAATGACCTGCTTCTGCTCAAAATCCAGCATCAGATTCGAAGCAATATAATCAGCCAGAGGACCACAGCTTTTATTTTTCACAACACCGATCACGATGTCGGGCGAAATACGCTTGTAATTCTGCAGGTATCTTTCAAACAGACTCTGCGTATAGCGAACCAAAGCTTCCGTTTTATGGGTAACACGGGCAGGCGGTGTTTGCATCACCGCAGCCTTTACCGTCAAAAACGGAGTTTCGCTGACAACCTCTTCTATCCGCGCGCGGCAGATCCCCTCGGCCAGAAGGCGGACTCCGTCCTCCGTATGATGAAGAATCTGCTTGATCTTCGCGATGACGCCAATCTGGAACACCTGTTCGGAATCCGGATCATTGTCTTCGAAATCTCTTTGAGCTACCAGGAAAATCGTCTGATTTTGCTCCATTGCTTCGTGCAGGGCCAAAATCGATTTTTTTCTTCCCGCATCAAATTGCAGAATCATACCGGGAAACAAAACCAGCCCGCGCAATGCCAAAACCGGCAAGGTTTGTAGTTCTGTTTGTCGCTCGATTTTTTTGCTCATATTTCACTCCTGTAGTTTTCAGTGAAGAAAAAAGCTGCTGCTAACAAGGATAAGATTCCTGTTCCTTGTCAACAACAGCTATGCTGTGAATTAAGACGCGGTATCCTTGCGCCCGCGTTTTTGGGGATTTGAAATTTTAATTTTGACCGGCTTGCGGTTTTCATTATAAACCAGCTCCGGCGCAGTACCCTTTTTCACGGCTTCCGGCGTAATCATCACCTTTTCCACCGTATATTCCGAAGGAACGTCGTACATCAGCGGGGTGAGGATTTCTTCCAGAATAGAACGAAGTCCGCGCGCACCTGTCTGGCGTTCAATGGTCTTTTTGGCAATCTCACGCAGCGCATCCGGCTGGAAATCAAGATCAACCTTATCGAGCTGGAACAGGTGCTTATACTGTTTCACAAGCGAGTTTTTCGGCTCGGTCAGAATGCGCACCAGCGCTTCCTCGTCCAATCCGTTCAGTGCGGTGATGACCGGCAGACGGCCCACCAGCTCGGGGATCAGGCCGTATTTGACCAGATCGTGAGGGATTACCTCGGACATCCACGCAGTCGTATCCAGTTCTTTTTTGCTCTTGATCTGTGCGCCGAAGCCCATCGAGGAAGAGGCTGTCCTTCTCTCAATAATTTTCTCCAGTCCGTCAAAAGCGCCGCCGCAGATAAACAAGATGTTCGAGGTATCAATTTGCAGGAATTCCTGCTGCGGATGCTTTCGGCCGCCCTGCGGCGGCACATTGCAGACGGAGCCTTCCAGAATCTTCAGCAGAGCCTGCTGAACACCCTCGCCGCTGACGTCGCGGGTAATGGAAGGGTTTTCGGATTTTCTGGCAATCTTATCGATTTCATCGATATAGATAATACCGTTCTCTGCGCGTTCAATATCAAAATCGGCAGCCTGAATCAGGCGGAGCAGGATGTTTTCCACATCCTCGCCCACATAGCCGGCCTCTGTCAGCGTTGTGGCATCGGCAATTGCAAACGGAACATCGAGAAGTTTTGCAAGCGTTTGCGCCAGCAGGGTCTTTCCCACACCGGTGGGGCCCAGCAAAAGCACATTGCTTTTGCTGATTTCCACATCCTCGCCGCCGTAATAAACGCGTTTATAGTGGTTGTAAACCGCGACGGAAAGAGCAACTTTTGCCTTATCCTGCCCGATTACATATTCATCCAGCTTCTTTTTGATCTCCTGCGGTTTGAGCAGGATCGTGCCGGTATCGCCCGTATAGGTCTTTTTTCGGTTGGATAAGTGCGACTCATCCTCCAGGATGGAATTGCAAAGCTGCACGCACTCGTCGCAAATATAAACACCCGGACCGGCGATCAGGCGGCGAGCCTGGCTTTGCGGCTTACCGCAAAAGGAGCAGCACAATTCTCTCTCCTTGGTATCGTCGTTATTCGGCATTCTATTATCACCTGCTTCACATAGAAGTTATCTCTTGGCAATCACTTTATCAACCAGACCGTATGCAGCGGCCTGTTCTGCGGTCATAAAGTTATCACGCTCGGTGTCCTTCATGATCACTTCAATAGGCTGCCCGGTTTTCTCCGCCAAAATCTCATTGAGCTTCTTTTTCGTGGCGATAATGTGATCTGCGTGGATCATAATATCCGTCGCCTGGCCCTGCGCACCGCCGCTGGGCTGATGGATCATGATTTCGCTGTTGGGCAGTGCAAAGCGTTTGCCTTTTGCACCGGCAGCCAGCAGGAACGCGCCCATAGAAGCGGCCATACCGATGCAGATCGTGGAAACATCGCACTTAATATACTGCATGGTATCGTAGATTGCCAGGCCGGCCGTTACAGAGCCGCCCGGGCTGTTGATATAAAGGCTGATATCCTTCGACGGATCCTGGCCTTCCAAATACAGAAGCTGCGCAACCACGAGACTTGCCGTCACGTTGTTGACCTCTTCATTCAACATCACAATTCTATCATTTAACAAGCGGGAAAAAATGTCGTACGAGCGTTCACCGCGATTTGTTTGTTCAATAACATAAGGGACTAAACTCATCTTAACCACCTTTCTTCCATGCGGGTTTTCTTTGTATTTCCGCCGCCGATTCGCACGGTAATCGGCGGCGGAATATCCATTTGTATCGTCAAAGCTCCAGAAGGCGCTTTGTCATTAATCTTTCTTCTCCGTGATCTTTGCGCTGTCACGGACGATGCCGACCGCTTTTTCCACCGCCAGATCCTGAGCCAGATCCTTTTCGGGGATAAAGCTCTTTACCTTGTCGACTTCCATGCTGTAGGTCTTGGCGAGCTTTTCGAATTCAGCTTCAATTTCTTCCGCTGTGGTCTTAATTTCTTCCAGCTCGGCAATCTTTTCAAGAGCCAGGCGAACCTTGACCTGCTTCTCAGCCTGGGGCTTGAAGTGGTCGCGGATCGTGTTCTGATCCATGCCGGTATACTTCAGGTAGGTATTGAAGTCCAGACCCTGAGACTGCAGGCGATATGCGAAGTCGCGCAGATCGTCGTTGATCTTGTTCTGGTACAGAGCCTCCGGAATTTCACCCTGCAGCTTTTCTACCAGCTGGTCGATCAGCTGAGCCTCAACCTCATCCTGGGCAGCCTTCTCACGGGATTCCAGCAGATTTTTGCGAATATCCTCTTTATAAGCTTCCAGCGTATCGAATTCGCTGACGTCTTTTGCAAAATCATCGTCAACGGTCGGCAGCTCTTTCTGCTTGATTTCATGCAGCTTGATCTTAAATACGGCCTCTTTGTTCTGGAGAGTGGAAGCCTGATAATCCTCCGGGAAGGTTACGGTGATATCGAACTCTTCGCCGGTGGAGTGGCCGACAACCTGCTCCTCAAAGCCCGGGATAAACTGGCCGGAGCCAAGATCCAGCGTGTGGTTTTCCGCCTTGCCGCCTTCAAAGGCAACGCCGTCCACGAAACCTTCAAAATCGATGACAGCCGCGTCGCCGAGCTGAGCCGGACGATCTTCCACGGTGATCATTCTGGAATTGCGCTCCTGAACCTTTTGGATTTCCTTGTCAATGTCCTCATCGGTTACTTCAACCGGAGTCTTGGACGCTTCAAGGCCCTTATAGTCGCTGATGCTGACCTCGGGCCAGGTGGTAACAATTGCCTTAAACACCAGTCCGTCTTTGCCGATACTGACGACGTCAAAATCAATTTTGTCATCAACCAGTCTGAGCTGAGCTGCTTTTACAGCCTCATCCAAAGCAGCAGGGTAAACAGTGTTTACAGCGTCCTCGTAGAAAAACTGCTCTCCGTAATATTTTTCGATGAAAGCGCGCGGAGCCTTGCCTTTGCGGAAGCCCGGGATCGTAATTTTTTTGCCTTGTTTATGAAAAGCCTGGTTAACCGCTTTTTCAAAAGTATCCGCGTCAACCTCAACCTCAAGTTGATAACGGTTAGTTTCTACCTGATTGGACGATTTTAAACTCATTTTGTTTTCCTCCTGCTAATTGCAAATTATCTTATTTATTATAGCATACCGGGGGCAAATATTCCATATTTTCACGGAAATGTTCATAATTTATTTAACAGACAAAAAGCGGTGCAAACCCAAGATAATCACAGGAAATAAGGTGTAGCTCAATTCCCTGATACTCCCCTGTCACGGCCCTGCGGGACGCCTGTGTGCCGTGAATATGCCCAAAATAACATTTCCGGATTCCCCGGCTGATCAGAACCTCTAAAATCTCTTTGCAGACCATCCCGTCATATACGGGGGGATAATGTAAAAACACAATGGGCCTGAGCCCTTGCGCCACTGCATGATCGATGGAGGCGTTCAGACGGCCCGCCTCGCGGTTGACGATCTTGATGTCCTCATCGCTGGCCGCGTTATACAGCCAGCCGCGCGTACCGCATACCCCAAACTGCCCGACGGGATAAGAATCATTGTGCACGATTTGCAGCGAATCAAAGCCCTTTGCGGCAAGATACGTATCGATTTTGCTTCTGGTGCTCCACCAGTAGTCATGATTGCCCTTCAGGAGCAGCTTTTTCCCCGGCAGAGAATGCAAAAATGCAAAATCCTTTTCGGTTTCTTCCAGCTTCATCGCCCAGGAGATATCCCCGGCGATCACCACCGTATCCTCCGGCCGCACGATACTGCGCCAGTTTTTCTCCAGCCTTTCCACATAATTGTGCCAGCCCTCAAACACATCCATGGGCTTATTGGCGCCAAGGGAAAGGTGCAGATCGGCAATCGCATACAACGCCATGTGCTACCTCATTTCTATCTGTTCAGGCTTTGGGGGCTTCTAGCCCAGCCATCTGCAGTACCACCTGGGGCATTTGCGCAATCTCGCAGCAATTCTGGAAGCGAACGGTCTTTTCCTGAAGCTGCGCGATCGGCGCGGGCGCTGTGGTGCCGGTCAGAGAAGAAAGCTGCCCGATCTTTGCGAAGTCGTCGGCTTCCTGCTTCTCATCGGGTGCGACGGCCTCGAGCACACTGTCCGCAAACTTATACGGGCTTGCGGTCGAAACGATCACCGTAGAAGTCTTCTCATCGCCGGTCGCTTTCACATACTGCTCATAGACAGCCTCAGCCACCGCCGTATGGGGGTCGCAAAGATAGTTCTTGCTCTGGAACATTTCATGGATTGTTTGCTTCGTCTGAGCATCATCGCAGAAGCTCGAGAAGAACAAATCCTTCAAAGTTGCGGCCAGTTCAGCCCCAACCTCGTATTTACCTGTGGTGCCGAGCTCCTTCATCCAGCCGGACACCTGTTCGGAATTGCCGCCGGTCAGATCAAACAGCAGGCGCTCCAGATTGCTGGATACCAGAATATCCATCGAGGGGGAAATCGTCGTATAGAATTTGCGGTTGCGGTCATAGACGCCGGTACTCAAAAATTCCGTCAGCACATTATTGGAGTTTGACGCACAAATCAGCTTTCCAATCGGCAGACCCATTTTTTTCGCATAATAGGCAGCCAGAATATTGCCGAAGTTGCCGGTGGGCACCACAACATTCAGGGGCTGTCCCAGCTCAAGCATCCCCTGCTCGGCCGCGTCGCAGTAAGCGGAGAAATAATAAACGATCTGCGGCAGCAGGCGGCCCCAATTGATGGAGTTCGCGCTGGAGAACAGCATGCCGTTTTCATCGAGCTCTTTGCGGATTTCCGGATTTGTAAAAATGCGCTTCACGCCGGTCTGGGCATCATCAAAGTTGCCCTCAATGGCGCAAACGGCAACATTTTCGCCCTCCTGCGTGTTCATCTGGCGCTGCTGCATGGCGCTGACGCCTTTATCCGGATAAAATACCAGGATCTTGGTGCCGGGAACATCGCGGAAGCCTTCCAGCGCCGCCTTACCCGTATCACCGGAGGTGGCAACCAGAATCACAGCCGTTTTATCGCAGTTTGTCTTTTTCAAAGATCTGGTCAGCAAATGCGGCAAAAGCTGCAAAGCCATATCTTTAAAGGCGCAGGTCGGCCCGTGCCACAGCTCCAGAAAAGCCTCGTTGCTTTCCGGAATGCGGTGAAGCGGCGCCGCGCCGCCGGGAAATTTTTGTTCGGAATAGGCACTCTCTACGCATTCACGGATTTCCTCCGCGGAAAACTCCGGCAGAAAATCGGCCAAAATGCGAGCGGCCCGCTCGGTGTAGCTGCTTTTGCTGAGCACCTTTAAATCGTCTGCGGTATAAGCCGGAAGGCTTTCCGGAACAAACAGTCCCCCGTCCGCCGAAATCCCCTGTACGATCGCCTGAGCGGCGGAAAGTGACTCTGCTTTGTTTCTGGTGCATTTATACTGCAAGGTGAATTCCCCCTTTTCGTACGTTCCTTGCCTTATTTTATAATAAATTGTTCAGCGTGTCAAAGAATTCCGAGAAATTGAGAACGGCAGCGGCACAGAATTTCATTTCAGAAAAAAGCCTCTCTTTTCCATACAAAAATCTATGGACCAAAGAGGGTTTTCTCGTATTTTTATGCAAAGCAGCCTTCTGCGTCAAAGGCGTTTTCAAAATACTCAGTCAAAACGACCTGTTCCGCTTCATCTGTGCGCACCACGGCAACATCAAATCGCGGCTGCAGCCCGGAATCATGTTCCGAAAGGTACTGCGAGGCGGTCAGAATCAGCTTTCGCCGTTTTGACGCGGTCACAGCTTCCTGCGGAACGCCAAAACAGCGCTTTCCGCGGGTTTTGACCTCTACAAAGACCAGATAACCGCCGTCCTGCGCAATGATGTCGATCTCGCCGAAGCGGGAGTGATAATTGCGGCACAGAATCCGGCAGCCGCGCTGCTCCAACAAATCCGCAACATACGTCTCGCCTGTTTTTCCGGAGTGATTATCCAACGAAACCCTCTCCCAGAATTTTTTTCAAAAAGCTTCTTCGATGCACGGGACAAGGGCCATGTTTCAGCAGAAGCTCTCTGTGCAGCGCGGTGCCATATCCCTTGTGCTTTTGAAACTGATATTCCGGATACAGCTTATCAATCTCGGTCATCAGCCGGTCACGGCTGACCTTGGCCAGAATCGAAGCCGCCGCGATACTCGCGCTCTGCGCGTCGCCCTTGATGATCAAAGTAGTGGGCACCGGCAGATGCGGGTCGCGGTTGCCGTCCACCAAAGCGCAGTCCGAGGGAACCGACAAGCCGGAAAAGGCGCGGTTCATCGCAAGAAAGGTCGCCTGCAAAATATTGATGCTGTCGATCTCCTGCTCCGTGGCAAATGCAATGGAATACGAAACCGCCTGCTGCTGAATCTGGTCAAAGAGAAGCTCTCTCTTTTTTTCACTGAGCTTTTTGGAATCGTTCAGGCCATCGATTTCGCAGTGCTGCGGCAAAATCACCGCGGCGGCGAATACCGGGCCGGCCAAGGGCCCCCGGCCTGCCTCGTCAATACCGCAAACAGCCGAAAAGCCCTGCTTCTGCACGCCGCATTCATAGGCATACCAATCCATCATTTCTGCACCTGCTCCAGCGTGACGCGTCCAAGCTTCGCACCGCGGAATTCATCCAGCACGGTAATGGCCGCGCGCTCGGTATCCACTTCCCCGCCGGAAATCAGCATGCCGCGTTTTTTGGCGATCAGCGCAAGCACCTCGTGGCCTTTCATTCCGGTGAAATCCACATCCTGAAGCTTATACCGCTCTTTCAGCGGCGCCGGGTAGGACACGCACAGAACTTCCAGCAGACGGGCGGCCAGATGCTCGGTATCCACCACATCGTCCTTCACCGCGCCTGTAAAGGCCAGACGCTCCCCCACCAGGGGGTCTTCAAATTTGGGCCAGAGAACACCGGGAGTATCCAGAAGCTCAAAGCCGCCGCCCAGCGTAAACCACTGGTTGTTGCGGGTAACGCCGGGCCTGTCCTCCACATTGGCTTTCCCTCCGTGAGAAAGCTTATTGATAAACGAGGATTTCCCCACGTTCGGCACACCCACCACCATCACGCGGACGGGGCGGCCCACCATGCCCTTTGCTCTCCACGCCGCGATGCGGTCAGAAAGAACATCGCGCACCAGCGGGAAAAAGGCTTTCAGATTTTTGCCCGAGCGGCTATCCAGCGCAACAGCGGAAATCCCCTGCGACTGGTAGAAGCGGATCCAGCGCTCGGTCTGCGCAGAATCCGCCAAATCGGACTTATTCATTAAAATGACCCGCGGCTTATTCTGGATCAGGCTGTCCAACACAGGATTTCTGCTGCTGACCGGAACGCGGGCGTCGATCATCTCCGCCGCAATATCCACCAGCTTGAGGCTTTTTTCAATTTGTCGCTTTGTCCGGGTCATATGCCCCGGATACCAATGAACCGATTGTGGCTCGCTCATGATCCAATCCTTCCAAACCGGGAAACCGGGAACAAAACCAATTCCGCTTTCCCTAAAATATATCGTTCATCCACCATGCCGACCGCCTCAAAGCGGCTGTCTTCCGAAACCTCGCGATTGTCACCGAGAACAAAGATATGCCCGGCAGGAACTGTCTGCGGGAATTGCAGCAGCGATTCCGACGTCATCGGCTCGTGCGTGATTCCGTTTTCAATATAGGTAGATTCATCCAGCTCTTTTCCGTCCACAGAAACCGTACCGGTAATGTAGTCAATATCCACTGTCTGCCCCGGCAGCGCGATCACGCGCTTGACGATCGGCTTTGTCAGGCCGATGGTACGCTTCAGCACAACCACATCGCCCTGCTTCGGCTGATAAAAATAGCTGGAGACCACAATTCTGTCTCCACTATAAAGATTCGGCAGCATAGAGGTACCGTCCACCGTTACCACACGGAACAAAAAGGTAAACAGAATGACTACGGCGACCAGCGCCATGACCAGAGAATCCACCCATTCAAAACAGCTTACGGTAAACGCACTGGGATGAGGAGACGGATCATTCGGGTCCGAATCATTCTGCTGCAGCTCTGATTCCGGTGCGGTCTGCACCAATGGGTTCTTTTCTTCCTCTTGCAACGGACGAGCGCCTCCTTTTCGCGAATAGCAAAAAAGGGACAATCAATGTCCCTTTCTAGCCGTTGAAGGCTGTGTGGAACCTCCCCCCACAGCCTTTTGAAATCCAAATATAACGGGAGTGGTTCGCCCGATTAGCGAATCTGCTCCTTCACCTTGGCAGCCTTACCAACTCTGTCACGCAGGTAGTACAGCTTCGCACGGCGTACACGGCCCTTGCGCACAATGGCAACATCCTTCACGTTGGGGGAATGGATCGGGAAAACTCTCTCCACGCCTACGCCATAGGATACACGTCTGACAGTAAAGGTTTCGGTAATGCCGCTGCCTTTACGGGCGATTACGGTGCCCTCAAACAGCTGAATTCTCTCTCTTTCACCTTCACGGATATTTACGCTGACCTTAACGGTATCGCCGATTCCAAACTTCGGCAGCTCGGTCTTTGCAGATTCCTGAGCAATTAATTTTAAAGCATCCATTCTTTTTCCTCCTAAAATATCAGACATTCATGCAATGCAGAGGACTGTCCGCTTCAATGTCACGGGAACTCCCGGGCATTGAACCCCGCCGGAAAGGCCAACGGTATCCAAATGCCCATATATCATACCATAACACGGTAAAAACTGCAAGATTTTTTTCAAAATTCCCGAAGCAAATGACTCCGATTTTCCTGTTATAAAATGAAAGATTCCTTTTTCGTCTTTCTCTTCGCAAAAAGGATGGCGAATGAAGGGCGATTTTGAGATTATTTATGATATTTTCCGTTGCTGTTGATCTGAAACGCCCGGTAAATCTGTTCGCACAGCATTACCCTGGCAAGCTGATGGGGAAATGTCATCGGCGACATGGAAAGCCGCAGCGCACTTTTCTCTTTCACCTCGTCAGAAAGCCCGAACGAGCTGCCGATGATAAATGTAAATGCGCTGGCTCCGCCCACCGCACGGCGCTCGATCTCTGCCGCAAGCTGCGGCGACGAAAGGAGTTTGCCCTCAATGCACAGGGATATCACAGCACCCTGCGCCAGAGAAAGCAAATGTTCCCCTTCTTTTTTAAGGGCCGCCTGAATCTGCGCCTCAGAGGGAGCATCCGGCAGACGCTCCTCCGCGATCTCGGTGATGGAAAAGCGGCAGAAAGCACCCAGACGCTTTGCGTATTCCTCACAAGCCGACTGCAGGTATTTTTCCTTCAGCTTGCCGACACATAAGATTTGAATCGTTACCATATGATCTCCTGATCCTGAAAGCTCATTTCAAGCCGTCAGGAAAGCTGATTTCTGCGCTGTTGCCCAACAAGCTAATTTCTCCCTGCCGAAAGCGGGGAGAAACATTTCAGGCTAAAACAGCAGAATCTTCCCCGTTTGATTTTCTCTTGGTGCAACCGTCAGCTCAAAATCGATCTGCTGCTGCATTCCGGCCATTTTCAGCGCACACAGAGAGGTCTGGTACGCAATATCCGGCGTGTTGTTCTCCGTGCTCAGGTGAGCCAGCACAAAACGTGTCGTCCCCGTTTCGGCCAGATGCGGCAGCATACTGGAGCAGACCTCATTCGATAAATGCCCCACATCAGACAAAATCCGGCGCTTTAAATAATAAGGATAAGGGCCGTTCTGCAGCATCCCCACATCGTGGTTTGATTCCAGCACCACCAGATCACTGTTTTCCAGCTCCCGACGAACCTCGTCGGATATGTACCCCAAATCTGTTGCAAGGGTAAATGTTCTGTCATCGCCCGTGTGGACGCGGTACCCAAAGCCCTCGGCACAGTCGTGCGAAATCGGGAACGGGCGAATCATCATTTCGGCACATTCCGTTCCGCGTTCCTCCGCCACACAGCAACTCATTTTCGCGGTGAGCTCACCAGCCTCTTCCAAGGCCAGGAGCGTCCCGGCGGAGGCGTAAACCGGGATACGATTCTTTTCCGAAAACACACGCAGGCCTTTTACGTGATCCGTATGCTCGTGCGTAATAAAAATCCCCTTAACAGCCTCAATGGGAATTTCACAGCTTTCGAGCATCTTCGTGATCTGTCGGGCGCTTCGGCCCACGTCGATCAGAATTCCCGCGTCACGGCTGCCGATATAAAAACTGTTTCCGCTGCTGCCGCTGAACAGCGGGCAAAACCTTGCCATAGCATGCTCCTTCACTGACAAAAATGGTTCAGGCCGGCCATACTTACCGGGACCTGAACCTTTGTGACTACTTTATTCGTTTCAGACCGCCTGCGCCACCGAAGGGTCCGGCACATGAACCCGTTTGATGTCTGCGCCCAAAGCCAGAAGCTTTTTCTCTACATCCTCATACCCGCGCTCAATGTGCTGAATATCCTCTACCTGGCTGACGCCGTGCGCACACAAAGCCGCGATCAGCATGGCAGCGCCGGCACGAAGATCCGTAGCCCTTACCGGAGCGGCATTCAGGTGATCAACACCTTCCACTACCGCCAGCTTGCCGTCGACGGAAATCTGAGCGCCCATGCGCTTGAGCTCCTCCACATAACGGAAGCGATTGTCCCATACGCTTTCATTGATAATGCTTGTTCCGTGGGCAATCGAAAGCACAACCGCAATCTGCGGCTGCATATCGGTCGGGAAGCCCGGGTGAGGCATCGTTTTAATATTGCAGCGATTCAGAGGCTGATTGCGTTTGATCCGGATGGAATCATCGTATTCTTCCACAGTAACGCCCATTTCCTCCAGCTTGGCAGAAATGGATTCGAGATGCTTCGGAATCACGTTTTTGATCAGCACGTCGCCGCCGGTAGCCGCAGCCGCGGCCATATACGTTCCGGCTTCAATCTGATCCGGAATAATGGAGTAGGTTGTCCCTTTGAGGTGCTCGACACCGTAGATTTTGATCACATCGGTGCCCGCACCGCGGACATCTGCCCCCATCGAGTTTAAAAAGTTCGCCAAATCGACAATATGAGGCTCTTTGGCGGCGTTTTCAATTACCGTCGTACCCTTGGCCCGTACGGCCGCCAGCATAATATTAACCGTCGCACCGACCGAAACTACGTCCATGTAAATATTGTTCCCGATAAGCTCTTTCGCGGAAACGTCCACCATGCCGCCTTCCAGCGCATAGGTTGCGCCAAGCGCCCCAAACCCCTTTAAATGCTGATCAATCGGACGTACGCCGAAATCGCAGCCGCCGGGCATGCTGACCACCGCGTGGCGGAACCGGCCGAGCAAAGCGCCCAGCAGATAGTACGAGCCGCGGATATGCCGGGCCAGCTCATACGAAGCCACACAGGTATGAATCGGCCTTGGGTCGATTTCAATGGTAGAAGAGTTGATTTTTCGAATCTTAGCCCCCATATCGTACAAAATTCGGGTAATTGCTGTAACATCGGTTATATTGGGAATGTTTTCAATTCTGCAAATATCATCCGCCATAATAGCTGCCGGAATAATGGCAATAGCGGCGTTCTTAGCGCCACTCACGATTACTTCACCGGTCAGCCGATTGCCACCGGTAATCACAAATTTATCCAACGCGGCACGCTCCAATCATTATAATAACAGGTAGTATTGTCATGAAATTCAAAGGATAACTGTAATATTGTCAAAACAAAAAAATTGTCAGTAAAATTCAATTGAAAAGTCGTTTCTGAAATAAGAGAAAATCATCCTGTTTTTGTCAGAAAAAGAAGCTAAAATCAGTTTCTTTCAAAGCTATTTTGTACTTCTAAGATGATAATACACCAAGGAAAAAAAGTCAATAAAATCCCTAAATTTATCGATTCTGCGCAAAGAAATAAAAAAAGCATTTCGGTTTTATGCGAAATGCTTTTTCGTTCTTTCTCAGCGGCTCACATACAGCAACGGATTCACTTTTTGGCCATTTTTAATTACCTCAAAATGCAGGTGAGCACCGGTGGAATCTCCTGTGCTGCCGATCAGCGCGATGGGCTGGCCCTTTGAAACCCTTTGCCCAGAGGAAACCAGAATCTTGCTGGTGTGACCGTACAGAGTAGAAATGCCGTTTCCATGGTTGATCTGCAGATGATATCCGTATCCACTGGAGCTGTATTTGACATAAGAAACCACGCCGCCGTCTGCCGCCACAATGGTTTTGCCGTAAGAATTACCGCCGGAAATGTCGATACCGGTGTGCATTCTGCCCCAGCGATAAGCAAAGTAGCTGGTGATATTGCGGATGGAAGGCACAGGCCACATCAGAGACCCGCTGCTCTCGCCAGAACCGCTGTACTGCGGACGCTTTTTTGTACCGGTCACAACCTTTTTGTCCACAGCCTCGGTAACAACACGCTTGCTGAGCGTTGTGCGCGAGGTTTCAATCCCGTTGACATAGGTGACCTCTTCTGTAATTTCCTGAACGCCCTCCTGACCCTGTGTTACGATTTTGGAATAATCCGTATACTGGCTGTCATCCTTCTCTGTAACGGTTTTATAGGGCAAAGAGGTTGTCCGGGTTTCTTTTTTCACTACTTTTACATGCAGCAGGGTCTGTGGAGTCTGTACGTTCAGCTGCATGCCAATTTTCAAATCGTCGCCGACCCGATTATTATTCAGGCGGTTCAGTTCCGATAACGTAAGGTTGTACTGCCTCGCGATCGAGGTGGCGGTATCGCCGTCTTTTACCGTATACACCGCCGCAGCCTGCTCAGAACCGGTCAGCTTTTCGGCCATATTCTCGGCGCTGATAATGCTGGCAGTCGGGAACAATCCGTTGATGGTTTCCACATCCTCGGAAAAAGAAACCTTTGCCGCCTGATCACCGGCTTTCGCAGTGTTGAGAATGTTCTGCAAAAGATATGTCATGTCCGCACTGCTTTTCACCGCGCCGATCAGTTCCCCGTCAACATATAATCCGCTGCCCTCTTCAATGATCCCGTTGGACTGTTGAATCAGGCGGTCGCATAACGTGCTGGCAGCATAAAATCTGCCGCTGTCCATCGCGGTAAGAATAAAGGTGGGTGTGATTTTCAAATTGGCGGAGGCCACGGTGTTGTACACCATGCGCTGATTCACCATTTCTGTCGCTTTTTCAAAAACAGATTCGTCTTTGATCGTCGCAATCTGTTTTCCGTCATAGCTTAAAACCAGACCGTAATCCTGATGATTCCAATAGCTGATGGTACCCAGCAGCAAAAATACGGAACAAACCGGAGCCGCGATGTTCAGCACAGACATCACAAATTTTTTGCGGATCACAAAGTGAAGTCCAACATGCTGAAGACGCCCGATCGCACCTGTGAGGGTCAATCCTTTGGAAAGCTCTTTTAAATGCTCTCCATCTTTTCGAAAATTATCCCAAAACAGGCGGATCTCTTTTTTCAGCTTGAGCAATTGTTTGCCAATGGTTTTCGCATAAATCAATCCGGCCAGCTCCACAGCGGGAGTCATAAAACGGACAAATCTTCTGCGCAGTCTTTTTAAAATCCGGACAGACTGAACCCCGGTGATATATATCATACGGCAGCCAGCGGCGCCGTACCCCTGAATCGAAACTCGATGAAGGGATAATTGTTGCATTCCGTCAGTCCTTCCTTTCGCGCAAGGAAAATTGGTTACAAATTTGTAATGAACTCTTATATGATAATATAAAAATCAAAAATATGCAACCTTTTGGAAGGAATTTACAATTTGGTAAATTTTTCTGGAGGATTCAGGCGAAAGAAAAGAGACTCAGACGGGATAGGTCAGACGCTGTTCCGTCCAGTCTGAAATGACCGGCAGAAAGGCTGCCGCCTCCTGTTTGGCTTCTTCAAGATCGTGCTCCAGATAGTTGCCGCACTCAATGGAGGTGCAGCCGGGAACCTCGCCGGAATAATCCGCGATCTTTGCAAAAATGTCTTTCATCAGGGCAATGGCATCGGAATGCTTCATATCTCTGACAAGAAAATAGAATCCGGTGCGGCATCCCATAGGGCCAAAGTAAATGATCTGGTCACGGAACGCGGAGTTGCGGGCCATCGTCGCAAACAAATGCTCCATTGTATGCATGGCCGGATTCGATAAAAACGGCGGCACATTCGGTTTTCTCAGGCGAACGTCGTATGTGGTGATATCTCCGTCTATGCGGGAAAGGTAAATTCCAGGAGTTAAAATGTCGTGGTTGATCTGAAAGCTTGCAATTTTATCCATGTTAAATCCCTCTTATCAGCAGATTTCAGTTTCAGTCTTGTTTGCAAATGAAAAATCGATGGATTTTCGAGATGAAATTATGCCCGACAAGGAAGCCGCACAGGAATACTTGCCGTATTCCAGGCATTTTTGATACAGACGGACGCAATTTCAGCTGAAACAGGCGAGACTCTTGATTTTACAAACAAGGCCTCACTGTCTCTTGTTTTATTCTACCGTTTTTGCCTGCTCTTTGCAAGCATGCCTTTTAACTTAGCCGGTAATACGGTCTGTCTTCGTCGAAAAACCAATAGCGGATCCAGTCGTCCAGCATAATTCCCACACTGGACAACAGAAACCAAATCACGCTGGATTTCAGGCTGATCTGCCCCAGCAGCTGAAAGCGCAGCTTGGAATAATCCCACACCTGCCACCCCAGCCAAAGATTGACGATACAGCCTGTCAGGAATTCCAGCGCAGTGATCATCAAAGCCGAAATCAGCATTTGAAGCAGCAGCGGCATATCCCAGGAAACAACCTCGTTGATTAGTCCGCACAGGACAAAGCACAGCCCGCCGAGCAGAAACATACTCCAATGAGAATACCCTCTCCACAGCATTTCGAGCCAAAAATAAATCAGGCCGCCGACCAGAAAAAGCAAAATTCCTTTTCCAAACGCTTTCATCAGAATCCCCTCCTGCCCAGATATATTCCGTGCCGCGCGGCAATATGAAAGTGCTGGCGGATGAATATCTGCAGGGGAACTGGAAAATCTACCAAATAGGAATGAACTTTTCAGGAGGCGATTCACATGTTTCAGGCGAATGATCAGGAAATGAACCGATATTTTTCTTCTCTTCCCCATTTTATTCAGGAATCCATCCATCAGTCCAGCGTTGAGATTCATACAATTGATGAGCTGAAAGCGATTGCTGAGAATCTGCAGTCGCAGGAAAGGCAGAACAATTCCTGACCTTTGCAATTCCCATGCAAAACCGAATTTCTCCCCTAAACACAAAAGATGCGCCTTGATGGCTTCAGCAGCCCAATCAAGACGCATTTTTTATACACTGTTTTTGGAATGGAACTGTTTTGCAACAGCCCCATCTATTACAGAACCTTCGAAAGAAAGTCCTGAAGTCTTGCATGCTTCGGGCTCGCGAAGAACTCCTGCGGAGGAGCTTCCTCCAGAACCTGCCCCTGATCCATAAACAGAATCCGGGTGGCGACCTCTCTGGCAAAACCCATTTCATGGGTGACGACGATCATCGTCATACCCTCCTGGGCCAGCTGCTTCATGACCTGCAGAACCTCGCCGACCATTTCAGGGTCCAGCGCGGAGGTGGGCTCGTCAAACAGCATCACTTTCGGCTCCATCGCCAACGAGCGAACGATGGCAATGCGCTGCTTCTGCCCGCCGGAAAGCTGAGCAGGGTATGCCTGTGCCTTATCGGCCAGGCCGACTCGTTCGAGAAGCTGCATGGCCGAACGCTCGGCCTCTTCCTGAGTTTTCAGCTTCAAAGATGTCGGGGCCAGCGTGATGTTCTCCAGAATCGTCAGGTGCGGGAACAGATTGAAGTGCTGAAACACCATTCCCATCTTCTGGCGGAGAAGATTAATGTTGCATTTGGGGTTGGTGATTTCCTCCTCCTCAAACCAGATTTCACCGGAAGTCGGCTGCTCCAAAAGGTTCAGGCAGCGCAGAAAGGTGCTTTTTCCCGAGCCGGACGGCCCGACGATAACTACCTTTTCTCCCTTTTCGATTGTCTGATTGATTCCCATGAGAACGGGAAGATCTCCGCGGGAGGTGTGAAACGTCTTTTCCAGGTTTTTAACGGATATCACTTGCGCTCAGCCTCCTTTCCAGCACGGTGAGGAATCTGGTGAGAATCATGACGATCAACAGATAAACCGCGGCGACCGTTAACAGCGGCGTATACGCGTCGTAGGTAATGCTGCGGATGACATCGCCCGCCTTGGTCAGATCCTGCACACCGATATAACCGGCGACAGAGGTTTCCTTGAGCAGGGAAATGAACTCATTGAAGATAGCAGGAGCCACGTTTTTCAGCGCCTGCGGGAACACGATTTTGATCATCGTGGTTTTCTGATTCAGACCAAGGGAACGCCCCGCCTCGATCTGACCCTTGTCCACAGACTGAATTCCGCTGCGGATGACCTCGGCCACATACGCACCGGAATTGATGCCGAACGCGATGACGGCCGCAACCATTTTATCCGCAGACTGATAAATCACATAATACGTAATCAAAAGCTGAACCACAACAGGGGTTCCGCGAATGACCGTCAGGTAAATGCTGCAAATCGCATTCAGAAAGCGAAATTTTTTCTTATCATTATTATGTGTTACGCGGATGAGGGCAACCAGTGTGCCAAGCACAATACCGATCATCACCGCGAACAGGGTGATCAGCAGTGTGTTCCCCAAACCGGAAACGATATATTTATACCGGTTTTTCACGATAAAAGCATCATAAAAATGCTGCCCCAAATTCATGTACAGATCTTGAAAGAAACGCCCAATATCAAAACCGGCCAGATATTGTGGGTTCAGGATCAGATTCCCCATAGCAACCTCCTTAAATGGGACGAAAAGGCAAAGGAGGGCAGCGGGGAATCCCGCTACCCAGCCCGAAAATCACAGAAGCTCTGTTATGATTCCTGTGCCAGATATTTATCAAAGATTTTCTGCAGATCGCCGCTGTCCTTCAACTCTTTCAAAGTCTCATTGATCAGATCGGTAAGCTCGGTGTTGCCCTTTTTCACGGCAATTGCATACTGCTCACTCGTCAGCATGTCGTCGAGCTTTGCAATTTTATCGCTGTTCTTCTCAACGTATTTCTGAGCCGGGAAATCATCGATAACAACCGCGTCGATTCTGCCGGCGATCAGATCGGAAACAGCATCCATACCCTTGTTGTAACGCTCAACGGAGCCAACCTTGATCTCGCTGGTGCCGTCTTCGTTGGTGCAGTACTTGTCGCCTGTGGTACCGGTCTGCACGCCGACCTTCTTGCCGTCCAGATCTTTGGGTGCCTTAATGTCTCCGCCCTTTTTCACGATGACCGCCTGGCCTGCGTCAAAATAGCTGTCGGAGAAATCAACATTCTTTCTTCTCTCGTCATCAGCAGTCATGCCGGCTGCAACAAAATCCGCTTTGCCGGAGGTGATTTCCGGAATCAGAGAATCGAAAGCAACGTCGTTCACCTTCAGTTCAACGCCAAGCTTATCGGCGATTTTCTGGGAAATTTCAAGATCGATGCCCACAATGCTTTCGCCGTCTTTGTATTCAAACGGCTCAAATTCCGCGTTGGTAGACATGGTGATAAATCCGTTTTTCTTGATCGTATCCAAAGTGCTGGTGCTGACGCCGTTGTTGCTGGAATCAGACGCCGACCCGCTGGAGGTACCGCCGCCGTTGCAGGCGGACATGGACAGCATGGCTGCGGCTGCAAGACAGACCGCTAAAAACTTTACTGATTTTTTCATGGTTCTATCCCTCTTCTATTCAATCTCATTTTTCTCACAGAACTAAAATATGAATGTATTATATCGCATAATTATACATAAATCAAGTCATAAATCTTATAAAAACCAATTTTGTCAGGTTCGTTGTTTTCAAAAGGAATCGTTTTTCAAATTTTATGCAATTGATACATTCAGCTCCTGCAACAGCAGAACAAAATCTTCTGGTATGGGGGCCTGCAAAAAAAGCGCTTCTTTGGTAACGGGATGGATCAGACTGGCCGAAAGGCAATGCAGCGCCTGACGCCCGATTTTATCCAGATGTCCTCCATACAAGTCATCCCCGGAAAGCGGATGAAAAATACTCGACAAATGTACTCGAATCTGATGAGTTCGACCGGTTTCCAGGTGTATTTTCAGAAAAGTAAGGTCATTTTTCGAGCATACGCTCTGCCAGTGGGTGACGGCTGCCTCACCGGAAGGCGAAACCATTCTCTGAATTTTGCTGCCGGGAGCCAGCGCAATCGGCGAATCGATCGTTCCACGTCCCGACAGAACACCTTCGCAGACAGCAATGTATTCTTTTTGTATATTATGGGACAAAGCTGCCGCAATATAGGAATTTTTTGCAATAATTACAATTCCGCTTGTATTTTTATCCAATCGATATACAGGCCGGAACCGGCAGGTCTCCCCTGCCCTGCGCCAATGAAACGCCACCGCATTCGACAGCGTGCCTGAGTCTGAGCCCGGCACGGGATACATCGCCATGCCGGCAGGTTTATTCACTGCCAGCAGATCGGCATCCTCATACAAAACCGAAATCGGCACTTCCGATGGAACGGGAATCTCCTCGTCCTGCGGCAGGTTCAGGCAAACATTGTCCCCTGCATGCAGCAGAGTAATGGCCGTGGCATGTGTTCCGTTGACACAAAGGCCGTTCGGAACCCGCTTGAGTTTTACCAGAAGGCGGGCCGATACACGGCAATACCCGCGCAGAAAGCCCTTCAGGCGGCAGCCTTCATATTCCGCGGGAACCGCAAAAGTCAGTGTGCGCAAAGCATTTTCCCTCCCTCTCATCAAAAAAGCGGCAGCCGAAGCCGCCGCTTTCTGAACATCAGCGAATGACCTGATGATTAATCTACTGCAACTGTCCAGCCGAAGGTATCCGGCAGTTTGCCCCACTGAATACCGGTCATGGTATCGTACAGACGCTGGGACAACGGGCCGATTTTACCGTCGTTGAACTCCATGATCACATCGCCCCACTTGAGGTGACCGATCGGGGAAATTACAGCCGCGGTACCGGTACCGAACGCTTCTTTGAGATTGCCCTCTTTGGCCGCGTCGGCCACTTCCTGAATCGACAGACGACGCTCAGTGACATTCAGGCCCCAGGATTTCAGGATATCGATAGCGGACATACGGGTCACACCGGACAAAATGGAACCCTGCAAAGCGGGAGTGACCACTTCGTCGCCGATCTGGAAGAATACGTTCATGGTGCCGACTTCTTCAATGTATTTGCGCTCCACACCGTCGAGCCACAAAACCTGTGTATAGTTCTGCTTTTCCGCCTCGTCCTGCGCCTTGAGGGACGCCGCGTAGTTGCCGGCGGTCTTTGCAAAGCCCATGCCGCCCTTTACCGCACGCACATAGCCGTCTTCCACATAAATCTTCACCGGGTTCAGGCCTTCGGGATAATATGCGCCGACGGGCGAGCAGATGATGATAAACATGAGGTGATGCGCGGGATGCACGCCCACAACCGGATCAACGCCGATAATAAACGGGCGTATGTATAATGATGTACCGGGAGCAGAAGGCACCCAGTCACGATCTACAGAGACCAGCTTCTTGATTGCTTCCACCGCAAACTGCTCGTCGATCTGCGGAATACAGAGACGTTCGTTCGATACGTTCAAACGCGCCATATTTCTGTCGGGACGAAACAGCAGAATCCGGTTATCGTCCGTACGGTAAGCTTTCATACCCTCAAAAACAGATTGTCCATAATGCAGGCACATGGCGGACGGCTCCAGATTCAGGGGAGCATACGGTACGATTCGGGGATCATGCCAGCCCTCGCCGCTGGTGTAGTCCATAATAAACATATGGTCCGTAAAAGTACGGCCGAATCCCAATTTTGTCTCATCCGCAGGCTTGGCCTTGGGGTGTTGAGTGTGTTCAACTCTGATTTGCATAGTTAGCCCTCCCTGATATTTTATCACTTTAACTCATTGTAACATCATTCATTTTTAAATTCAAGACACCTGTCATCCGCAATCGGACAGAAAAATACACAAAATATCAGGTATGGCTGCGCAGACCTTTTGGATACCGGTTCTTCATTTTACCGGAAGAACACTTGCCGAATCCCGTCATCACACTGTCAACAGCGACCCCCGCATAGCCTTTCAAAGCGGGATCGACCTCCAGCTCTTCCCCGTGCAGATACGCGCGGATCTCCGATGAGCGGGACGAAAAATCCACCGTCTGCCTTAGCTGGTGCGGCAACGATGACAAAAACAGCGCATGCGCCGGCTCGATACGTCCTTTCTGGATTTCACCGAGCATCACGCCGGCACGGATCACCCCAAGGCCGGACAACCCGGGAAGAAACTCTGGCGCAATCAGAATCGAACTGCCGCTTTGAATCAGCGGGCGCGACAGCGGAGTGTTAAAAATCTGGCCGTACAGCGCTTTTGCGTCTGCCTCTGCAGAGAATTTTGCAAAGGGATAGTCCGCCGCACGGCAAGCAGCGGGCGAAGTCCTTCTCATTTTTGCCACAAAGTGCCCGTCTCCGCCGTCCATCGGGAAAACGCGCCGTGCCTGCGGCATTCCGATTCCGGGCCTGCCAAAGGAAACGCCGGAATCCTCCAGAATAAAATCCGGATGCCGGAGCAGAAACGCACGGACGGTTTCTTCGTTTTCTTCCGGTGAAAAGGTGCAGGTAGAATAAACAAGGATTCCGTTTTCCCGCAGGGCGTTTGCGGCGCTGTCCAGAATCAGGCCCTGACGAACCGCGCACGTTTTCACATGCTCCTCGCTCCAATCCTGCACGGCCTGCGCGTCGCGGCGAAACATTCCCTCCCCGGAGCAGGGCGCGTCCACCAGAACACGGTCAAAAAAACCGGAAAGCGTTTCGCACAGCAGCTCGGGATGACACGAGGAAATCACGGCGTTTGAAACACCCATGCGCTCCAGATTGGAAAGCAGCGCCATCGCGCGGGAGCGAACCACCTCGTTCGACCACAGCAGTCCCCTGCCGGCCAGCAAAGCCGCGATTTGCGTGGATTTTCCGCCCGGCGCGGCGCACAGATCGAGGATTTTCTCCCCCGGCTGAGGGCTCAGTATGGTCACGGCGGAAGCCGCGGAAGGCTCCTGCGAATAAAAGGCCCCCGCGTGGTGCAGCGGGATGCTGCCGGGCTTGTCCGCATCCTCGGGAATATAGTAAGAATATGGAGAAAACGGGCTGATTTCGATTGGAAAATCGAGTGCGTTTTTTAGTGTTTTTTCGTCGCATTTGATCGGATTTAATCGAATTCCGCGCATGGAAGGCTGCTCCATACACTTTAAAAAATCGGCGTATTCGTCGCCCAGCAGCGTGTGCATACGGCCCAAAAACGCCGAAGGATATTCGTTCATAAACAGGTCAGCTCCCAAAGATTGTTTGTATATTTCAAAAGGAACGGAAAACAATAATCGCGAAGGGGGTGAAATACTTGGATAAAAATTATGAGAAGAGCACAAACAAGACCCAGAATTCCACCAGCAACTGCAAATCCCAGAGCAGCAACAATAGAACCAACAACTCTACTCAGAACAGCAACTCTACTCAGAGCAACAATAAGACCAGCAATTCCACTCAGCAGAAGAAGGACTCTTCCTCCTACAATAACGTAGAGAACAACAATAACTACCGCTAAACGACTAGTAACATTTTAGAGCAGACGGTTTTGACGAATGGCAAAACCGTCTGCTCTTCCCTTTTTGCGGCTTTCTTTCGAATGTACTTATTGATCTTCGGGCTTCTCGCTTTTATTCAGAAGATCTTTCAGGGTTTTTTCTTCCTTCCTGATCTCTCGGAAGCCCTGCCCGGTGATCTGTCCTGCTTCACCGATAATGATAAAGGCCTTGTGGTCTGTGGAGCGGATCACGTCTGTCATTTTGCTGACCTCATAGCGCCGCACGGCACACAGCAGCACTTCCCCGTCACGGTTGCTGTATACGCCCCTTGATTTCAGGGCCGTAACGCCGCGATCCATCTCAGAGAGGATTTTCGCCGCGATTTCGTCATTCTTTTCCGAAATGATAAAGAGCATTTTGCCGGTACCGGCGTCCGCGCCGTACAGGATCGTATCGATCAGACGGGTGGATACAAAAACGGCGATAAACGCATAAAGGGCGCTTTCCAGACTGCGGTACACAAATCCGGAGAGCAGAATCACCATCGCGTCCACACCCATCATCAGCTGGCCGATGGAAAGTCCGCGCAGCCTTAGTTCCAGTAAACGGGCGATCAGGTCTGTGCCGCCGGTCGTCGCGCCCCGCAGCAGAACCAGGGAAAGCCCGATTCCCTCCAGTACGCCGCCAAAAATTGCGGCGAGCATGTGGTCGCCCTCATACACAGGGAGGTAAGAAGCAAGCGCGTCAATGGTAACGGAACACATCAGGGTAGCCAAAATGGTCTTTCCTACCAAGCGGTATCCCAGCTCCCAGATGGCCCACAGGAACACCGGAACGTTGATGACAAACAGCATGGTTCCGATCGGTGTACCAAAGAGATAATTGAGAACCGTTGCAAGACCGGTAATTCCGCCGGGTGCGATGTGATTCGGTGCGGTAAAACAGTTGACCGAAACCGAAAACAGTACACTGCCGATCAGAAAATACAGGACATCCAAAAAAACAATCTGATTGCGCTTTTTCAAAGCTCCCATACGAAAGCACCTCACTCCTCGCAGATTAAGGCAAAGAATTGACGCAGGCGCGCCAACTCCCCTTTCAAATATAAATATCCAAATAAGGCTTCCAGCGCAGTGGCCGCGTGGTAATCGGCCGGGCTGGAGTTTTTCGGTACATGAGATACTTTTGCGTTTCGTCCCCGGCGGAAAACGGCTTCTTCCTCTTCGGTAAACAAAGGGATCAGCTTTTGCGCCGCCTGTGCCTGCGCACCGCAGCACACCTGGGCCACAGCATTTTTATGCAACGTATTCACCGGGCAGTTTGCCTGGCAGACCAGGCGCTCCCGCACAAACAGTTCGAATACGCCGTCGCCGACAAAGGCAAGGGTCAGGGGACTGAGCTGACGCGGATCGCAGTCTTTCTCTAAAAAGCGTTCCAAAAATCAGGCCCCCTATTCCACAAAATCGAATTCCAGATCATACATACTGACGGTGTCGCCTTCTTCGGCCCCTGCCTCACGCAGGGCGTCGATGACACCGGAACTGATCAGAACACGCTGGAAATATTGCAGGGACTCGTAATCGTCAAAGTTGACGGAGCGCAGCAGCTGAAGCAGCCATTCTCCCTCTACCACAAAGACACCGTCCTGATTGGTAACCGTAAATTTCTCCGCCTGTTCGGGAGTGATTTCGAGCAGCGGCACCGGATCGGGCTCGAAGCGAATCACTGGCGGCAGCTGCGAGAGCTTTTCCTGAATCCGCTTTAAAAGCGGGTCTACCCCATAACGAATGGCAGCCATAATCGGGAAGAACTCATAGCCCTGCTCTTCCACAAAGCGGCGAAACTCCTCGATCTGCTCCTCGGTCGCGAGGTCGCATTTGTTCCCCGCCACGAGCATCGGGCGTTCGGAAAGTTCCCCATTAAACTTTTTCAGCTCACGGTTGATGGTCTCAAAATCTTCTTTGGGATCGCGCCCTTCGCTGCCTGCAACATCTACAATATGCACCAGCAGACGGCAGCGCTCCACGTGACGCAAAAACTGGTGGCCCAGTCCGGCGCCCTCTCCGGCACCTTCAATCAGGCCGGGAATGTCTGCCATAACGAAGGATTGTCCCTCACCCAGAAAGACAACGCCCAAAACCGGCGTAATGGTCGTAAAGTGATAATTCGCAATGTTCGGCTTTGCCTCACTCACGACGGAAACGAGCGTCGATTTTCCAACATTTGGGAAACCGACCAGACCGACATCCGCCAAAAGCTTCAGCTCAAGCTGCACATCGAACGCTTCGCCGGGCTGGCCCGGCTTTGCAAAACGAGGGGTCTGCCGCGTGGGAGTGGCAAAATGGGCATTTCCCCACCCGCCGTTTCCGCCGCGGGCAATGATCTGCGGCTCATCGGTAGACAAGTCCGCGAGCAGACGGCCGCTTTCCAGATCGCGCACCAGAGTTCCCTGCGGCACACGGATCACCAGATCGGGCGCGCCCCTGCCGGAGCATCGTTTCCCCGCGCCGTTCTGCCCGTTCTCGGCAATATACTTGCGTTTATAGCGGAAGTCCGCCAGAGTGGAAAGGTTCTTGTCCACCTGAAACACGACATTTCCGCCGCGGCCGCCATCGCCGCCGTCCGGCCCGCCGGCCGCAACATATTTTTCCCGGTGAAAGCTGACGGCACCGTTGCCGCCGTCGCCGGCCTTCACTTTAACTTTCGCGATATCTACAAACATATGCTTTCCGGCTCCTTATACTATTCCCCTATTTCAAAACGATATATGATATTTTCTCTGTTTTCTCCCCTTCAAAGCAAAGAATAATGGAATGCCGCTTTCAAAAAGAAATCGGCACCTACCATTCGGCTGCTTTTTACGGGAATTGACGATGACAAGGCATCTATAATCGGTCGGAGAACAGTAGGACTGCTCCCGCTTAGTATAGACCTGATCATATCAAAAAATCCCGGGAAAATCCCGGGATTTTGCTTTCAGTTGGTAACTGAATTACTGTTCAACAGCGTATACGCTGACCTTTTTGCGGTCGCGGCCAAGACGCTCGAACTTCACAGTACCGTCAATCAGAGCAAAGAGAGAATCGTCGGAACCTCTGCCCACATTGTTGCCGGGATGAATGTGAGTACCGCGCTGTTTTACCAGAATGTTTCCGGCCAGAACGAACTGACCGTCCGCACGCTTCGCGCCCAGGCGCTTGGATTCGGAATCACGGCCGTTCTTTGTGGAACCGCCGCCCTTCTTATGCGCGAAAAGCTGAATATTTATCTTTAACATAGCTTTACACCTCCGTAAAATTTATCCTGATATTGTCTGGATATTGCTCCTGCAGGCCCATCAAATGGAGCCTGAGTCCTTGCAGCAGGGTTCGGCACAGAAATACCGCTTTTTCAGGAATTCGAAGAGACATGTCGCCCTCCGAAACAGAAAGATCTGCCTTGATCTGAACCACATCGGTAATCGCGTTCGCCACCAGATACGCCGCGGAAGAAACCGCCGCGCACAGAATGTCGGAACCCTCTTCCGCCAATCCGGAATGTCCGGTCATCTGAAATCCCAAAAGCTCGCCGTTCGGCTGCTGCAAAAATAAAACCTGAATCATAATTAAGCGTTAATGGTCTCGATCTGTACCTTTGTGTAAGGCTGACGATGGCCCATCTTGCGCTTTGAGCTCTTCTTCGGCTTATAGGTAAAGACGGTAATTTTTCTCTGCTTGCCGTTCTTCAGCACCTTGCCGGTTACGCTTGCGCCCTCAACAAAGGGAGCTCCCACTTTCAGGCCTTCTTCGCCGCCAAGAGCAACAACTTTAAATTCAACGGTGGCGTCCTGCTCCGCTGCAAGCTTCTCGATATAGATGACATCGCCATACTGTACCTTGTACTGCTTGCCGCCGGTCTCAATTACTGCATACATAAATAGAGTATCCTGCCTTTTTTCAATCTCGCTATCCCAGGCGGATCAAACGATCACTTCAAAAGCCCGTAATATGCGGCCTAACAATATTATCATACCCTGTCAATTTTGTCAAGATAGGTTGTCCCGATCCACCTGCAATTCTGAAAATAAAAAAACGGGCCTTCCCCCGCCGCAGGCAGGGGTGGAATAACGATTGTGTTTTGTTATTATAACAGGATAACCAGAACCAATTTACAGTTCATTTATAAAAAGCTGTTTTCTGCTCTATACCATCATGCTTCAATGCTCTCTCAGGCGTCGAAAGCTCCGCTTTCGCTTACGCCGTGAGGTTATTATATCATCCCGTTCCCCGCTTTGTTGAGTAAAAACAACCAGACACCTGTTTTTTTCGGGCCGTATGATTCAATGCTCTCTCAGGCGTCGAAAGCTCCGCTTTCGCTTGCGCCGTGAGGTTATTATATCATCCCGTTCCCCGCTCTGTTGAGTAAAAACAGCCAGACACCTGTTTTTTTTTGGACTGGATGATTCAATGCTCTCTCAGGCGTCGAAAGCTCCGCTTTCGCTTACGCCGTGAGGTTATTATAACACAAAATCAGTGTCAGTTCTTTCGGACCGACAGCTCACGGGCCAAATCAGCCAGATAAGCGGTATCGCCGTCAAACTTTGCAAGGGCCGTAACGGCCTCATCGGTCAGCTCGCGCACGGCTTTTTTCGCGCCGTCCAACCCCATGAGGGAAACGTAGGTGCTTTTGTCGTTCAGATCATCGACGCCGACGTTTTTGCCCAGAAGCGTGCTGTCGCCGGTCACATCAAGGATATCGTCCACGATCTGAAACGCCAGCCCCAAAGCCTTGGCATATTCGCGTGCGGCACGAATCTTCTCATTGCCTGCCCCGCCGACGACACAGCCCATTTCCGCCGCAGCCAGAATCAGCGCGCCGGTTTTGCGCTCGTCCATCACGCGCAGCGTGGAAAGCGGAATCTTCTTCCCCTCCGAGGCAAGGTCGATGATCTGCCCGCCCACCATTCCGGTCGCACCTGCCGCACGGGCCAGAACACCGGCCGCCGTGGCTGTTTTCACCGCGCCCGCCGTGCGGATGGTCTGCGGCGAAAGCATCGTTTCAAATGCCAGCGTCAGAAGGGCGTCGCCCGCCAGCAGTGCGGTGGCCTCACCGTACACCCGGTGATTGGTGGGTCGGCCGCGCCGCAGCTCGTCGTCATCCATACAGGGAAGGTCGTCATGGATCAGTGAATAGGTGTGAATCATTTCGATGGCGCAGGCAAACGGCAGCGCCGCCGTGAGACTGCCGCCGCACAGGCGACAGAATTCCAGCGTCAGGATCGGACGAATCCGCTTTCCGCCGGAAAGCAGACTGTATTCCATAGAAGAGAACAATTCCTGCTGCAATTGATCGCCGCCCGGCAAATAGCGGGACAAAGCCTCCTCCAGCATTTCCACATACTGCTCCTGACGCTTCATGCTCATTCCTCTCGCCTTTCTTCCAGCTCAGAAATCTCCTTGATTTTCTGCTCCGCGTTCTGTAATTTCTCATAGCAGAACGAAGCCAGCTTCGTCCCCGATTCAAACAGCTTTAAGGATTCGTCCAACGTGGCCTCTCCGCTTTCCATCCGGTCCACGATCTGCGAAAGCTCCGTCATCGCCGCTTCAAAGGTCATATTTTTTTTCATGGAGTATCCCCCTCCTGCCCAATTTGTTCTTCCCGTACCTCGTTTACGGTACAGGCCAGCCGCCCGTCCTGCACAATCAGGTTCAGCGAATCACCCTGCCGCACCTGTGCTGCCGAGCGGACGGTTTCCCCGTCGGCATCCAGTGCAACGGAATACCCGCGCGCCAGAACCCGCAGCGGACTGAACGCCTGCAGCGAAGCCGAACGCTCCGCCAGACACATGCGCCCGGTTTCCAGATCGCGCTTCATCTTTCCGCTCATGCGGTCGACCAGCCGGTCGATCTGCATGCGGTGCATCTCGATCCCCAGGGATTTCTTCATCCGCAGCATCGAGCCGGAAACATAGGCCATCAGCTCGCGGATATCCGGAACGGCCAGCTCCGCTGCCGCGGACGGGGTCGGCGCACGCAGATCGGCCGCAAAATCGCAGATGGTAAAATCCGTTTCGTGCCCCACGGCAGAGATCACGGGAATCCTGGAATTCGCTACGGCACGCGCCACTATCTCTTCGTTGAACGCCCACAGGTCTTCCATCGAACCGCCACCGCGCCCGACGATCAAAACATCGGCACAATCAAGGCGATTAAAGCGCTCTACCGCCGCGGCGATCTGATCCGCCGCGCCTGCGCCCTGCACCAGCACCGGGCAGAGAATCACCTCCGCCAGCGGAAAGCGCCGTCCCAAAATCTGCTTGATATCCTGTACGGCCGCGCCGGTAGGAGAAGTGACGACTCCCACGGCTTTGGGGTAAGCAGGCAGCGGCTTTTTACGGGAAGCATCGAACAGCCCCTCCGCCGCAAGCCGGGTTTTGAGCTGTTCATAGGCGAGGTTCAGCGCCCCCAGGCCGTCCGGCTGCATATCGTCCACATAGACCTGGTACTGCCCGCTCTGCTCATAGACCGTCACCCGCCCGCGCACGATCACCTTCATGCCATCCTGCGGCAGAAAGCGCAAACGCCGGGCCTGCGCGGCAAACATGACGGCGCGTACCACGCACTGGCTGTCTTTGAGCGAAAAGTACATGTGACCTGATTTATAATGATTGGTAAAGTTTGAAATCTCTCCGGTCAAAAACACGGAGGACAGCATCTGATCGCCGTCCAGCAGGGATTTGATGTACCGGTTGAGCTGAGAAATCGTAAGAACAACAGGAGTATTCATGCCTGTCCCTCCTTTATGGCCGCCAAAATCGCCGCACCCGCCGCGTTGTCTGCGGAAAACTCAGGGGTCGCGAACGATGCGCCCCAGCGCTGTGTCAGCGCCTGCCGAATGATGCTGTTGGACATCACCCCGCCCGCAAACAAAACGGGAAGATCCCCGTATTCTTTCAGCAACGCGCCGCACATGGCGTCGAGCGCCGCGAGCAAAGAGAGCAGGCAGAAACGCGCGATCTCTTCTTTGGGCACACCCTTATCGAGCATGGCGCGGCACTGATTTTCAATCCCGGAAAGCGAGCAGTCGCACCCGCGCATGGTGGGGCGGATTTTGAACTTCGCGTCGCTTTGCAGCGCCAGCCGCTCCAGTTCCGGCCCTGCCGGGAACGAAAGACCCAGCATGACCCCGACGCGGTCAACAGCCTGTCCGCCTTTCAAATCCAGAGAAGAAGCGACGAGCCGGGTCCTGATCAGATGCTCTGCGTCCGGCTCTACCAATACCGCCTCCGTCGTACCGCCCGAAACATGAAACGCAAGAAAGGTCTGCCTCAGCAGTTCCAGCCGACCGGCGGAATACAGCGCCGCCGCAATATGATTTTCCTGATGCGAGCAGGGATACAGCGGAATGCCGAGCGTATCCGCCAGTATTTTCGCAGTGCCAAGCCCCACGGTAAAGCAGGGCATATAGGAGTCCTCCGCCGAACGGGGACGGCTCGAAGCGCCGATGGCCCGAAGAACAGGATGCTGCCGGAGCAAAGGCTCAAGGATTTGCGGCAGCTGCTGCACATGATGAAACACCGCATCGCTCTGGCGCAGGCCGAGCTGGCCTTTCTTCACCGGCAGAAGCCGTTTGGAGTGCGTGACGCTTTGATCCTCCCGGTACAGCGCGGCGGAGGTTGTATAATTGCTCGTATCGATTCCGAGATAGTTACCGTTCTTCATTTGCCGGTTCCAATTCCTTGGCCACAGAGCCGAGAACGCCGTTGATAAACGGTGCGTCGTCCGCTCCGCCGTATTTTTTCGCCAGATCGACCGCCTCGTTGATCGAAACGCTGACGGGGATGCTGTCGACAAACATCATTTCGTAGATCGCTACCCGCAGCAAAGCGAAGGAAACCTTCGAAAGGCGCGTCATCGACCAGCCGCGGATATTCTTTTCGATCTTATCGTCCACCACGGCGTTGTTTTTCTCCACACCGCTGGCGAGCCGCTCCGCAAACTCCGCAATGCGGATCTCCGCCGATTCTTCCGCCGCGTCAATGATCTCCTCAATGGTATTCCGGTTGATCAGCTGCTGGAATACCAGAATAAACGCCTGCTCTCTTTCTTCCCGCCGTGTCATCTTGCCTTTGCTCATAGTTTGTCCTCCAAACGATTTTCTTATTGTCCCCTTATGAGAGAGAAAGGCGTATCTTTCCCCGCCCCTGACAGGGGAAAGATACAAACATCGTAATCCCTTTAAAAAAAATAACCCTCCAGACAGATATGTGGAGGGTTATCAAATCCGTTTTTCATTCCATTGTCAAGCTTCCGCAGGTACGGCAAAAAAAGCCTAGAGGCTCCTCCCGCCGCGGTACTTCATGAAAATGAACCGCACCACTCTTCATGAGTAGTATTATACCATGATTTTAGTGCAGTGCAACTGTTTTTGCGGGAAAACATGGATTCCGGGCAATTTTGTTTGTTCCCGGCGGCAAAATGAGACTCTGCCGCCGGGAAAATGTCTTCACAAAACACACCAAAAGCCGAATCCTTTCCGATTCGGCGCGGTGCTTTCTTATTTTGCCTCCACAATTTTGATCTTGTCATAGGCAACGCCGGACTGACCGCCGATGATGTCTTTGATGGCGATCGCCTCATTGGGCAGAAGACCGTCGGAACGGACGACAACGCTGCATTCCGAATTCTGCAGGAACACCACACAGTCTGAGAAGCCTTTGGCTTTGATCAGGCTTTCAATATTGCTTTCCTGAACGATGTTCTGAGCAATCTCGGCAGCCTTTTCGAGGGATTCCTTCTTCACCGTGTCATTGGTGGAGGCATCCTGCAAAACCTTCTGCAGCATTTCTACCGAAGCATCCCTTGCCTTTTGACGGGAAAGTTTTGCCTCAGTAAAGTATTCATCTACCTTTGCGGCTGTCTCCACCGCCTTTGAGGAAGTGGACGAAGCGGAAGAAGACGTTTCGGGAGTACTGCTGCTGCCCTTACCGTTCACAAGCTGGGCCGCCCCAAGCTCCGCGCCGGAGGTCAATGTATCCGTTGCAATCAGGGGTCCCTCCCCCTGGAACACCCAATTTAAGTACACAGCCGCTCCCAGCGCGACCACCAGGGACGCAAGCACCAGCTGACGTTTACCAATACCCATAAGACAATTCCTCCTGTTTCTTGTTTATTTTGCTTTTATCACGCACACCCGCGCAGAAGAAAGATTGAGCGCAGTGGTCACCGCATCTATGATATCTTTCTGCACCGCCGGCTGATTTCCGCCCTCACATACAACGACTACCCCCTTCACGATCGGCTCGACCTCTGTTACGGCCAGCGCCTGCTGCGAGCCGTCGGCACCTTTGACCAGAATGTACTTGGTTTCGCGGCTGTCATTCTCCTGATTTTTCACGGTAGCGTTCGCCGCCTGATCCTGCGTGCTCTGAGTCGTTTTCTTTTCCTCTGTGGCGTACACATACTGCGTGTTCCGCTCCAGAGTGACAAGCACCTTCACAGAGCCTGCGCCGTTGATATTGCCGATCAGCTCGGTCAGGCTTTTTTCTACCTGCTGCGTGTATTCCTGCGCAGTGGTTTTTGTCGGCTCTTCCTCCGCCTGGGCATTGGTTGCCTTGGAATCGTGATTTTGAAAGATTCCCGACAAAAAAATCAGGGCGATCCCGGCAAACCCCAGGATCAGAATCACCTTACGCCAAATGTCGTTTTCCGCGAGCTTTTGAATCCAGGATACGCTCTCTTTTCTGTCTTCTTTTTCACGAGCCGCCATCGGCCGTCACCTCCGTTGTTAATCCCAATTCCTGCTCAAGCAGCTTTTTTGTTTCCTGAAGCTTTCCCGATTCCCTCTGGTCAAGGCTGACAAACACTTTAGTAATTGATATGCGGCCGTCCTCGTTTGTATCCATATTCAGCGCAACATTTTTGCACTGAATTCCCTTCTCGGAAAGCGTTGCGATGACCACGGTGCGAACGGCGGCCTGTGCCGCCTCTGCCGTCTGCTGGTTCACCGTGTCCTGATACTGCTGGTTCGGTGCCGCAGCGCCCTCCCCCTGCGCGAAGGCCTGCACATCGAACTGCTGTACCAGACGCCCCACCGGCAAGAGGATGCTGCAGATGATGAACGCTCCGATCACGAGCCGTGTCACCTTTTCCATGCTGCCGGTCGGCATCAGATACTGCAAAATCCCCGCGGCCAGCGCCGCCAGAACAATCACCGAGGACCATTCCCGTACACCGCTCATGTCACCGCACCCCCCATCGCCATCATCAACACCGTAGAGATCATCAAAATGACAAAGCAACACAGAATGATCGAGAGAAGGATCTGTATCACCTTCATGGAAGACCGCAGCAGGGTGGTGATTTCTTTCAGCTCAAAAATATCTCCTGCCGCCGCGCAGGCGGTCAGGGTCAAAAGCCAAATGAGGCATTCGAGCGCCGCGGGCAGAAAAATGGCCCCTGTAGCCAGAAGTCCGAACGCCCCCACTCCCGATTTGAGCAGCTTTACGCTGCTCTGCACACTGCCGATCGCATCGCTGAGCGCGCTGCCTACCACCGGCACGAAGGCGCTTACCATAAAGCGAACGGTTTTGGCGCCCGCGCCGTCCGCTGCCGAGGATACCACCGTCTGCATCGTGAGCAGACCTGAAAAGATCGTCATACAGAAGGTGAGCACCCATTTTACGGTTTTGCTGAACAAATCGCATAGCCCGCCGAGATTCATTGCGGGGGATACGGCGGATACCACCGAAAACGCCAGAAAAATATTGAGTAAAGGTACCAGCACCGTAGAAGCAATGACCGAAATTACGTTGCCCGCACCGAGCATCAACAGGTTGTATGACCCGGCGGAAATCGTCTGCCCGCCCGCAATCATGATCCCGGTGAGAATCGGGATGCTGGCCAGCAGGAATCCGGCGGCCCCCTTGATGACAAACGCCACGTTTTCAATGCACGTAACGATCGGCTGAATGACCACTGTGCAGATACAAAGGGTGCCGACCATACCGATCACGCCGCTCAGCGGGCGATCGCCAAAACTCAGCTTCATCCCGTTCATCAGGGCGCAGAGCAGAATGACCGCCAATACCGACAACAGCGCCCGCACGGGAGCCGCACTCTGCTGGAGCGCCGATGACCCGATCTGCTCAAAGATCGTCTCCGGCGTCAGGTTCAGGATGCTCTGCCAGTCCGGCGAAGAGATACCCAGGCTGTCCATCCATTCCCGTGTCTCTTCCGGCAGTTCGTCGGGCAGGTCGGCCGCACCGCTGTCTTCATACTGCTGGCGGTACAGCTCATCCTGCGAGACGGACTGCGCATGCACGGGAATCGTAAACAGAAAAAGCAAAAAAACAATGCAGATCACTTTTTTCACAGTCTACCCTCCTATCAGCGCGAGCGCCGTAGAAGCAATTTTTTCAAACAGTGGCAGCGCCAGTATTACAATAGAGATCTTTCCGGCCAGCTCAACCTTTGAGGCCAGCGCGCTTTCTCCCGCGTCCCGGCAGGAATCCGCCGCAAACTGAGCCAGAAAGCAGATGCCCAGTGTCTTGAACAGGATGATGCCATATTCCGTTGGCATCTGCGCGGCGGTGAGCAAGCTGTTGATCTGGCGGATCGCCGGGACGATATTCGCTAAAATCTGAACCAGAATAATGACGCCTGCCGTGATGCTGACGACCACCGCGTATTCCTGATTGTACCGGCGCAGCATCACGGCAATCACGGCGGAAACAAGGGCCAGTCCGGCAATTCCAATCACATTCATGGCTGCTATAACCCAAAGATGGATTTGATCGTTTTAAACAGAATATCAATCTGCTCGATCACCATCATCAATACCACAATCAGTCCCGCCAGGGTCGTCATCATCGCCTGCTCCTCGCGCCCCGAGCGAATCAGCAGCTGGTTGAGCACAGCCACAATAATGCCGATCGCCGCGATTTTAAAAATCAAATCCACATCCATTTTTGCTTCCTCCGTTTTAACTCAGCAGGAGTGCCGCCGCGATTCCGCCGAACAGCCCCAGCATAAAATACAGCTTTGCTTTTTTGTCTCTTTCTTCTCTCGCATGGGTCAGAGCACTGCTGATGAAACCCAGATACAGCTGGCAGTGCGCAAGCTGGCCCTCTGTATCGCTTGCGCCGAATCCCAGTCCGAAGTCCCGTATGTATTCCAAATCCTGGCGGTTCATCCCGGTCGTCAGCAGGCCGTCATCCATGCCGTGCTCCCACGCCCGCGGAAAGCTCTCTCCTTTTCGGCAGTACTCGGCGCATAGGACCAGAAACCGCTGGTTTTTTCCGTGCTTTTCAATGATCCGCTCCACCGGCATACCGGAATAGCGGATCTCTTCTCTGGTAAGACATAGAAAGGAGTAGAAAGCTTCCAGCTCCCTCACCCTGCCGCCCAGCTTACGCGATTCCATATAGCCCGCCAGAATACAGGCCGCCATGATCGACAGGATCCCGATTAATTTGACCAAGAAGCTCACCCACCTTGTAAATTCCTTTGATTTTCCCGGGCCGGGCCGCACAGTCCAGCAGAACCACGGTACGAAACGCCCCGGTTTCCATCAGCCGGCGTATCTGGCGGCGGCGAAGAAGCTCCCCCGCAGAGGCCGCGTGCACGCTGACGATCAGTGAAACACCCGCATTGACCACCTCTTCCACAGCGGCGGTTTCGCGCTCGCTCCCCAGCTCGTCGCAGAGGATCACCTCGGGCGAAAGAGAGCGGATGGCCTGCAGGATTCCCTGGCTTTTGGGGTAGCCGTCCAGAATATCGCAGCAGCAGCCAAGATCGTTCTGGGCATCGCCCCGGTAAACGCCTGCCAGCTCGCCGCGTTCGTCGACCACTGTGATTTTCCGGGGAGGCAGCGTCCCTCCCCCGGCCAGCTGGCGCGCCAAATCGCGAAGAATCGTTGTTTTGCCCGTGGAGGGCGCCCCCGCCAGAAGAACGCCCTGCACGATCTCCTCCCCAACCAGAGACAGAACCTCATCTGCCGCGCCGGAGATTTGTCTTGCGACACGGATATTAAAGGAAGAAATGTCCCGCAGCCCTGCAACCTGTCCCTGATCCAGAACGGCTGTGCCGCAGATGCCCACCCTGTGCCCCCCTCGGATGGTGAGAAAACCGTTCCGGATTTCGTTCTGATGCGTATACACGGAATGGCTGCACAGGCTGCGGAACGTCTCCTCCATATCCTCCCGGAATACGGGAATCCCCTCCTCCGGCTTGCGGCTGATTCCGTTCCCTGTCACAAAAAAGCTTTGAACCCCATTAAAAATAGAAAGCGGCAGATTCACCCGCATGCGGATTTCCTGCACAGATTCCTGAATATGCTCCGGCAGCTCCATGAGTACGGGTCTGAGCCGCTGGCAGACCGGCTGTATCGCCGTAGTAAACGAATTGGTATTGCTCTGATTCATGTTACTTGTCCTCCCTTTGCTACCATAAATATGGACAAAGCCCATAGATTAGAACAAAAAAATGAGAGGAAGAAAAATTCCAACACGAGCGCACTTCGACAAATCCATGCAAAAATCCCCTGATTATCAGGCGGAAAATTCAGCCCCCGGCTTCTCCCGCCAAAGGCGGAAAGAAACGATCCATTCCCGGGTACAGACAGCATCTATGATCCGAACAAACGGGAAAGAAAAGTCAGATTTCAGCGAGAGAGCGCTTCGACAGAAAAGCTCAAAAAAAATCCCCCTGAAGAAATTCAGGGGGATGATCATTTGAGTCGGGAGCGGCTTATTCCTCCGCTTTCGAATCTTCCAGCAGTTTGAGGAACTCTTCTTCGCTCAGAATCGGAACATTGAGCTGCTGCGCTTTTGTCAGCTTGCTTCCGGCATCCTCACCGGCGATCACATAGCCGGTCTTTTTGGAAACGGAAGAGGAGGTTTTGCCGCCGTAGCGTTCCACCAGCTCGGAGGCTTCCTGGCGGGTCAGCGTAGGCAGCGTGCCGGTGAGCACAAAGGTCTTGCCGGCCAGGCGCAAATCCTGCGCGGTGCTTTGCGCCGTCATGTTCACTCCGGCCTCTTTCAGGCGGGAAATCAGATGTGCCGTACCGGCAAGGTCAAAATAGGCGCGCACGCTCTTCGCCATGATCGGCCCGAAGCCCTCGATGGCCGCAAGCTCTTCTTCGGAGGCGGCGATGAGCTTCTCCATCGTATGGAAATGACCGGCCAGCAGCTTTGCGGCTTTCAGGCCCGCGTGGGGAATGCCCATGGCGTAGATCAGGCGGTACAGGTCGTTCTGCCGCGAGCGTTCGACCGCAGCCGCAAGGTTCTGTGCGGATTTTTCGCCCATCCGTTCCATCTCCCGCACCTGCTCCATCGGCAGAAAGTAAAGGTCTGCGGGCGAAGCAATCAGCCCTTTCGCGACGAGCTGCTCCAGCACCGCCGGGCCAAGGCCATCCATATCCATGGCGTCGCGGCTCGTAAAATGAATCAGATGGCGCAAAAGCTGTGCGGGACATTCCGGATTCGTACAGCGCGTCGCCGCCTCGTTTTCGTCGCGCACGGCGGGACTGCCGCACGCGGGACAAATCTGCGGAATCCGGTACGGCTCGCTGTCCGGTTCGTGAGAAACCACCGACACGACTTCGGGAATGATATCCCCCGCTTTGCGCAGGATGACGGTATCGCCGACACGGATGTCTTTTTCGGTGATAAAGTCCTGATTGTGCAGCGTAGCCCGGCTGACGGTGGTGCCCGCCAGCGTAACCGGCTCAAACAAACCGGTAGGCGTCAGAACACCTGTTCGCCCCACGTTGATTTCGATACTGAGCAGCTTTGTCGGCTTTTCCTCCGGCGGGTATTTAAACGCCTGCGCCCATTTGGGGAATTTAGAGGTGCTGCCGAGCAGCTGCCGCTGCGCGAAGGAATTCACCTTCACCACGGCACCGTCGATGGAATACTCGAGGGAGCCGCGCATTTCACCGATTTCCCGGATGGCCTCGAGCACCTGCTCAAGGGTCTGGCATTTGCGGTAAAACGGCGTGGCAGGGAGCCCCAGCTTTTTCAGGTACTCGAGCGATTCGTCGTGATAAGAGAGCTCCGCGCCCTGAATCTGCTGCACGTTAAACAGGAAAATATCCAGCTTTCTCTGGGCCGCAATGCGCGGATCCTTTTGCCGGAGAGAGCCTGCCGCCGCGTTGCGGGGGTTCTTAAACGTTTTTTCCTGATTCAGCTCCTGCTTGGTGCAAAGCTCTTCAAAGACGCTGTGCGCCATATAGACCTCGCCGCGCACCTCCAGAAACTCCGGGCCGTCTTTCAGGCGCTTCGGTATGCTGCGAATGGTGCGGATATTCTCTGTGACATCCTCGCCCACCAGACCGTCGCCGCGCGTGGAGCCGCGCTCATAAACGCCGTTCCGGTATTCCAGGGCGACGGAAAGCCCATCGAACTTCGGCTCCACAATATAGACCGGGTCCGGCACTACAGCGCGCACCCGCCGATCAAAATCCGCCATCTCCTCCTCGGAGAAGGCGTCCTGCAAGCTTTCCAGCGGAACAGTATGAACCACCGGCGCAAACTGATTCATGCCCCTGGCTCCAACTTTCTGCGTGGGGGAATCCGGCGTAATCAGCTCGGGGTACTCCTCCTCCAAATCTTCCAGGCAGCGGTACAGGCGGTCGTATTCGTAATCTTCTATTTCAGGAGCATCCTGCTCGTAGTATTTCTGATTGTGGTACTGTATTTCCTGCCGCAGTCTGGCGGCTTCTTCCTTTGCTTTGATTGCATCCATATCTGTTTTATCCTCCCAAGTAGAGCTGCGGTACATCCCCAACAATGACGGTTTCTGCAACCAGCACGCTGGTAGTCACATCCGTTGCGGTATGAAGTCCCGGAATAAAGGAATAGATTTCGGTATGTAGTTCCAGGTAAATCTGGTGACGGGTCTGGTTGATGCCCGCCGATTCAAAGCTGGTCTTAAAGTCGGATTCCACATTCCCCTTGAGCGTAACGACCAGCGGAACATCCGGGCCGCGTCCGTGCAGCAGGCGGCTGCCCAAAAGGGTACCCAGCGGAACACTCGTATTGATTTTGCCCCCATGCAGATTCTTCTGAACCGTATCGGTGATTTTTGCCTTAATCTCGTTTGCTTTTGCCATATTGGTGGTGATCGTCTGCACTTTACCGTCGGCATCTCTCTGCAAATTGATCAGATCGTCATACGTTATGTTATCCGCATTCAGCTCTTTCAATACGCTTTCGTTGATCGCCGTTACCGCAGTCTGCCGCGCGGAATTTACTGTGAGGGATTCCACCGCAGGCACCAGCTGCATATCCAAAAAGATGCCGGCAGCCAGAACCCCGAGAAAAAACACCAGAAGTTTCGGGACGGCAGGGCCGTTCCGTTTTTTCTCCCCGCGGTAAGGCGTGTTGATGGGACAATATTTATGCCAGCGCTTCATCATGGTTCCCCCCTATCGTGCATCCGTTCGATCGTACTGCGTTTTAGAAAGAACCTTTGCATTCTTCCCAATCGAAGGCGGGAAGAATCACTGTTTTCACATAAGGTCACTTAATAAAGCGATCGACTAACTATATAATACACAGGGGTATTTCCATTGGTGAATTATTTCTGCAAAAAGGGCACAAAGACGCATAGCCTCTTTGTGCCCCCAATTCATTCAATTGCAGATGGGATTATTCCTCGTCGGCCGGTTTGTCTTCCGCTACGGGAGCCTCTTCCGCTGTTTCAGCGGCCTGCTCTTCCAGATATGCACGGATCGACAGGCTGACACGATGCTTGTCAAAATCGATGTCGGTGATCTTCGCCTTTACCTTGTCGCCGTTTTTCAGCGCATCCTGCGGCTTCTCGATTCTGTGGTCAGCAATCTGAGAAATGTGGATGAGGCCGTCGATGCCGGGAATGATCCTGGCGAAGGCGCCGAAGGTGGTCAGGCCAACAACCTGTACCTCAACGGTGGTGCCTACGGGGTAATCCTTCTTCAGGATCTCCCACGGATTGTCCTCGTCCTTCTTGTAGCCCAGAGAAATCTTGCCCTTCTCTTTGTCGAGGCCCTTGATGTATACCTTGATGGTATCGCCCACATTCACAACCTCGGACGGATGCTTGATGCGATTCCAGGACAGCTCGGAGATGTGAACCATTCCGTCGATGCCGCCCAGGTCAACAAACGCGCCGTAAGCGGTCAGGGACTTGACAACACCGGTGAACTCTTTGCCTTCCTCGGCGGTTTCCCAGAACTTGTCGGCCAGCTCTTTTCTCTCATCCTTCAGTACGGAACGGATGGAGCCCACCGCACGGCGGCGCTGACGGTTCACTTCGATAATGCGGAATTTGACTTCCTTCTTCAGCAGAGCATCCAGCGGATCATTCCGGGAGGCAGTAGCCTGAGACGCAGGGATAAACACACGCACGCCGTTGGTTACAGCGATCACACCGCCCTTGATAACCTCTGTGACAACACCGGTGAGAACTGTTTCGTTTTCTTCCGCCTCGGAAATGGTCTCCCAGCCCTTCACAGCATCCAGGCGCTTTTTGGAGAGCATGATGGTGCCCTCCTGGTCGTTGGTGCGCATAATGAGCAGATCGAGCTCGTCGCCGATCTTTACCAGATCCTCCGTTTTTGCGTTCGGATCTGCAGAAAGCTCAGACAGCGGCACAAAGCCAGCCTGCTTGCGTCCAACATCCACGTAAATCTCATTGGGAGCAATACCGACAACAACGCCACGTACCTTCTCATCTGTATTTAAACTTTTCAAAGATTCTTCGAGCATCTCCTCAAAGTTAGATTCAGCAGACTCCTGCTCCGTGAGACCCGCGCCTTCAATAATTTCTGTCATGGTATCAAGTACCTCCTTTATTATGCTTGCGGGTGTAGAGGCACCCGCAGTAATACCGATAGAAACGGCCTTTTTCACGGCCTGCGAAGGGATTTCCTCCGCCTTTTCAATCAAGTAAGTAGTGCAACTCTGCGCACAGACATCCCTAAGCTTGGCCGTGTTGGAGCTGTGCCGCCCCCCGATAACCAGCATCAAATCAGATTTTTGAGCAAGATCTGATGCTTCGGACTGCCTTTGAACAGTTGCATTACATATTGTAGCAAAAACGTCCGCATTTGTACATACCTTTTTTAGGATTTGCAAACAATTTCCCCATTCCTCCAGACTAAAAGTTGTCTGGGCAATGACGCAGACTTTCTGATTGGAAAATTCAGGGTGTTTTTCCAGCAAATCCCTAAGCTCCGCGGCGTTTCGAAACACGTACGGCGCCGCGGCGCAATACCCGATCACGCCTTCGATTTCGGGGTGCGAAGCATCGCCCGCGATCAGTACGGTCTGCCCTGCTTCACACGCACGGGAAACGATTTTGTGAATCTTGCGCACAAACGGGCACGTCGCATCCGCGCACTCAAGCCCGCGGCCGGAAATATCTTCCTGCACCGCACGCGCAACCCCGTGAGAACGGATCACCAGCGTGCCGTCCGGCGGAACCTCTGCCGGAGTGTCGACGATGCGGACGCCGCGCTCCTCCAGCTCCTGCACGATCTGGGGATTATGGATGATCGGGCCGAGGGTGTAAACCTGCTTTCCCTCGTCGAGCAGACGGAATACCATCTGAACCGCGCGATCTACGCCAAAGCAGAAACCGGCGGACTTTGCAACATGGATCGTCATTGGGGCTCCTCCCCTTTCAGGGCTTTCGGAACCAGCGCGGGATCGCGCAGCTCCATGATTCTACTCATCACCAGACGGCTTGCCTGGCGGTATTCGGAACCGGAGCCCTTTTCAATCTGCAATTGCTCGGGCATGATCAGCGGGCCACAGACAACGTCTACCCGGTGGAACAGCTTCGGGAAAATGCCCTTTCTGCCGGTAATACACACCGGCAGAATCGGCGTATTGTTCTGAAACGCCAGCATCACGGCCCCGGATTTTGGCTGCAAGAACGCGCCGTCCTTTGACCGTGTGCCCTCAATGAAAATGCCGACCACCTGTTCCTCCTGCAGTAGCTCCTGTGCGCGGTTGATCGCGGAAGAATCCCCTTTGCCGCGATTGACGGCGAAAGCTCCTACTTTTCGGAACAGACTGCCGAGCAGCGGATTTTTGAACAGCTCCATTTTCGCCATAAAGTTGACCTGCCTCTTACCCGCGACCGCGGTTAAAAGAATCGGGTCCTTAAAAGTGAGATGGTTGCAGCAAACGATGACTCTGCCCGACTTCGGCATGTTTTCGGCATTCATGATCCGGTACGGCATGAACAGCCGGAAAAAAACAAGCGCAGCCGATTTACAAAATACATAAAGCGCCGATCGCTTCATGATAAAACTTCCTTTCCTTGCGGTAATTCGCCGGGTGCGGTCAGGATAAACGTTCCCGAATCACAGTCAGCATACGATCTACCGACTGCTCCAGCGTATTACCGGTGGTATCCACCAGAACGGCATCCGGGGCCTGCACCAGCGGGGCGATCGCGCGGGTCGAATCCTGCTCGTCGCGCTTTTTCACGTCTGCAAGCACCGTATCAAAGTCGGCGCTCCCCTTTTCGAGCAGCTCTTTCCAGCGCCGCCGGGCCCGCTCTTCCAGCGAAGCGGTAAGAAAAATTTTCACCTGCGCGTGCGGCAGCACCACGGTTCCAATGTCCCGGCCATCCATAACGACGTCGTTCTGCTCCGCGATATCCCTCTGCAAAGACAGCAAAAACTCCCGAACCTGCGGAATCGCCGAAACCTTGGAGGAAGCGGCCGCTACCTCCGGCGTGCGGATGGATTCCGACACATTTTCAGCGCCCAGAAGCACCTGCTGCTCCCCCCCGACATATCGCAGGGAAACCTCAACTGCTTCGAGCTGCGGGATCACTTCCTCCGGCGATGCCGGATTCTTCCCCGCCCGCAGCATATGAAGGGCAATCGCGCGGTACAGTGCGCCCGTATCTACATACACATATCCGAGCTCCTGCGCAACGCGGCGTGCAATCGTACTTTTCCCCGCGCCGGCAGGACCATCGATGGCAATTGAAATCATCCTTGTTCCTCCTTTGCGGCCTGCGCCGCCAGCCGCCCTGTGGCAAAGGCAATCTGTAAATTGAAGCCCCCGGTGTAAGCGTCCACATCCAAAACCTCACCCGCAAAATACAGCCCATGAATCAGCTTGGATCCCATGGTTTTGGGGTTGATTTCTTTGACATTCACGCCGCCGGAAGTGACGATCGCCTCTTCGATGGGCCGAAAACCCTGAATGTTTACGGAAAACCCTTTGAGCAGCGCGGCAAAGTCCCGGCGCTGTTCGCGGGTGATGGCATTGCACTTTGTTTCGGGAGGAATTCCCGACCGTTCCACCAGAACGGGAATCATTTTACGGGGCAGCAGCGCCCCCAGCGAATTGATAAAATCCTTATTGCTGTTCTGTTCCAGATCGCGCTGGAGTCTTGCGTCCAGCTTCTCGGGCGACAGCGCCGGTTTTAAATCGATCTCGAGCCGGTATACCCCGGGCTCCATACGGCGCATGTGGCTGCTGGCGCTCAGCACCACCGGGCCGGAAAGACCGAAATGCGTAAAGAGCAGCTCGCCGAAATCCTCATAGATCAGCTTCTGCCGCTCATAGACCCGAACGGCGGCATTTTTCAGAGCAAGGCCCTGCATCTGCGCACAGTCTCCCCCCTGCTCGACCAATGGAACCAGAGAAGGACGCAGCGGCAGTACGCTATGCCCGGCCTGGCGCGCCAGGCGGTACCCATCCCCGGTGGAGCCGGTTCCGGGGTAGGACGCTCCGCCGCAGGCAACAATCACTTTCTGGGCAAGCAGCTCCATGCCGTCACGCAGAACGACGCCGTGAACGCCGTCTTCGTCGATGAGGAGCTTTCGGGCTTCTGCCTGCAAAATCTTCACATGATTTTCCTTCAGAAAACGTGTCAGCGCATCGATGACATCGCCAGCGCGGTCCGACTGCGGGAAAACCCGCTGGCCCCGTTCCGTTTTCAGCGGTACGCCAAGGCCCTCAAAAAAAGCCATGGTATCCTGCGGAGCGAACCGGGAAACAGCGCCGTATAAAAAACGGGAGTTGGTCGGCACGGCAGCGATCACATCCTGCACAGAGCAGTTGTTGGTCAGGTTGCACCGGCCTTTTCCGGTGATGCCAAGCTTTCTGCCAAGGCGCGCGTTTTTCTCTACCAGAATCACGCTCAGGCCGAGTTCGGCAGCGGTCCCCGCCGCCATCATTCCAGCCGCGCCGCCCCCGATGATGATCAGATCAGCCTTGTGGTTTGTTTGTGTCAACGTTTTTTTCATCCACCTTTTCGTATACACCGTATTCGTCCCAGATATGCTCCAGGCTGTGCAGAATCTCGGTTACTTCTTCTTTTTTCTTCATCGTGACCATAACGATCAGCGCGTTGATCAGGCTCAGCGGCGCCGCGATCGCATCCACAAAGGAAGCCATGTTGCTGCGGGCCAGCAGCAGATACCCCGCAGGCTCTGCAAGTGGCGACAGGGGGCTGTCCGTAATGGCGATCACCTTGGCCCCGCGGTCCGACGCAAAATGCATTGCCTTGACCGCACGCTTGGAATACCGCGGGAAGCTGATGCCGATGACGGTGTCCGCTTCATTGACCCGGATCATTTTTTCAAAAATTTCCGCTTCGCTGGTAATATTCACCAATTGTACATTTTCTAAAATCAAACCAAAATAATAGGACAAAAAAGTCGCAAGCGCCAAAGAACTGCCGGCCCCCAAAATGTAGATTTTGCGGGAATCCGCGATCGCATCCACCGCGGCGTAAAAATCTTTGCGGGAGGTTTCCTCCAGCGTCCGGCGAATCATGTCGATGTCCTGATTCATCACAGACGAAAGGACATCCGAACTCCCCATGTTATTGACGGTGACCTCGATCCGCTGCACCGACGTCAGACGGCTGCGGATCATCTCCTGCATGGCCTGCTGCAGCTCGGGGTATCCGCTGTATCCAATCTCTGTTGCAAAGCGCACAACCGTGGATTCGCTGACCCCCACCGTAGCACCCAGCCGCGAGGCTGTCATATAGGCTACTTTGTCGTAATGCTCCAATATATATTTGGCGATCAACTTCTGCCCCTTGGAAAATTCAGGCATGTTGTTGAGGATCCTGGCTGTGAGTTGACTATTCATAATCGTGTATTCCTCCACTCATTCTGCCCCTGCGATTTTTTGATTCGTTTTGCAGGAAGGCGCAACTCTTTTATTCATATTAAGGCCTGAGCCTGCAAAAATCAAGAGAAAAATAGGAAATTTAACAGAAAAAACGGTTTATTTTTGCAGGAACAATTCATTTTCCATGCAATTAAATATTCTCAAAAGAAAAAATTCGCCGGATTGGCGGACTTCTATCAAAGGAGGAACGGACAGGCGAAAATATCCCGTAAATTAAGCGTCCTTTACCATTTGGAGATAATCCAGAACCTCGTAACCGAGTCTTTGATACAGCCGAATGGCATTCTCATTCTGTTTTCTGGCCTCGAGACGGAAGCGCTTGGCCGACGGATACTCCTGTTCCAAAAACTCAAAAAATTGATGGCCGTATCCCATCCCTCTGCATGCCTCGCTGAGATAAACCTCTTCAATCAAAACCACCAGGCCGCCGGCCTCATTGGAATAAGTGAACGACAAAAGCGCATATCCCGCGGGTTTTCCCTCCTCTTCCATCATAAGCGCGCGCAGGAAGGGGGATTTCTCCATTGCGGCGGCAAAGGTCGCCTCAAAGTGTTGAGGGTCAACGCTGTGCGCCACCGCATCTGATGAATAAAAGTCCTTTACCATAGATAAAAACACGTTTCTATCGTCCAAACGCAAGTCACGAATCATATTTATTTTCCTCCTTATCATAATCAGTTCCCTGTATCATGATCAAAAGTAACATCCTCCTCCTATCAAAAGATCGATATTTTATTTTCTCCCCCGCTGAAGGCGGAGGAGAAAATAAAGAAAAGATACTTTTACTTTTGAAATAGAAGAATATGTATTATTTTCATATCAGCCATAACGGAAAAAGGCAAACGGCAAAAAACCGTCCGCCTCAATTTTTGATCTTACTTTTGGCGAAGCCACTGCTGTGCCAGACGATGAAACCGCTTATAGTATTCCACCACCAGGCCGGACAGGGTATAATCATACAAAGCGAATACCACGTTGCCTGCTGCCAAAAAAGCCAGCGGAGTGGCACCGCCAAACACTAAAAAGCTATCTCTTGGAATACCCAGAACAAATACCGCAATGAAAAATCCGGCGACCATCGCCAGATTGAACGCTGCAAATTTCAAAACCCAGGAAAGAATCCGCGACAGGCGCTCCACCAAAGCTTTGAGGATCGGATAATACCCAAAAAACAAAACAAACAGTACGACCGCTTCCTTATCTGCCGAAAACAGCAGGGAAAGGATACTGACTACAACGTAAACCGGCCAGGCCCATCGGGTTCCCAGCTCGATTACGATCACCATGCCGGGCAAGCCGGCCAGCGCGGTCAGCGCGTAGGTAGAAATCGGGATCAGCCCGGTCAGAAACATCAGAACCGCAGACAACGCAGCCGCTACGCCGCAGAACGCCACCTGTGCACTTCTGTTCAGCAGCATGGAATCAGATCCCCACCCATACATTCACAACAGGAATCCGCGCAAAGCAGACCCATGCAGGTATCGCACGAGCTGCATCCGCCGGCGCCATACGATGTGTTGTACCCGCCATACATGCCGCCGCGCTGATTCATGGACTGATTGAGCGCCGCACGGTATTCCAGATTATTCGGATCCATCTGGCAGGCACGGGTGAAATGGTTGTGCGCTTCCTCCAGCCAGCCGCGCTGGTAGAGGATCGAGCCCTTCAGGAAATACCACTCCGCGTTTCTGCTGCCCAGCGGCACTCCATTCAGGATCTGCTCCGCATCGGCAATGCGCCCCGCCATAATCAGGTTGCGCACATCGCGGAAGCTGGAATTCGCCGCGCTGCCGTAGCTGTTCTGGTAGCTGCCGGAACCGGCCGTACCGCCATACCCGGCGGAATACTGCGCTCCGCCGTTACTCTTATTATTGCGACGCTGGCTCATGACCTCGTCATAAGCCTCGTTGATTTCTTTCATCTTTTCACCGGCCAGATCTGCGATCGGGCTGCCGGCATAATTATCCGGGTGATATTTTTTCGCCAGCTCCCGGTAAGCGGCCTTTATCTGTTCATCCGTCGCCGCAGGAGAAACCCCAAGTATTTTATACGGATCCGACATTGCTTTTCCCCTTTTCCATTTTCAGCATAAATTCTTTTTGCATCTGCGGCAGGCCAAGACAAACGATATTGTTCAGAATCGGGGCGAACTGCCCCAAATCCAAAAGCCGGAACGCGGCGATCGCCTGAGATACCGTCATATTCAGTACCTGATTGCACCGGTCAGCCGCTTCCTGTAGCTGCTCCTGCGTGCTCTCTGCCGTCAGCCCGTAATCCCGAATAAACGGATTAAACGCGTTTTGTTTTAAATCCTTCGGAATATCGTCGGCGGCGTCCATCAGGTAGACCCATCTGCCCAAAAAATACCCAAACTGTTCGAGAATGCGAAATTCCGGCGTATCCTGCTCAGCCAGTTGCGAAAACACTCCGGAGAGCATTTTTGCGGTCGGCTCCGCACAGGCATCCAGCGGCGGCGATTCCTGCTGCTCGGTTTGCTCTTGCAGCTGCATCGCATCGGCCACCGCCTGCTCCAAACCGGGGTAATCCCGCGCCGCCTTTTTATGCGCGCGCACAGACAGCGGAAAGAGCAGCACGGCACGAAGCCTGGATTTTAAGCCGGGGTCTTTGAGATCATCCCTCAGCTTATAGTATGTCATAATGACGGATAGTGCCGACGCAAACACCAGTTCGGGATATTCCCCTTCACAGAACGGGCATTTTTTCGTTGGATTGAACGTGCACCGGCCCTGCGCCATTTTACAGGGGCGCTCCGAGCGGGCCATCATCAGCATCGCCAAAAATGTACAATCATAGCTTAGGGTAAATCTGGACAAAATGCCATAGCTTTTGCCCAGCTGTTTGCACAGGGAGCAATAAACACCCTTGTACTGTTCATATTCCCGGACAAGCAGTTCGGATTTTTGAGGCTTGATATAACCGAACACAACATTCTCCTAACACTCAGCTTGTACGTTTTATTCTACTATATTTTAAGCGTATCGTTAATTAATAATCTGTAAATTTTTTCACTTCTGTCGAAAAGCGTCGATTTTATTCGGTACAGCAAGGGATATTCTAGAAAATTTTTACAAAAACATTCAGGGAATTTGCCGTAAACTGATTGACAAACTCTGCCGATTCCCATATAATGAATTCAATGCCCGCCAAAACAGGGTATAAATTAAACAAAACGAGGTATCTCAATGTACGAAGACAAAATTTTGATTTGCAAAGACTGCGGCGCAGAATTCGAATTCACCGCCGGCGAGCAGGAGTTTTACGCGGAAAAAGGATTCACCAATGAGCCCCAGCGCTGCAAAGCCTGCCGTTCAAACCGCAAAAATTCCAGAGGGGATTCTTCTTCCGAAAGAGCCCCGAGAGAGATGTATACGGCTGTATGCGCATCTTGCGGCGCAACCTGCAAGGTTCCTTTCCAGCCCCGCGACGAGCGTCCTGTATACTGCAGCGATTGCTTTGCGAACAGAAGATAACAATTGAATTTCGGTCTCATCGTATTGATGAAACGGCCGGTTCCATATCGTTACTTTTCAATCTCTAACAATAAAATGCGCCAAACGCGCGGGAATTCCCGCCGTTTCGGCGCATTTTTTGCGTTTACCCCTGAAAGGCGCGGATGCGGTACAGGGCATTGAGCACCAGCCAGTTTTGCGGGAACGGGCGCATCAGGTTCCAGTACCCGATCCCGAGAAAACCGAATTCCGTTACAAGCGCGAGCTTTGCCCGGATGCTCCGGGCATCCTCAAACCAAACCTCGTGCAGCTCGCCGCTGGTATTGGTGTATTGAAAATGCGGGGATTGCGCCGTTTCATCGTATAAAATCTCCGCGTTGTATTCCCTTGCCAGACGCACCGCCTCCACATTGGAAATCGACTGCGCCCTTGTCGTCCCCCGTACATACGGCAGCGGCCAGTCGTAGCCGTAGTTCGGCATTCCCATGTAAATTTTATTCCGCGCAATCTGCGTGACCGCATAGTTCAGAACCGCACGGATATTCGGGATCGGCGCAACCGCCATCGGCGGGCCATAGGTATAGCCCCACTCGTAGGTCATGAGCAGAACGCCGTTGGCCGCCGCTCCCAGTCCCCCGTAATCATGCCCCTGATACAAAAGCCCCGGCTGATCACTCGAGGTTTTCGGGGCAAGGGCCACGATCACCTCATACCCTTCCGGATTCAGCTTCTGCGTGGCGTTGCGGATAAAGGCCGTATATTTGTCGCGATCCTCGACATAAATGAATTCAAAGTCGACATCCAGCCCTTTATAATTTTTCTGCCGCAGGTTGATTAAAATATTATCTAACAGGCGGTTCTGCACCTGCATGTCGTTCAGCGCGCGGTGCGCGAGCTCGTTGCTGAAGCCCCCTTCTTCCGTTAAGGTAGACAGATGCATCAGCGGGGCGACGCCGTACTGCAGCGCAATATCGATCAGCGCTTCGTCATCCAGCGGAACCAGGTCGCCGTTAAAGGTAAACCCGTAGGTAAAAGGCGTCATGTAGGTCATAAACGGCATTGTCTGCCGGAACAGCGTCCGGTCGACAAACGGATACGCATAGCCGTTGACCGACATATCCCCCAGCCGCTGCTGCTCGTAGGAGATCACCAGCCGCTCCCCAGGGCGCAGAACAGGCAGCGCGCCCAGCTTCGTGTTATTGCGGTACAGCTCGTTGATCGTGATGCCGTACTGCTGGGTAATCGAATACACCGTATCGCCGGCTTCCACAATATGAACCCGGCGCGGGAACAGAATCACGATTGTCTGGCCCGGTACGAGGCGATTCGGCTCATCCAGCTCGTTATACTGAATCACATCCCGCGCGGACACCCCGTACATGGCCGCGATCGAATACACCGTTTCCCCCGGTCTGACCACATGAATCGTCATTGTCACCGCTCCTCTGCTTTTATCGCCAAATAACAAAACAAACATTTCTTCCCCACCGAAGGCGGGGAAGAAATCCATGCTGTTTCAAATATATGCAGTGAAAAGAGAGCACATTCGTAAAACCGGGACAACGGTTATTTTTTGCATAAAGCGCTGTCATGCTTTGCATGACAGCGCTTTACTAAAATATTGATATTACCGAAAGCCGCACCAAAAGGCAAAGGTCACAGCTACGCACCCTGAACGTAGCTTTCTCGGCGGCTCATATCGCGCTCCAGTGCGATTTTTAAATACTGGCCGGTATAGGAGTCTTTGATTTCGGCTACCTGCTCGGGTGTACCCTCGGCCACCAGCGTGCCGCCGCGGTCGCCGCCCTCCGGGCCAAGGTCGATAATATGATCGGCTGTTTTGATCAGGTCAAGGTTGTGCTCGATGACGAGAACCGTGTTGCCGGTATCCACCAGCTTTTGCAGCACATCGATCAGCCGGTGAACGTCCGCGATGTGCAGGCCGGTCGTCGGTTCATCCAAAATATAAATCGTGCGCCCAGTCGGTCGTTTGGACAGCTCTGTCGCAAGCTTGACCCGCTGGGCCTCACCGCCGGAAAGCGTGGTGGCCGGCTGGCCGATCTTGATATACCCAAGGCCAACATCATAAAGCGTTTGCAACTTGCGCTGGATTTTCGGGATGCTGGAGAAAAACTCGAGCCCCTCCTCCACCGTCATTTCCAGCACGTCGTATATATTCTTGCCCTTATAGCGGATTTCCAGCGTTTCGCGATTGTAGCGTCTGCCCTTGCAGACATCACAGGGAACGTAAACATCCGGCAGAAAGTGCATTTCGATTTTCAGAATGCCGTCGCCCTGGCACGCTTCGCACCGGCCGCCCTTCACATTAAACGAAAAACGTCCCGATGTAAAGCCCCTCAGCTTTGCGTCCTGCGTGGAGGCGAACAGCTCGCGGATATCGGTGAACACGCCGGTATAGGTAGCGGGGTTCGAGCGCGGCGTACGCCCAATCGGCGCCTGATTGATCTCGATCACCTTATCGAGCTCTTCCACACCCAAAATATCTTTATGTGCGCCGGGCCTTGTCTTTGCTCCATTGAGCTGGGCCGCGAGCGATTTATACAGAATTTCGTTGATCAAAGAGGATTTGCCGGAACCCGAAACGCCGGTAACGCACACAAATTCACCCAGAGGAATCTTCACCGTCAGGTTTTTCAGGTTATTCTGGGTGGCACCTACAATCTTCAGCTGCTTCCCGTTGCCGGAACGGCGGACCTCCGGTATCTCGATGCGTTTGATTCCGCTGAGGTACTGCCCGGTAATGGACTCCTTGCAGTTGACGATCTCTTTGGCCGGGCCGTTATAAATCACATAGCCGCCGTGAACGCCCGCGCCGGGGCCGATATCTACAATATGGTCCGCCGCGAGCATCGTTTCCTCGTCATGCTCCACGACCAGCACCGTATTCCCGATATCACGCAGATGCTTCAGTGTGTTCAGCAGCTTATCGTTATCCCGCTGGTGCAGGCCGATGCTCGGTTCATCCAGAATATACAGAACGCCCATCAAAGACGAACCGATCTGGGTCGCTAAACGGATGCGCTGGCTTTCGCCGCCGGAGAGCGTTCCCGCGGAGCGCGACAGCGTCAGGTATTCAAGTCCAACGCTCTGCAAAAAGCCCAGGCGGCTCTTGATTTCTTTCAGAATCGCCTTGGCAATCATGCTTTCGCGGGGCGTCAGCTCGAGCCGGTCTAAAAACGCAAGCGCTTCCGATACCGATTTCTCGCAGAAATCGCTGATGTTCACGTCGCCCACCGTCACCGCCAGGCTGGCTGCGGAAAGGCGTTTGCCGTGGCACTCGTCGCACGGGATGGCGCTCATGTAGGATTCGATTTCTTCCTTAATCCAGCTGCTCTGCGTATCGCGGAAGCGGCGCTCAAGGTTATTGATGATGCCCTCAAAGTCGGTCTTATATTTTCCGTAGCCGTATTCGCTCGTGCGCTCCAGCTCAATCTTCTCCCCTTTGGTACCATACAGGAGAATATCGATGATCTCCGGAGGGAGCTCACCCAAAGGCGTATCGAGCGAAAAGCCGTAATGCTTTGCAAGACCGTTCATGTACATTGTGGCGATGCTACTGCCCTCCATCGCCCAGCCGCTGCCCTTCAGGCCGCCCTTGCTGATGGACAGGCGCTTATCCGGGATAATCAGATCCGGGTCGATCTTCATAAACACACCGAGGCCGGTGCACTTGGGGCACGCGCCCGCCGGGTTATTAAAGGAGAACATGCGGGGAGTCAGCTCCTCGATGCTCGCCCCATGCTCCGGGCAGGCATAATTCTGCGAAAAGAGCAGGTCTTCCCCATCCACCACGCTGATGATCATCAGGCCATCGGCCAGAGAAGACGCGGTTTCTGCGGAATCGGACAAACGGGAACGGATGTCGGGGCGGATGACCAGACGATCGACCACGATGTCGATCGAATGCTTCTTGTTCTTTTCGAGCTTAATGGTTTCGGAGAGATCGTACAGGATACCGTCCACCCGAACGCGGACAAAGCCGCCGCGGCGAGCTGCTTCCAGCTCCTTGACGTGCTCGCCCTTGCGCGCGCGGATGACCGGAGCCATCACCTGGATTTTCGTGCCCTCCGGCAGGGAAAGCACCCTGTCGACAATCTGGTCGATCGTCTGCTGCTTGATCTCCCGGCCGCAGACCGGGCAGTGCGGAATGCCGATTCGGGCATACAGCAGGCGCAGGTAATCGTAAATTTCGGTTACGGTTCCCACTGTGGAACGCGGGTTTTTCGAGGTGGTTTTCTGATCGATGGAAATCGCCGGGGACAGACCTTCAATGTAGTCCACGTCCGGCTTGTCCAGCTGCCCCAAAAACTGGCGGGCATAGGACGAAAGCGATTCCACATAGCGGCGCTGACCCTCGGCGTAAATCGTATCAAACGCAAGGGAGGATTTTCCGGAACCGGAAAGGCCGGTGAGAACCACCAGCTCGTCGCGCGGAATCTCAATATCGATGTTCTTCAGGTTGTGCTCTCTGGCGCCTTTGACCAGAATGTTTTTAGCCGTCATACTGTATAAATCCTCCGAAGCCAGATTGAATCCGTTTTGATTGGACAGCGTTATCGTAATGCCGCTTAAAAAGGTTGCCGGCTGCTTCCCTACGCCGCAGGCGGGGAAAAGAAACCGTTGTACTTGTACCAGACTGTTTGAAAGTGAATGTACTCTATTTTCCGCCGCTCAGCTGCTTGATTTTGTCGCGCAGATAAGCCGCATGCTCGAATTCCAGAAGCTTTGCGGCCGCCTTCATCTCGCGGGTCAGCTTTTCGATGGTCTGCTTGCGTTCGGCAGCGCTCATGCGCTTGCCCTTTTTGCCTTTTTCCTCGTCCTTATGCGTCGAGATTTCCAGCACATCTGATACGCTCTTGATGATCGTTTTGGGGGTAATGTGATGCTCTTCATTATATTTCTGCTGAAGCTCGCGGCGGCGCTGGGTTTCGCGCAGCGCACGCTCCATGGAGGGCGTTACGGAATCGGCGTACATGATGACCTGGCCTTCCGAGTTGCGGGCCGCGCGGCCGATCGTCTGAATCAGCGAGCGCTCGGAGCGCAAAAAGCCCTCCTTATCCGCATCGAGAATCGCGACGAGAGAAACCTCCGGCAGATCGATGCCCTCACGCAGCAGGTTGATGCCCACCAGAACATCGAATTCGCCAAGGCGCAGATCGCGGATGATCTCCATGCGCTCCACCGTGTCGATGTCGTGGTGCATATACCGCACACGGATGCCCATGTTTTCAAGGTAGGCAGTCAGATCCTCCGCCATTTTCTTGGTGAGCGTTGTCACCAGTACGCGCTGATTTTTTGCCGACCGCAGGTTGATCTCGGAAATCAGGTCGTCGATCTGCCCCTCTACCGGCTTCACGATCACCTCGGGATCGACCAGCCCGGTGGGGCGGATCACCTGCTCGACGATCTGCGCCGATTTTTGCAGCTCCAGATCGCCCGGCGTTGCACTGACAAAAACCGCCTGATTCACGCGCTCGTAAAACTCGTCAAAATTCAGCGGGCGGTTATCATACGCCGACGGCAGACGGAAGCCGAAATTGATCAGCGTTTCTTTTCTGGCCCGGTCGCCCGCGTACATGGAGCGAACCTGCGGCAACGAAACATGGGACTCGTCCACAAACAGGAGGAAATCCTCGGGGAAGTAATCAAACAGTGTAAACGGCGCGCTGCCCGGCTCACGCCCGGACAGCACACGGGAGTAGTTTTCGATTCCCTTACAGAAACCGATCTCCTGCAGCATTTCCACGTCGTACATCGTGCGCTCGCGGATGCGCTGCGCCTCGATCAGCTTACCTTCCGATTCAAAGAGCTTGACCCGCTCCTGCATCTCCTGTTCGAGCTGCTGCACCGCAACCATCATTTTTTCTCGCGGAACAATATAATGCGACGCAGGAAAAATCGCCACGTGCTTCAGGAACGCTTTCAGCTCACCCGTCAGGGCATTTATTTCAGAAATACGTTCAATCTCATCCCCGAAAAATTCTACGCGAATCGCATTTTCATTGGACTGTACGGGGAAAATCTCGACCACGTCGCCATGCACGCGGAACTTATTACGCACAAAATTCACATCGTTCCGTTCGTATTGCAGCTCCACTAGTTTTTTCAGCAGATCGTCACGCTTTGTCTGCATGCCGGGACGCAGAGAGATTACCATGGTGTGGTAATCGATTGGGTTACCCAAGCTGTAAATACAAGAAACGCTCGCCACAATAATCACATCCCGCCGCTCCGACAGAGCAGCGGTTGCGGAGTGGCGAAGCTTATCGATCTCGTCATTGATGGCGGAATCTTTTTCAATATAAGTGTCTGTCGTGGGGATGTATGCTTCCGGCTGATAGTAGTCGTAATAGCTGACGAAGTACTCCACCGAGTTTTCCGGGAAGAACTCCCGAAACTCAGAGCAGAGCTGCGCCGCCAGTGTTTTATTGTGTGCCAGAACCAGCGTTGGCCGGTTGACCCTTGCGATCACATTCGCCATCGTGAAGGTTTTTCCCGAACCGGTTACGCCAAGGAGCGTCTGCTCCTTATCTCCCCGGTTGAGCCCCTCCACCAGCTGATCAATCGCCCGCGGCTGATCGCCGGTTGGCTGAAACTTTGAAACCAGCTTAAAATCCATGCTTTCCCTCCCCGCAATTACTCTTGTTGCAGTATCTTATACTGAACAAACTTCAAAACAAGACCGTTTTGAAGCGCACGGTTTCCCGTGCGATGCCAGCATTGCTGGCGGTTTGTTGCCGTTCATAATAAATTCGCACCCGAAGAGTGCGCTGCTGGGATACCCCCGCAGCTTAAAAACCGGACGGGTTTCAAGCGAATTGACCCTATCGCACAAGCGCTATTTACAGTAAATCATCAGGTGTTTGACCGTTTTCCCGCCTTCGGCGGAGAAACAGTCAGATCGAATATCATAATAGTACATTTGTTCGTTTTTGTCAACTGTCAGCCATTTCCTGATAAAAAAAGTGTTGGGATACCAATCTGTGAAAAAACAGATGTGACATGGCACACTCCCCCGCCCCCGGCGGAGTGAGTACCTGACCAGATTTTCTGCTTTTTCAATGAGAATTTGTATGGAGAAAAACGCGGCCTATCAAACGATACCGCACAAGGAACAGAAAAAGCACCTTATAACCATTCATCAGGTCACAAAAGTGCTTTTTCATAACAACAGGTATCGCACGACAAATCAGGCGGGAACAGTTCAAATCGAAGAGCTGTCAAGCCCTCCATCAAACAAAAAAGCCTGCTGTTCGGGGTCGTATGTGATCCAAACCTCTAAACCCAGATAGTCGTCCACAGGCAGCCGCGCGCAGGGTTCGGGATAATATCCTAAAAAACGCGTGAAAACGCTGCCCCAAATTCTTTCCTCTTTTTTGAAAAGCTCAATCTCCCCCACATACCATTCGCCTGTCATTTCACTTCTGCGCGGGAACATGTCTTCCTCATCGTTGCAAACGCTTTCGTCCGCCAAATACGCTGTTATTTCCCGGACAACAATTCCCATAATGGCAGCCTCATGCTGTTCAAAAAGAAGCCGAAGCTCCGGATCGGCAAAACGCATACGCGGCTGCAATTGATTCTCATAGTTTGGATATTCATCCGCCAAATTGGGGTTCGGCAGAAAGATTTGTTTTAATTTCCAGCTCATCGCTGACCCTCCATACATCATTCAGGCAGAAAACCGACCACTGGCTAAAACGGCTCCATAATATCCTTCAATATGCCCAGATGAGACAGGGATACATAATCCTTGTCACCGAAAATAATGTGGTCGCGCAGCGGCACATTCACCGCCTGAAGCGCGTGGTACACCGAGATGGTGGATTCAATGTCGCCCCGAGACGGAACCGGGTTCCCGCTGGGGTGATTGTGTGACATGATCGCCGCGCTGGCGTTGTAGCGAACCGCCAGCTCTACCATGCGGCGCACGTAAACCGGCACAGTGCTGACCGTACCCTCGTTGACTACCTCGCAGGAAAGCAAACGGCACTGGCTGTCGAGCAGAAGCAGTACGACCACCTCGTTGCGGCGGCCGATGTACTTTCTGCGCAGAATCTCTGCCGCCTGCTCTACCTCGAACACACGAATCTTTTCTTTGTGGCAGTCTTCGTAATACGCGCGGCACAGCTCGGGAATCAATTTCATCAAAAAGGCGGAAACTCTGCCCACTCCCCGAACCCTGAGCAGCTCTTCATACGGCGCGTGAAATACGCCGGACAAAGAGCCGAACCGGTCGATCAGGCGGTGGGCCAGCTCGTTCGTGTCCCCCCTGCGGATAGAGAAAAAGAGGAGCATTTCCAGCACCTCGTGTGAGGCAAATCCATCAATCCCGTCTTTTAAAAAACGATCCTGCACCCGTTTTCGATGTCCCTCATGAATCCCTGCGGATTTTTCAGGAATGCGTTCCGTTTTCAATCGCACCCCGCCTTTCTGAAAAGAATGGGGGTCTATACCACAGGCGCTGCGCGCTGCTCTGGTATATTTCAGCCGCGCTTTTTACACCTTGCGGCTGCCGGGCTTGACCAGCTCCAGCTTCCCCTCTTTACAGATCGGGCAATCCTGCGGCTCCCAGGATTCCACATCCAGAGAGATCACCGCACGGAACGGAACACCAAAATCGATTTTTCCGCCGGTTCTGTCAACAATAGAACCAACGCCAACCAAATCGCCGCCCGCCGCGCGGACCAGCTCGATCACCTCGCGGACAGAGCCGCCGGTGGTAACGACATCCTCAACGATCAGAACCTTCTGCCCGGGCCTTACTGCAAAGCCGCGGCGCAGGGTCATCTTGCCGTCTTCCCGCTCGGCAAAGAAGTTTTCGCATTTCAGCGCGCGGCTGACCTCGTAGGCCATCTGCACCGCACCCATCGCCGGGCCGATGACCACCTCTACCCCGTCGTTCGCAAAATGCTCTGCCAAAGCGCCGCAGAGCTCTTCACTGTATTTGGTATTGCGGAACACCTTCGCGCATTGCAGGTAACGGTTGCTGTGGCGGCCGGAGGTCAGGCGAAAATGCCCCTCCAGAAGAACGTCGGCCTCTTTTAAAACTTCCAGAACTCTTTCCTGTGTAATCATCGTTTTGCTGTCCCCTTTTCCTCGATTCGACAGTATCCTCATTTCGCTTTAAAAAGGCTGTTGATTTCTTTTCCAGTTTTCAGCAGGGAAAAAAATCGCCGTCTTTCTACCATTTTTAAAGGGATTCGACTGTATCTCTAAAAATTTATTATATCATAAATCATCAAACAAACTTATGAAAACTCTACTCAAATTCTCTTAAACACTGAGCTGATGATTCAATGCTCTCTCAGGCATCGAAAGCTTTGCTTTCGCTTATGCCGTGAGGTTATTATATACTAAAATAAATCATTTGGGAAGCCTTGCACCCCTTTTGCTGTACATGATATTTATGCTATACTGATACAATCAATGGCGGCGCTCCACGCTGCGCTAAAAATAAGGGGATACCATATGAAATCCGTAACCATCGGTGAAAACGACGCCGGACAGCGTCTGGATAAATTTCTGACCAAGGCGTACCACAACCTGCCGCAGGCGATGCTGTACAAGAGCATCCGCAAAAAGGACATCAAGCTCAACGGCAAGCGGTGCGATATTTCTACCCGCCTGAACGCGGGCGACGTGCTGACCATGTATTTAAAGGATGAATTCTTTCAGCAGGAGCCGGAGGAATATGATTTTCTGAAAGCCCCGCTGAAGCTAAATATTTTATTTGAGGATGAAAACATTCTGATTCTGGACAAAAAGCCGGGGCTGATCGTTCATCCCGATGAGAACTACCATTTTGATTCGCTGATCGCCCGGGTGCAGCACTACCTGTACGACAAGGGCGAGTACCGCCCGCAGGAGGAAAACAGCTTTGCGCCCGCGCTCGTCAACCGGATCGACCGCAATACCGGCGGCATCGTGATGGCGGCCAAGAACGCGGAGTCGCTGCGCATTTTAAATGAAAAGGTGAAGAACCGCGAGCTGAAAAAGCTGTACCTGTGCATCGTGTGCGGACGCATGGAGGAAAAATCCGCTACGCTGGAAGGGTTTCTTGAGAAAAATGAAAACCAGAACCGGGTATATATTTCGAGCCACGGCGCGCCGGGCGCCAAGAGCATTCGCACGCGTTACCGTGTTCTGGAAGAGCGCGGCGCGTACAGCCTGCTGGAAATCGACCTTTTGACCGGGCGCACCCATCAGATCCGCGCGCATCTGGCTTCGATCGGCCACCCGCTGGCCGGGGACGGAAAATACGGCACAAACCGCCAGAACAAGAAAACCGGCCTGCCGTATCAGGCGCTGTACTCCTACAAGCTTCGGTTTGAGTTCACATCGCCCGCGGGAATTCTGGAATACCTGAATCACCGTGAGTTTGAGGCAAAGGAAATCTGGTTCCTGAAGGATTTTTATTCCTGGGGCGCATAGGAGGGAAAACGGATGCAATGCACGATCCGCACATGGAGGCCGAGCGACGCGGCTGACCTGGCCGCAGCGATGAACAACCCGAACATTCTGAAAAACCTGCGGGACGGCATCCCCTACCCTTACACACAGGCCGACGCCGAAGAGTACATTCGCACGATGCTCGGCGCAGAGCCGGGCAGCCAGTACGCCTTTGCAATCGATGTGGACGGCCGGGCCGTCGGCAGCATCGGCGTATTTCGGCAGGCAAACATTCATTTTCGCACCGCCGAGCTGGGGTATTATGTGGCGGAGCCATACTGGGGCCAAGGTATCTGCACCAGCGCTGTGCGGCAGATCTGCGACTATGTATTTCAAAACAGCGACATTCTGCGTATTTTCGCCGAGCCGTTTGCCCACAACGCTGCCTCGTGCCGGGTACTGGAAAAGGCAGGATTTATTTTGGAGGGAACTCTTCGGAAGAACGCCTTTAAAAACGGAGAAATTTTGGATATGAAGCTTTATTCTCTGATTAAATAAAAATAAATATAAAACGGTAGCACCGGTAGCCTACATTCTCCTTTTCACTCTGCTATACTGAATCTTAACTAGAGTCATTATTTTGGTATGGAGGAGATGCAAACATGATCATTCGCCAGTTTTCTCAGGAGCAATACGATCTGCTATGCCGTTATCTGACTCAGCAAGGGCACTCCGGCCCTTTGGACGCAAGCTATGAAGTGAGCATGAAGGTAGACGACTACGAATACCGGCTTCGGTTACAGCCCGGCACCAAACGAAAAATCGCCATTTTACAGGCGGTGCGAAGCTGGACGGAACAGGGCGAGCAGCGCTTTCAGCTTATCACCGACAACCTGCCGCTTTCGTGTTTGCTGGAGTTACTTTTATTGGAACGAAAATCCGCCGAACAACATAAAAAGACCTGCCGTCAACATGGTTGACGGCAGGTCTTTTTATACCTCGATGATACCAAGAGAAATTATTTTTTCTGTGAGTTGCCTCACGGGTAATTCTGCTGGCGCAGAGTATGCCCCTCGTGCCGGGGCGGGCACTTACTTTCGTGAAAGGACGAAAGTAAGCAAAGGCCTTCCAAAGGACACCTTTGGAATCCGTTTTTGTGGAACGGCTCCTGACTGTGCAAACGAAAGCTATCCGTAAGGCGCTCCATTGAAAATGCCCACTCTCCGAACTACATCGGGAAATCAGTCTTGCAGTCCCGACTGTCGGCGGGCATTTTCAGAGCGCTCTCGTCAGCCCGCAGTTTTTTAGTGCGGCTTCGCCGCATTTTTCTGCTGGCGCAGGGTCTGCCCCTCATGCCGGGGCGGGCCCTTACTTTCGCTACGAGGCGAAAGTAAGCAAAGACTCGCCAAAGGGCACCTTTGGAATCCGTTTTTGGGAACGATCCCTGACGGCGAAAATGAAAGCTACCGGAAAGGCGCTCCAATGAAAATGCCCACTCTCCGAGTTTCATCGATAAATCAGTCTTGCTGTCCCGACTGTCGGCGGGCATTTTCAGAGCGCTCTCGTTGGCTCGCAGTTTTTTGGTGCGGCTTCGCCGCATGCTTTATTGACTTGTAGAGTACTTTGGTACCATTTGCAGACGTGAAAGCTTCCCTTACGCACTTGCTTCACGCACAGGCTGTGCCTGTGCGTGAGTAAGAACCAGAGCGGGAGCTTCTCCCGGTTTCCAAAGGCAGC